>NZ_JBEXLA010000004.1:0-341880 GCF_040609715.1 Streptomyces sp. NPDC004610 | reverse complement strand
GCTACCGCGGACTCGCCAAGACCAGCCTCCAGCACCAACTCACCGGCGCCGCGATCAACCTCATCCGCATCAACGCCTGGCTCAGCGACCAGCCCCGGGCCCGCACCCGGACCAGCCTTTTGACAGTACTTCGCCCCGCCGCATAACGACGGGGCGAAGCATCAGAGCCGGAGATTAAGCCAACAGCGTCGTTCGGACGGACCGGCCCCCGCGAGAAGTCTTCGCCTCCCGGTCGGTCCGGGAGGCCACCGCTTCAGGTGTGGGCGGATTACTGCATGACGGCCATGGCCAGCGCACGGCGGGCGCGCATCGAGGCGCGCTCGGCCCGCCGCTGCATCCGGCGGGCCGCGGCCAGGCGGATCGCCCGGCGCTCCTGCTCCGCTTCACGCAGCCGGTCGTGCATATGCGCACGGGCGAGCGCTTCTGGGATGAGTTGCATCTCTCGGGTCCTGTTCTGGCGCGAGTCGTGCGCGCCGGTGGTGCTGACGTCTTCTGTCGCCGAGCCGGTGGGCTCGTGTGCGGACGGCTTCATCGGGGCCTGTTTCTGGGGGTCGAGCGTGAGGGGACGATCGATCGTTCCTGGGGTGTTCATGCCGTGACCGGGTTCTTGCGCGGGCGGCCACGCGGCCGCTTCCGGGCGACGACGACACCCTGGACGAACAGTTCGCCGCCCCAGACGCCCCACGGCTCACGCCGCTCCTTGGCGCCGGCGAGGCAGGCCTCCATCAGCGGACAGGTGCGGCAGAGGGACTTGGCGTACTCGACGTCCGCCGGGGACTCCGCGAAGAAGACCTCCGGGTCGTAGGAACGGCAGGGGACGGGTACGCCCAGGTTCTCGATGGCGTCGTCGAGCGCGGTGAGCGCGGTGAGCGGGGTCAAGGTGGAGTCCTCCGTGAGGCCGGGCGGCGGGATCGTTCCGGAAGGCGGTACGGACGTGGCGTGCGCTTCGAGTTGCACGGTTCGTCTTCCTCGTCTGGTCGGTCCGGCCCTGTGGGGCCGGTGGTCGGCTGTGGTGCCGGGTTCTGTCTTGTCCCGAGGCCCTTCGGTCCTGCTCTCCCCGTTCGGGGAAAACAGAAGGGCCGCGGATCCCGGATGGGGTTCCGCGGCCCTGGAAGGGTGCCGGCCTGATCGCCGATCAGGCTGGATCGCTCCAGGGTTCTGGCCCACGGAAGGCCCACATCTGGTGGTGCTGCGTCGTCTGCTTCCGGAATCCGGCACCGGTCGCCGTAAAGGCATAGGCGTCTGCCTGAGCCAGTACTGCCGCTTCCAGTGCCTTGATCGGTCGCTCATTGCGCTCACGGACGGGGAGACCGGCCGGAGACACAGGGGCAGCCGGGCGCACGGCGGGAATGCCGGACAGACCGGTGCCCGGGTTCGAGACGCCGAGCATGCACAGCGAGACGGTCGAGCGATCGGTCATTTTGACCGTGCTGCTGAAGCTGGTGTGGATGCTGATCACTGGACTCGCCTCCTCTCGGCGTATCGGGGGGCTGGGGTGAACCAACCCGTCGGATATGTAAGTAGAACACGGAATCAGGGCCTCCGAGAAGGCCGCTGCTCTCGTGTGTAAGAACCTATGGGGATTGACGGGGCTTTCGCAAACTATTTTTTCGACGAGTTCGGAAAGGTTTCGTCACCGGGCTCGGCGAGGTCCCGGCCTGCGCAGATGTCCAGCACATCGGCCCCGTAGCGGCGGAACTTGCGGGCGCCGACGCCCGGGATGCGGGCCAGCTCGCCCTCGTCCTGGGGTCCCGCCTCGGCGATCGCGATCATCGTCTTGTCCGTGAGAACGCAGAACGCGGGCTGCCCGCTGCGGCGGGCCACCTCCTCGCGCCAGACCCGCAACCGCTCGTACAGGCCCTCGTCCATGTCGGAGGGGCAGTCCTCGCAGCGCATCAGCTTCATCTCACCGGCGTCGGTGAGGGTGCGCCCGCAGACCCGGCAGCGGGCCGGGGTGCGCCGGGTGGGCCGCCGCTCGCCGCTGACCACGCCGGGCACCCCGCGCTCGACCCCGCCCGCGCCGCCGGCCGTCCCGGCACGGGCCGCGCCGGACGCGGAGCCGGGGCGCAGTCCGTCCAGAAAGCGGCTGGCACGGCGGTTGGGCCGGTGGCCCGGGGAGCGGGCGAGGGCCCAGGAGACATGGAGCCGCTCCCGGGCACGGGTGACCCCCACATAGAGGAGACGGCGCTCCTCCTCGATCTGCTCGTCCGTTCTCGCGTAGGTGATCGGCATCATGCCCTCGGCGACACCGACCAGGAACACCGCGTCCCACTCCAGGCCCTTGGCCGAGTGCAGGGAGGCCAGGGTGACGCCCTGCACGGTCGGGGCGTGCTGGGCGCCGGCCCGCTCGTCCAGTTCGGCCACCAGATCGCCGAGGGTGGCGCCGGGTCCGGCGGCGGCGAAGTCCTGCGCGAGATGCACCAGCGCGGCCAGCGACTCCCAGCGCTCGCGCACCGCTCCGGATCCGGCCGGGGGCTGTGTCGTCCAGCCCTCGCCGGAGAGCACGGCACGGACCTGGGAGGGCAGGTCGACGGCCTCGTCCAGGGCGGCGTCGTTGCCGCCGAAGCGGGCGGCGGCGCGCAGGGCGACTCCGGCCTTGCGGACCTCGGGCCGGTCGAAGAACCGCTCGGCGCCGCGCAGCTGATAGGGGACACCGGCGTCGGCGAGGGCCTGCTCATAGGTCTCGGACTGGGCGTTGGCCCGGAACAGGATGGCGATCTCGCCCGCCGGGACCCCGGAGTCCAGCAGGGCGCGGATCCGCCGGGCGGCGCCCTCGGCCTCGGCGGGCTCGTCGCCGTACTCGGTGTGCACCGGTTCGGGGCCGGCGGGGCGCTGGGAGATCAGTTCCAGCCGGTGGTCTGCGGCGCGGCCACGGGCCTGGGCGAGCAGTCCGTTGGCGAGATGGACGACCTGGGGGGTGGAGCGGTAGTCGCGGACCAGTTTGACGACGGTGGCGCCGGGGTGGCGGACGCGGAAGTCGAGCAGATGGTCCGGCGTTGCTCCGGTGAACGAGTAGATGGTCTGGCTGGCGTCGCCGACCACGCACAGGTCTTCCCGGGGCCCCAGCCACAGCTCCAGCAGCCGCTGCTGGAGCGGGCTCACATCCTGGTACTCGTCGACCACGAAGTGCTGGTACTGGGCCCGTACCTGGTCGGCGATGTCATGGCGGTCCTGGAGGACGCCGACGGTCAGCAGCAGCACATCCTCGAAGTCGATGACCCCGCGGGCCCGCTTGAGGTCCTCGAAGGCCGCGTACAGCTGGGCGATCTCCGCCGGGTCGCGGGGGAGATCGCGGCCCGCCTTCGCGGCTGCGAGCGCGTAGTCCGCGGGCACGGTCTGGGTGACCTTGGCCCACTCGATCTCTCCCATGGCATCGCGCAGCTCCCCCCGGTCCAGCCGGAGCCGGCAGGCCGCGGCGGCGTCCGCGACCAGCTGGCTCTTGCGGTCCACGAGCCGGGGCATGGCCCCGCCGACCGCTTTCGGCCAGAAGTACTGGAGCTGACGCAGAGCGGCCGAGTGGAACGTACGGGCCTGGACGCCCTGGGCGCCGAGCATGCGCAACCGGCCGCGCATCTCTCCGGCCGCGCGGTTGGTGAACGTGACAGCGAGGATGCTGGAGGGCTGGAGGATGCCCGCGCGCACCCCGTAGGCGATGCGGTGGGTGATCGCCCGCGTCTTGCCCGTACCGGCACCGGCCAGGACGCACACCGGGCCGCGCAGGGTGGTGGCCACCTCGCGCTGCTCGGGGTCTAGCCCTTCGAGCACCGCGTCGGCCGTGTCCGGTACCCGCGGGAAGAGAGGGGAGTGCGTTGCTGCTGTCACACCGCCATGCTGCCAGGTCGCCGGAGACGGGTGAGCCGGTTGTCCACAGGGGCACCCTTGCGGTCGTACTAATGCCGGACGGCGAGGCTGAGGCCGGGTGCGGTCACCTGCGTGCCGGGCGGCGGCGGGCGTGGCTCTTCCCGGCGGCGACCTGACGGAGAGCGTCCCGGATACCCCCGGCGGGAATGGCCGCCAGGTCCGATACGTTCCATCAGCGCGAGCACCCGTCCCCGGAACCGCATAAGGAGCGCAAGAGACATGTCGGGCACTGTGACGATGTACAGCACCACGTGGTGCGGTTACTGCCGCCGGCTGAAGAGCCAGATGGACCGCGAGGGCATCGCGTACAACGAGATCAACATCGAGCAGGACCCGGAGTCGGCGGCCTTCGTGGAGAAGGCGAACAATGGGAATCAGACGGTGCCGACCCTGCGTGTCGTCCCGGCCTCCGGCGGTGACGAGGTGGTCATGACCAACCCGAGCCTGGCTCAGGTCAAGCAGGCCCTCACGGCCTGAGGCCGGTTGCCGGTGCCGGTCGCCGTGGCCGGTCAGAGGGACGTTGACGGCCCCTTCCGCAGGTGGCGGAGGGGGCCGTCGGCGTTCTCGGACCGGGGCGGAGCGGGGTCAGGGCATGTGCCGGGTCGGCATGGGCTTGCCGTACCAGAGTTCGATCAGCCGGGCCGCGACGGAGATGCCGTACGGCGGCAGGACCTCGCCGGAGTCGAAGGCCGCGCGCAGTTCGTCGCGGGAGAACCAACGGGCCTCGCCGATCTCGTCGCCGTCGACGGTGATCCTGGTGGTGGTGGCGCGGGCCATGAAGCCCAGCATCAGGCTGGACGGGAACGGCCAGGGCTGGCTGGCGACGTAGTCGACCTGGCCGACCGTGATCCCGGCCTCCTCGAACACCTCGCGGCGCACCGACTGCTCCACCGACTCGCCGGGCTCGACGAAACCGGCCAGCGTGGAGAAGCGGCCCTCGGGCCAGTGCACCTGGCGGCCGAGCAGGATGCGGTCGTCCTCGTCGGTGACCGCCATGATCACGGCCGGGTCGGTGCGCGGGTAGTGCTCGGCGCCGCAGGCGGGGCAGCGGCGGATATGACCGGCGGCGGCGATCACCGTGCGCTCCCCGCAGCGGGAGCAGAAGCGATGGGTGCGCTGCCAGTTCTCCAGGCCGACCGCGTGCACCATGAGACCGGCGTCGCGCGGGGAGAGCAGCAGCCCGGCCTCGCGCAGGCCCGCCGGGCGGGCCGACTGGTCGATCCGGCCGGGCAGGGCGTCCTTCTGGAGGGCGAAGTAGCTCACGCCGTCCCCGTCGATGCCCAGGAAGTAGCGGTGGGCCTCGGTGAGGGGGGCCTCGAAGGACGGGGTCATGACGAGTTCGGTGCGGCCCTCGGGCGTCTCGTCGATCAGGACCTGGCCGCCGGACACCACGAAGCAGCGGGTCGTGGGGTGGCTCCACGCCGCCGCGAGCCATGCCTCGTCGAGCCGGTGGTGCGCGGCACGGTCGATGCCGCTGGGGGCGGTGAGCGAGACGGGTCGGTCGGCGGTGTGGTCGGTCCAGGTGGTCACGGGTGCTTCCAACTCCCCCAGGGCAACGGTTCGTTTCGGCGGGCGGTTCGGCGGGACGTACGGCAGGCGGTGACCTGGTCCGTCCGGGCCCGGCCGGGCGGGGCGGTCCTTCCAGTGTGCCCCGCGCGGGAGGTCCTTCCGGACGGGGCGGGAGGGGGGTCAGTGCGCGTCATGGGGGCCCTCGCCGCCGTGCGCTCCGCGCTGGTTCGCCGTGACGTGGCGGGTCCCCGGGACGTGGTTGGTGCCCGGGACGTCGTGGGCCCCCGTTACCTGGTCGGTCCCCGGGACGCGGTGGGCCCCCGTTACCTGGTGGGCCCCAGTTGCGTGGTCGGCCCCCGTGACCTGGTGGGCCCCCGCGGCGCCGAGCGGCCCTTGCTGGGGCGCCTCGGCGCCGAGCGCCTCATGCTGGCGGCCCTCGCCGTCATGCACGGCGGGCTGGTCGCCCGCGTTGCCGTGCATGCCGGGCTGGTCGCGCGCGCCGCCGTGCATGCCGGGCTGGTCGCTTCCGTCGCCGTGGACCCGGCGCTGATCGCCCTCGTCGCCATGCGTGCCGTGCTGGCCGTCCTCGTCGCCATGGGCCCGGCGCTGATCGCCCGCGCCGCCATGCGCGCCGTGCTGGCCGCCTCTGTCGCCACGCACACCAGGCTGATCGCCCTCGCCAGCATGCGCCCCGTACTGGTCGCCCGCGCCGCCCTGCACCCCGTGCTGATCGCCCCCGTCGCCATACGCCCCACGCAGGCCGCCCCCGTCGCCATGCTTCCCGGTGCTCCAGTGCTCCGCGAGGTCGCCCCACAGGTAGGCCGTGGTCTCCACGCCCTTGAACAGCAGGTCCAGCTCCACCTTCTCGTTCGGTGCGTGCCAGCCGTCGGACGGGACGGAGATGCCGAGGAAGAGCACCGGGGCGCCCAGCACCTCCTGGAGGTCGGCGGCCGGTCCCGAGCCGCCCTCGCGCGTGTAGCGCACCGGCTGCTCGAAGGCGCGGCTCATGGCCCGCGCCACGGACTGGAGCGCGGGGTGGTCCAGCGGGGTAAGACAGGGGCGGGTGGCGCCGCTGAACACGATGTCGTAGCGGATCCCGGACGGGACCTGCCCGGCCGCCCAGTCGCGCACCGCCTTCTCGATGTGGTCGGGGTCCTGCCCGGCGACCAGCCGGAACGACAGCTTCACCATCGCCTCGGACGGGATGATCGTCTTGGTGCCGGGGCCCTGATAGCCGCCGCCAATGCCGTTGACCTCGGCGGTCGGGCGGGCCCAGACCCGCTCCAGGGTGGTGTGCCCGGCCTCGCCGACGGCCGCGTACGACCTGGCCGTGCGCAGCCAGCTCGCCTCGTCGAAGGGAAGCTCGGCGAACAGATCGCGCTCGCGGTCGGTCAGCTCCACCACACCGTCGTAGAAGCCGGGGATGGCCACGCGCGCGTGTTCGTCGTGCAGGGCGGCGACGAGGCGGGCGGCGGCGGTCGCCGGATTGGGCACCGCGCCGCCGAACGAACCCGAGTGGATGTCCTGGTCGGGTCCGTGGAACCGGATCTCGCACTCGGCCAGGCCCCGCATCCCGGTGCACACGGTCGGGATGTCGGCCGCCCACATGCCCGTGTCCGAGACGATCACCGCGTCCGCCGCGAGCCGGTCGGCCCGCTCCTGGACCAGCGCCCGGAAGTGCGGCGAGCCGGACTCCTCCTCGCCCTCGATCAGCAGCTTGAGATGGACCGCCGGAGCCGTGCGCCCGGTCGCCGCGAGATGGGCGCGGACACCGAGTGTGTGGAAGAACACCTGGCCCTTGTCGTCGGCCGCCCCGCGCGCATAGAGCCGGTTCTCCCGGACGACCGGCTCGAAGGGGTCGCTGTCCCAGCCGTCCTCCGGCGCGGCGGGCTGTACGTCGTGGTGGCCGTAGACGAGGACCGTGGGGGCCGCCGGGTCGTCGCTGGGCCACTCCGCGTAGACGGCGGGGGCGCCGGGCGTGGGCCATACCTCGGCGACCGGGAAGCCGGTCTCGGTCAGCTTGGCGGCGAGCCAGTCCGCGCTGCGCCGGACGTCCGCCGCGTGGTCGGGCCGGGCCGACACCGACGGGATGCGGAGCCACTCGCGCAGACCGTCGAGAAAGGGCTCGCGGTGCTCGGCGATGTACGTACGGACGGCGTTGTCCGGGGTGTGGCTCATGGTCACGAGCCTATCGGCCCACAGTGACAACCCGTTCGTGCTGTTCGTCACCGGGCGGCTCGTCCCCGGGCGGCTCGTCCCTGGGGTCCGTGAGCAGCAGCCGTTCCAGCGCGGCCCGGTCCGGCAGTTTGTCGGGGCGCACCACCTCGCCGGTGCGGATGTGCACGAACGCCGCCGTGACCGCCTCGGGCGGCACCCCCCGCTGCTCGGCCCACGCCAGCCGGTAGACGGCGAGCTGAAGCGGATCGGCGTCCTGGCTCCGCCCGGTCTTCCAGTCCACGATCTCGTACGTCTCCGGCTCCGTACCGCGACCGGCGGTGTCGCCCCCGCCGGTCCGGTAGACGGCGTCGATGCGGCCCCGGATCACCCGGCCCGCGATGCCGAGCTGGAAGGGCGCCTCCACCCGGTAGGGCGTGCGCCGGGCGTACTCGGTCCGCTCGAACGCCTCCTTCAGGGCCTTCAGGTCCCGTTCGTCCGCGATCTCGGCGTCGTCGCCGGGCAACTCGTCCGGGCCCAGCAGGGGCAGGGTCAGTTCCTCGAAGCGGGCCTCGACCCAGGCGTGGAAGCGGGTACCCCGGCGCGCGGCGGGCTGCGGCGGGCGGGGCATGGGGCGGGCCAGCTCCCGCGCGAATCCGTCGGGGTCGGCGGCCATCCGCATCACCTGCGAGGCGGTGAGCGAGGCGGGCAGGCGCACCTCCGTGACGGCCTCCCGCGCGCGGAGCAGTTCCCCGGTGAGCGCGTCGAGGTCACGGTCCCAGGAGGCGACGGCACGGGCCTCTTCGGGGGTCAGGGGATCGGCGGTCCCGTCGTCGTGGAGGGCGGTCTGCGGGGCAGACGCCTGGTGCGGGACGGCGGGGGGCTTTCCCTGGGTGGGGCTCTCCTCGGGAGCAGCCTCATGGGCGGGCTCTCCGTACGCCGCATCCTCGTCGTAGGCGGCGTCCCCGTACGGCTCCCCAGGGGGCCCGTCCTCGTACAGTTCCTCCTCCGGTGGTTCCGTCGGCCACTCCGGGTCGTCGTAGGTGCCCGGCTCGGGGGTGGCCGTGGCGGTGAGGTCGCGGGCGGCGAGGGTGTCCAGGTGGGCGAGGACGGTGCGGGCGGCGGCGCGGCGGCGGGTCAGGGCGGTGTCGTCCAGGGGCAGGGGCCATGCCTGGTCGGCGGTGCGGCGGTGCAGTGCCGGGTTCTCGGCGTCGTCCTCCGGTTCGTCGGCCCAGGCTTCGATCTCGCCGTGTCCGGCCGCGCAGTGCTCGTAGAGGGCCGTGAGGAAGTCGGAGGGGCCCCGGCGGCGCTTCTGGGTGGGGCCCCACCAGTGGCCGGAGCCGAGCAGGAGGGAGCGTGGGCGGGTGAAGGTGACGTAGCCGAGGCGGAGTTCCTCGGTGTGCTGGTGGTCCTTCATCGCCTCGTGGAACGCCTTCATCCCGCGCGCGTCCCAGGCGCCGATCTCGGGGAGGGTGTCGGCGTCGCCGCGCAGGCCGTGCGGCAGCACCTTGGCCTGGGCGGTCCACTTCTCGCGGCCCTGGGCGCTGGGGAAGGTGCCGGTGACCAGGCCGGGGACGGCGACGACGTCCCACTCCAGGCCCTTGGACTTGTGCGCGGTGAGCACCTTGACCGTGTTCTCGCCGCCCGGGAGGGCGTTGTCGAGGCCCTTCTCGTACTGGGCTGCGGTGCGCAAGAAGGCCAGGAAGGCGAGGAGGGTGGCCGCGCCGTCCCCGGCGGCGAAGGACGCGGCGACGTCCAGGAAGTTGGAGAGGGTCTCGCGGCGGCGGGCGGCCAGCGCGTGCGGGGACGCCGACAGCTCGACCTCCAGACCGGTGACCGCGAGGACCCGGTGCAGTACGTCCATCAGCGGGTCGGCCAGCGAGCGGCGCAGGTCGCGCAGCTCGGTGGCGAGGTGGGCGAACCGGACGCGTGCCTCGGCCGAGAACGGCAGGGCGTCGTCGTCCCCGGTGTGTTCCAGGAAGGTGTCCAGGGCGTCCGCGAGGGAGATCACCTCGGCGGGGTCGACGCCTTCGACGGCCTCGGCGAGCCTGCGGTCGGGGTCGCCGCCGCCGTCCACGCGCGCGTGGGCCACCAGCCGCCGGGCGCGGCGGCCGAGGAGGGCGAGGTCGCGGGCGCCGATGCGCCAGCGGGGGCCGGTCAGCAGCCGGACCAGGGAGGCGTTGGCGCCGGGGTCCTGGAGCACCTCGCAGACGGCGACCAGGTCGGCGACCTCGGGCAGATGCAGCAGCCCGGACAGGCCGACCACCTCGACCGGCACGTCCCGGGCGACCAGCGCGCCCTGGATCTCGGCGAAATCGCCGGCCGTGCGGCACAGCACGGCGATCTCACCGGGCGGCGTGCCGGTGCGGACGAGATGGGCGAGGGAGTCGGCGAGCCAGTCCAGCTCCTCGGCGTGGGTGGGCAGCAGGGCGCAGCGCACCAGGCCGTCGCGCTCGGCGCCGGGGGCGGGGCGCAGGGC
The DNA here is from genome assembly GCF_040609715.1 of Streptomyces sp. NPDC004610. NCBI lineage: Bacteria > Bacillati > Actinomycetota > Actinomycetes > Kitasatosporales > Streptomycetaceae > Streptomyces > Streptomyces sp. NPDC004610. The sequence goes on along the minus strand of NZ_JBEXLA010000004.1, from coordinate 331,877 downwards.
CTCCACGCCCGCGTGCAGGGCGCGCAGCGGCCCGGCGAGGCCGTTGGCGAGGTCGAGGAGCCGGCCGCCGCTGCGGCGGTTCTCGCTGAGCGCCTGGCGGGTCGCGGGGCGGCCGTCGGCGCGGGCGAAGTGCTCGGGGAAGTCGTCCAGGTTGGCGACGGAGGCGCCGCGCCAGCCGTAGATGGCCTGGCAGGGGTCGCCCACGGCGGTGACCGGGTGGCCGGTGCCCTCGCCGAACAGCCCGGCCAGCAGGACGCGCTGGGCGACCGAGGTGTCCTGGTACTCGTCCAGCAGCACCACGCGGAACTCCTCGCGCAGCAGCCGCCCCACCTCGGGGAGGCGGGCGAGACGGGCGGCCAGGGCGATCTGGTCGCCGAAGTCGAGCAGATCGCGCTCGCGCTTGGCGGTGCGGTAGCGCAGCACCAGCTCGGCGAGTTCCCGGCGGGCGGCGGCCGTGTCGGGGACCTTGCGCAGTTCGGCGTTGCTGAGCTTGGCGCCCTGCACGGCGAGCAGCAGCTCGGCGTCCCAGGCGCGCAGGCTCTCCGGCCGGACGAGGTGCTCGGACAGCTCCGAGTCCAGCGCGAGGAGATCGCTGACCAGGTCGGGGAAGGAGCGGGTGAGCGCCGGGTAGGGGCCGGGGGCCTCGCGCAGCACCCGCGCGGCGAGCTGGAAGCGGGTGGCGTCGGCGAGGAGCCGGGCGGAGGGCTCCAGGCCGATGCGCAGCCCGTGGTCGGTCAGCAGCCGTCCCGCGAAGGCGTGGTAGGTGGAGATCACCGGCTCGCCGGGCGGATGGTCCGGGTCGATGACATCGGGGTCGGTCACGCCTGCCTTGACCAGGGCCTTGCGGACGCGCTCGGCGAGTTCTCCGGCCGCCTTGTTGGTGAACGTGAGCCCGAGCACCTGTTCGGGGGCGACCTGGCCGGTGCCGACCAGCCACACCACGCGGGCCGCCATCACCGTCGTCTTGCCGGAGCCCGCCCCGGCCACGATCACCTGCGGGGCGGGCGGCGCGACGACGCAGTCCATCTGCTCCGGGGTGAACGGAATCCCGAGCAGTTCCTTGAGCTGCTCGGGATCGCTGAGAGGTGCGGGCATGTCGAAGAGGCTAGCCGCGGGCACTGACAACGGGGGTGGCGGGCGGGGCGGCGGGGCCGGGCCGGGCCGGGCCGGGGGAAGCCTGGGACGGGCCCGGGTCGGGTCGTGCCGTACGTCACTCCACCACATGGTGTCACTCCACCACGTGGCATGAGTCCACCACGTGGCGTCAGTCCACCACGTGGCGTCAGTCCACCACGTGGCGTCCCTCCGGGCGGGCGCTGCACGAGGCCCGGAAGGCGCAGTGGGTGCACTGCTGGCCGACGGTCGGGGTGAACCGTTCGTCGAGGACCTTCCCGGCGGCCGTGGCCAGCAGTTCGCCGATCCACTCACCCGCCAAGGGCTCCTGCGCCTGCACCTTGGGCAGGGTCTCGCCCCCGTCGCGCCGGGCGGCGCCCTGGCGGAGCTGGACGAGTTCGGCGCCGCCGGGAACGGGACGGACGCCGTCGAACACCTCGTCGACGGCGCCCTCGCGGACGGCGAGCTGATAGACGGCCAGCTGCGGGTGCTGGGCCACCTCCGCCGCACTGGGCGCCTGTTTGCCGGTCTTGAAGTCCACGACATAGGCGCGGCCGTCGCCGTCGGCCTCCACCCGGTCCATCTGCCCCCGGATCCGGACCTCGTACGCGCCCGCTTCGAGGGTGATGTCGAAGTCGTGCTCACTGGCCACCGGGGTGCGGCCCGCGCGGTCCATGACATGCCACTTCAGGAACCGTTCGAGCGCCACGCGCGCGTTGTCCTTCTCCTGGGTGGACTTCCACGGCGCGTCGAAGGCGAGCGCGTTCCATACCGAGTCGAGACGTTCCATCAGGACGGACAGGTCGGCCGGGGAGTGCCCGGAGGCGACCTCGTCGGCCAGGACATGGACGACGTTGCCGAAGCCCTGGGCGGCCGAGGCGGGCGCGTCGGCCTTCACCTCGCGGCCCAGGAACCATTGCAGCGCACAGGTGTTGGCGAGCTGGTCGAGCGCGCTGCCGGACAGGACGACGGGCTGGTCACGGTCGCGCAGCGGCACCTTGGCCGCGGTCGGCTCATACATCCCCCACCAGCGCTCGGGGTGCGCGGACGGCACCAGGGGGCGGCCGTCCTCGTCGGCGAGCGCGGCGAGCCGGGCCAGCCGCCGGGCCGCGGCCTCGCGCAGCGGCGCGGACGCGCGCGGGTCGACGGTGGTGGCGCGCAACTCGGCGACCAGCGCCGCCACGGCCAGCGGGCGGCGCGGGCGGCCGGTGACGTCCCGGGGTTCGACGCCGAGTTCGGTCAGGAAGCGGGACGGCTGGTCGCCGTCGTCGGCCGGGGCCTTCACGGCGGTGACGACGAGCCGCTCCTTCGCGCGCGTGGCGGCGACATAGAACAGCCGCCGCTCCTCGGCGAGCAGCGCGCCCGGGGTGAGGGGCTCGGCGAGTCCGTCGCGGCCGATCCGGTCGGCCTCCAGGAGCGAGCCGCGGCGGCGCAGGTCCGGCCACAGCCCCTCCTGCACGCCCGCGACGACCACCAGCCGCCATTCCAGGCCCTTCGCGCGGTGCGCGGTCATCAGACGGACCGCTTCGGGGCGTACGGCACGCCGGGTGAGCGTGTCGGCGGCGATGTCCTCGGCGTCGACCTCCTCCAGGAAGTTCAGCGCGCCGCGCCCCCCGGTGCGTTCCTCGGCGCGGGCGGCGGTGGCGAACAGCGCGCACACGGCGTCCAGGTCGCGGTCCGCGTTGCGCCCGGCCGCGCCGCCGCGCCGGGCGGCCCGCTCCAGCCGCGCCGGCCACGGGGTGCCGTCCCACAGGGCCCACAGCGCCTCCTCGGCCGTGCCGCCGCCGGCGAGGGTCTCCCGGGCGGTGCGCAGCAGCCTGCCGAGCCGCTGGGCGCCGTGCGCGTACGCCGGGTCGTGCACGGCCAGCCGCTCGGGTTCGGCGAGCGCCCGCGCCAGTAGTTCGTCCGAGGGCGGCGGCAGCGCGTTGCCCCCGGCCCGCTCCTCGTCCCGCAGGGCCCGCCCCAGGCGCCGCAGATCGGCGGCGTCCATCCCGGCGAGGGGGGAGGTGAGCAGGGTGAGGGCGGTCTCGGTACCGAGCCAGCAGGGGGGGGTGACGGGCTCCGGGGCGGAGGGTTCACTGGGGGCGGGTTCGCTGGAGGTGGGGGCCGCATCGGAGCCGGGATCGAGGTCGAGGTCGGGACCGGGACCGGGATCGGGACCGGGATCAGGACCGGAGACCGCGTCGGACCCGGCATCCACACCGGCATCCACACCGGCGCCGTCCCGGCCGCCCTCCGCCACAGCCACGTCAGCCGCTCCCACGCCCCCTCCCCCGCCCGCTCCCCCTCCCCCGCCCGCCTCCGTCTCCGCCTCCGCCACCGCCCGCAGGGCCGTCAGCAGCGGGGCCACCGCCGGTTCGTGCCGGAGCGGCACCTCGTCGCCGTCGATGTCGAGCGGGACCCCGGCGGAGGTGAGGGCGCGGCGCAGGACCGGGATGGTGCGGGAGCCGGCCCGGACCAGGACGGCCATCTCGCGCCATGGAACGCCGTCCTCCAGATGGGCCCGGCGCAGGATGTCGGCGATGTTGTCCAGTTCCGTGCCCGCCGTCGGGTAGGTGAAGACGTCGATACGGCCGCCCTCGCGCGCGGGGGCGAGGTCGCGGTGGGCGCGGACCTTGTCGGCGGGGAGCCGGGTGAGCGGCATGCGCCGGGTGAGGAGCCGGGTGGCGTCGAGCAGGGCGGCGCCGGAGCGGCGGGAGGTGCGCAGCACCTCGACGGGCGCCGGGCGGCCGTCCGGGCGGGGGAACGCGTGCGGGAAGTCCAGGATGCCGTTCACATCGGCGCCCCGGAAGGCGTAGATCGACTGGTCGGGGTCGCCGAAGGCGACCAGGGTGCGGCCACCGCCGGCCAGTGCGTGCAGCAGCCGTACCTGGGCGGCGTCGGTGTCCTGGTACTCGTCGACGTAGACGGCGTCGTACCGGGCCGCGAGCCGGGCGGCGACCTCTGTGCGGTGGGCGAGGAGCACCGCGCGGTGGACGAGTTCGGCGTAGTCGATGACGCCCTGGAGGTCGAGCACATCGAGGTACTCGGCGAGGAAGGCGGCTCCGGCCCGCCAGTCGGGGCGTCCGATCAGGCGGGCGAAGGCGTCCAGGGCGTCCGGGCCGAGGCCCAGCTCGCGGGTGCGGGCGAGCACCGCGCGGACCTCGTCGGCGAAGCCCCGGGTGGTGAGGCAGGCGCGCAGTTCGTCGGGCCAGCGCACCGAGGCGAGACCGGCCCGCGCGAGGTCCCCCTGGCCCGCGAGCAGCTCGCGCACGGCCACGTCCTGCTCGGGGCCGGACAGCAGCCGCAGGGGCTCGACGAAGAGATCGCTGTCCTGGTGGGCGCGGAACAGGGCGTAGCAGAACGAGTGGAAGGTGGTCGCGCGGGGCGCGTGGGCGGCGCCCATGCGCAGGGCCATGCGGTCGCGCAGCTCGACGGCGGCCTTGCGGCTGAAGGTGAGGACCAGGATCCGTTCGGGGTCGCCGCCGCGGGCGACCCGGGCGGCGACGGACTCGACCAGCGTGGTGGTCTTTCCGGTGCCCGGACCTGCGAGAACGAGCAGCGGGCCCCGGGCGTGGTCAACCACCGCGCGCTGTTCGGCGTCCAGACGAGGGGGATCCGGCCGGGCCTCAGGAGTACGGACCAGCCGGTAGGCGCCACGGTTCCCCTGCCGCACCTTCAGCTGCGGCAGGCGCCTGGTGGAGGAAGAGGAGCTCACGTGGTTCGCCGGTCCTGGTGGTCGTGCTCGGGTCTGTTCGGTACGGCGGCGCGCGCCGTCGTCAAGGGGGTCTCGGGGGGCGTCCGCCGCCGGGTGCGGTGGGCGGTGGCCGCGGGGTGAACGGGACACGCGCTGCCGACGCTACGCCGCCCCGGGGCACGGAAGCCGGACTTCCGCTTCTTCCCGGAGGCCCCGCGCACCACGCGCGACCCGCGTGCACCGCACACACCCTGCGCCGCACAGGCAGCACAGGCAGCACCGGCACAGGAAGCACCAGCACAGGCAGGACAGGCCGCATACACCCCGTGGACCTCGCGGACCCCGCAGAGCCCACACCCCCCATCCCGCACCCCTCGGCCCATGAACGTACGCCATGCCACGCAAGTGCCCAATTTCGCTCGTACGGATCACGCGCCCCCCACGGCCGCTCCCGATGGCGGAAGCTGTCAGGTGTGAGCCTCCGCGTGTTCGCCGCCGTCCCAGCGCGCCCGTTTCATATCGATCCGGGGCAGATGCCCTTCCGCGGCCAGGCTCGCGCCCCTCAGCGGGGTGCCCTCGGATCTGTACCGGTCGAGGGCGCGCAGCTCATGTCCGGGCAGCAACGCACCGTCCGCGCGGACGACCCGCCACCACGGCACCGCGCCGCCGTAGAGGGCCATCACCCGGCCGACCTGACGCGGCCCGCCCTCCTGGAGCCACTCCGCGACATCGCCGTATGTCATGACCCGGCCCGGCGGGATCAGTTCGGTGACCTCAAGGACCCGCTCGGCGTATTCCGGCAGCGCGTCCGCGTACTCCGCGCGGGCGTCCACCGGCAGGCTCTCCTCGCTCATTCGTCCCATCCTGCCCCACCCCACCGACAATGTGACGGGCTCGCGACGGTGCGTGGCCCCCACCCGCGCGCGGGGCGTCCGGCAGACTGTGCGGCCCCGCATTTGCACCCTGATGCCCCCGTGTGTCGGTGCGGCATGCCACCATCGTGCGGGCGGTGACCGGTGATACGAGACCAAGAAGAGTCGATGAAGCAGCAGGGTGCGCACCCCGAGGACCCTGAGGGCCCGGAGGGCTCCTCCGGCGCGCAGGCACGCCCGGACGCCGCCGATGCGGACGCGAAGACCGACGGCCCGCCCGAGGAGAGTGACGACGACCGCCACGCCGCGGGGGGCGGCGAGCCCGGCGGTGACGGCCCCGGCGACCTGCCCACCGGTGCGGTCGAGGGCGACGAACCGCTGCTCCCCGCGCGCGTGCACCGCCCCTCCGACCTCATGCGCCTCCTGGTGGGCGTCCTCGGCATCGTCGTCCTGCTGGCCGTCGCCGCGTTCGCGCACGGCACCACCTCGGGTCTCGAACAGGACATCAACAAAGGCACCGGACAGGCGCCCGACCTGCTGATCAAGATCGCGGGGCTGGCGTCCAGCATCGCGATCCTGCTGGTCCCGGTCGCCTTCGCGATCGAGCGGCTGATCAAACGCGACGGCCTGCGCATCGCCGACGGCGTCCTGGCCGCCGTCCTGGCCCACGGGGTGACCCTGGCCACGGACCTCTGGGTCGCGCAGGCCGCCCCCGGCTCCATCCAGGAGGCGCTCACCCAGCCCTCCCCCGGCAGTGGCACCGCGCTCACCGACCCGGTGCACGGCTATCTCGCCCCCGTGATCGCGTACATGACCGCCGTCGGCATGTCCCGCAGACCCCGCTGGCGGGCGGTGCTGTGGATCGTCCTGATGCTCGACGCGTTCTCCATGCTGGTCACGGGCTACACGACACCGTTCTCGATCATCCTGACCGTGCTGATCGGCTGGAGCGTGGCCTACGGGACGCTGTACGCGGTCGGCTCGCCCAATGTGCGGCCCACCGGGCGCACGCTGATGGCGGGCCTCAGGACGGTCGGTTTCCGGCCCGTGAGCACCGCGCGCGAGGAGCTGCCGGAGAACAGCGACAACGGCGACCGCGGCCGGCGCTACTTCGTCACCCTGGAGGACGGCCCGCCCCTGGACGTCACCGTGGTGGACCGCGAACAGCAGGCACAGGGCTTCTTCTACCGGGTGTGGCGCAATCTCACCCTGCGCGGCTTCGCCACCCGCCGCAGCCTCCAGTCCCTGCGCCAGGCCCTGGAGCAGGAGGCGCTGCTCGCCTACGCGGCCATCGCCGCCGGGGCCAACGCGCCGAAGCTGATCGCCACCTCCGAGCTGGGCCCGGACGCGGTGATGCTGGTCTACGAGCACACGGGCGGCCGTTCCTTCGACTCGCTGGCCGACGACGAGATCACCGACGATCTGCTGCGCAACGCCTGGCACCAGGTGCGGGCCCTCCAGTCGCGGCGGATCGCGCACCGCAGGCTGGCCGGTGACGCGATCCTGGTGGATCGTTCCGGCGAGGTGATCCTGACCGATCTGCGCGGCGGGGAGATCGCGGCCGGTGATCTGCTGCTGCGGATGGACATCGCCCAGCTCGTGACCACGCTCGCGCTGCGGGTGGGCGCCGGGCGGGCGGTGGCCTCGGCGCTCAGTGTGCTCGGTCCGGACGCGGTGGCCGACTGTCTGCCCATGCTCCAGCCGATCGGTCTGAGCCGCTCCACGCGCGCGACCCTGCGCCGACTGGCCCGGGAGCGGGCCGAGCGGGAGCGCGAGGCGGTCCTGGAGGCCTCCCGGCAGGCGAAGCTGGCCCGCGCGGAGGCCGCCGGGGTGGATTCCGAGCAGGCGCTGGAGAAGGCCGACAAGAAGGCGGCCCGCGCGCAGTCCCGGGCCGAGAAACGGGCCATGGACGAGGCCATGGACGAGGCCCGCGAGGAGGATCCGCTCACCCAGATCCGGCACGAGGTGCTGAAGATCCGCCCCCAGGCACCGGTGGAACCGGCCCGTCTGGAGCGGGTCCGGCCGCGCACCCTGATCAGCATCATCGCGGGCGCCATCGGCGCGTACTTCCTGCTCTCGCAGCTCACCCACATCGAGTTCGGGACGCTGTTCGCGACCGCCGAGTGGGGCTGGGTCGCCGCGGCGGTGCTGTTCTCGGCGCTGAGCTATGTGGCGGCGGCCATGAGCCTGCTGGGCTTCGTACCGGAGCGGGTGCCCTTCGTGCGGACGGTGGCGGCGCAGGTCGCCGGGTCGTTCGTGAAGATCGTGGCGCCCGCCGCGGTGGGCGGGGTCGCGCTGAACACCCGGTTCCTCCAGCGCCAGGGGGTGCGGCCGGGTCTCGCGGTGGCGAGCGTGGGCGCGTCGCAGTTGTTCGGCCTGGGCTGCCACATCCTGATGCTGCTGGCGTTCGGCTATCTCACCGGTATCGAGAAGACGCCGTCGCTGTCGCCGTCCAGGACGGTCATCGCGGGCCTGCTGACGGTGGCGGTCCTGGTGCTGGTCGTGACCTCGGTGCCGTTCCTGCGGAAGTTCGTCGTCACCCGCGTGCGGTCGCTCTTCGCCGGTGTGGTCCCGCGCATGCTGGATGTGCTCCAGCGGCCCCAGAAGCTGGTCACCGGCATCGGCGGGATGCTGCTGCTGACCGCCTGCTTCGTGATGTGCCTGGACGCCTCGATCCGCGCGTTCGGCGACGAGTCCAGCTCGATCAGCCTCGCCAGCGTCGCGGTCGTCTTCCTGGCGGGCAACGCGCTGGGCTCGGCGGCGCCCACCCCGGGCGGTGTCGGCGCCGTGGAGGCCACCCTGACGGTCGGCCTGATCGCCGTCGGCCTGCCGAGCGAGGTGGCCGCCCCGGCCGTGCTGATGTTCCGGCTGCTGACCCTGTGGCTGCCGGTCCTGCCGGGCTGGCTCGCCTTCAACCACCTCTCCCGCAAGGGCGCCCTGTAGGGCCCGGACGCCCCGCCACCGGGCTCGATCACCGTACGGCGTCCGGGCCGTTACCTCGTACGGCTCGCGCCCCGCGCGGGGTGCTCCCGGCGACCGCAGGATGGGTTCATGCCGAACCCATCCCGCGCGCGTGCCGCCGCTCTGACCGCCACCGCCGTCCTGCTCACCGCCCTGACCGGTGGGTGCGGGAACGACGACGCGCAGGGCGAGGATCTGACGGCGCAGAAGCTCAGCTGGCAGGACTGCCCGGCGCCGTCCCCGGCGGAGGGCGGCGGGGAGGCGCCGTCGCCCCTGCCGGACGGCACCAAGTGGCAGTGCGCCACCCTGAAGGCGCCGCTCGACTGGGACAGCCCCCAGGGCGACACCCTCGGCATCGCCCTGATCCGGGCCAGGACCAGCGGCCCGGCGGACCGGCGGATCGGTTCGCTGATCTTCAACTTCGGCGGACCGGGCGGTTCCGGCGTCACCACCCTGCCCGCGTTCGGCGGGGACTACGACACCCTGCGCACCCGCTACGACCTGGTGAGCTTCGACCCGCGCGGGGTGGGCCGCAGCGCCGGGGTGCGCTGCGAGAACGATCAGCAACTGGACGCGTACTTCCAGCAGGACGCGACCCCCGACGACGCCGCCGAGCGCACCGCGTACGCCGACAACGTCAGGAACTTCAACGCGGCCTGCGAACGGAACTCCGCGCGGGTCCTGCCCCATGTGCGCACCACGGACGCGGCCCGGGACATGGACCTCATGCGCCAGGTCCTCGGCGACGCCAAGCTGTCCTATTTCGGCATCTCCTACGGCACCGAACTCGGCGGTGTCTACGCCCATCTGTTCCCCGAGAACGTGGGCCGGGCGGTGTTCGACGCGGTCGTCGACCCCACCCAGAACGCGGAGCAGGGCTCGCTCGGCCAGGCCCGGGGCTTCCAGCTCGCACTGGACAACTTCGCCGAGAACTGTGTCTCGCAGACCGAGGACTGCCCGATCGGCGACAGCGCGCAGGACGTCAAGAACCGGATCACCAAGCTGCTGAACGACCTCGACCGCAAGCCGATCCCCGGCATCTTCCCGCGCGAGCTGACCCAGACCGCCGCCACCAGCGGCATCGCCCAGTCGCTGTACTCACAGGACTTCTGGCCGTACCTCACCGAGGGCCTCGAACAGGCTTACGACGGCGACGGGCAGATCCTGATGGTGCTCTCGGACTCGATGAACGGCCGCAGCCCGAACGGCGAGTACAGCAACCTCACCGCGGCCAATGTGTCCATCAACTGCGCCGACGACAAACCCCGCTACGACACGGCGTACGTGCAGCGGAAGCTGCCGGAGTTCCGGGCCGCCTCGCCGGTGTTCGGGGACTATCTGGCCTGGGGCATGATCAGTTGCACCGACTGGGCGGTGCCGGGCGCCGCCGACCATCCCGACGTCAGCGCGCCGGGATCGGCCCCGATCCTGGTCGTGGGCAACACCGGTGACCCCGCGACCCCGTACGAGGGCGCCCGCAAGATGGTGACCGCGCTCGGCGACGGCGTCGGCGTGGAGGTGACGTACAAGGGCCAGGGCCACGGGGCCTACGACAGCGGCAACCGCTGTGTGCGCACCGCGGTCGACGGCTATCTGCTGAACGGCCGCGTCCCGAAAACCGGCACGGTCTGCGGCTGACCACCCCACTTCCCCGAGAAGGCCGAGGAAGCCGAGGAAGCCGAGGAAGCCGGGGAAGTCGGGGAAGTCGGGGAGTTCGGGGAAGCCGAAGTAGCCGAAGCAGTCGAAGTATTCGAAGTGATCGAAGAAGAAATCGCAGGTCAGAAGGTTATCCACAGGCTCCGACGGATTTCTTCGGCGCCGCCTACGATGGCCTGACAACCGTTCGCCGAACAAGCGCGGACGGCATGCGAGGGGGAAAGGCACGATGACGCGTTTCGTACGGTGGTCCGCGCTCGGCGCGGCTGCCGCACTGCTGGTGGCGGGGTGCACGTCGGGTTCGTCGGACGGGAAGAGCGGGGAGAGCGAGAGTCCGTCGGCCGCGGCACCGTCCGGATCGGACCTGCCCGCCTCGCTGGCCTCGCAGCGAATGGACTGGGCGGAGTGCAGGGCCACGGCGGACTCCCCCGCTCCGGGTGACGACTGGCGGTGCGCCACCCTGAAGGTGCCGCTGGACTGGTCCGAGCCGGAGGGCGAGACCATCGGCCTGGCCCTGATCCGCTCCGAGGCGACCGGCGGTGACCGGATCGGCTCGCTGCTCTTCAACTTCGGCGGACCGGGCGGCTCGGGGGTGTCCACGATGCCGTCGTACGGATCGGTGGTCTCCGCGCTGCACGAGCGGTACGACCTGGTGAGCTGGGATCCGCGCGGGGTCGGCGCCAGCGAGGGGGTGCGCTGCCGGGACGACGCGCAGATCGAGGCGGCGGAGCAGGTGGACGCCACGCCGGACACGGCGGCCGAGGAAGAGGCGTTCCTGAAGGACGCCGCCGACTTCGGCGCCGGTTGCGAGGAGTCGGCGGGCCCGCTGCTGGCGCATGTCTCCACGACGGACACGGCCCGGGACATGGACCTGATGCGCCAGGTCCTCGGCGACGCCAAGACGCACTACTTCGGCATCTCGTACGGCACGGAGCTGGGCGGGGTGTACGCCCATCTGTTCCCGGAGAACGTGGGCCGGCTGGTCCTGGACGCGGTGGTCGACCCGGCGGCGGACACCATCGAGCACGCCAAGAACCAGGCCCGGGGCTTCCAGCGCGCCCTGGAGAACTACCTGGAGTCCACCGGCGAGGACCCCGCCGAGGGCACCCGTCGGATCACGGAGTTGCTGACCGGGCTGGACGCCCGGCCGCTGCCCACCTCCGGCGACCGGGAGCTGACCCAGACGCTCGCGGTGATCGGCATCGTGCTGCCGCTCTACAGCGAGTCCGGCTGGCCGAGTCTGACCAGCGCGCTGGCCGCCGCCGAGGAGGGCGACGGCTCGGAGCTGCTGGCGCTGGCGGACGGCTACAACGAGCGGGATCCGGCGGGCGGTTACGGCACGACGCCCCACTCCCAGCGCGTCATATCGTGCCTGGACGACAAGCAGCGGCCGACCATGGCGGAGACGAAGCGGCTGCTGCCGGAGTTCGAGGAGATCTCCCCGGTCTTCGGCCCGTTCCTGGGCTGGGACACGGCCGGCTGGTGCCACGACTGGCCGGTGCCGGGCCAGGTCGACACCCCGGAGGTGAGCGCGCCGGGCGCGGCCCCGATCCTGGTGGTCGGCAACACGGGCGACCCGGCCACCCCGGTCGAGGGCGCCCAGCGGATGGCCGACGAACTGGGCGAGGGGGTCGGTGTGGTCGTCACCTGGGAGGGCGAGGGCCATGGCGCCTACGGCAATGGCAGCGACTGCGTGGACTCCGCGGTGAACGGCTATCTGCTGGAGGACGAGGTGCCGGAGGACGGCACGGTCTGCCGCTGACGACAGCGGGGGCCGTCAGCACCCGTGGTACTGACGGCCCCCGCTGCGGGAAGCGTGCGACGCCCGGCCCGAGGGCCCGTGGGCTAGTAGACCGGCTTGTCGGGCTCGACCTGGTGGACCCAGCCGATGACCCCGCCGCCGACATGGACGGCGTCGGAGAAGCCCGCCGACTTCAGGACCGCGAGGACTTCCGCACTGCGGACACCCGTCTTGCAGTGCAGGACGATCTTCTTGTCCTGCGGAAGGGTCTCCAGGGCGGTGCCGAGCAGGAACTCGTTCTTCGGGATCAGCTTGGCGCCCGGGATGGAGACGATCTCGTACTCGTTGATCTCGCGGACGTCGATGATCTCGATGTTCTCGCCGTCGTCGATCCACTCCTTGAGCTGCTTGGGAGTGATCGTGGAGTCCGCGGCGGCGGCCTGCGCCTCCTCGGAGACGACACCGCAGAACGCCTCGTAGTCGATGAGTTCGGTGACGGTCGGGTTCTCACCGCAGACCGCGCAGTCGGGGTCCTTGCGGACCTTCACCTGGCGGTACTGCATCTCCAGGGCGTCGTAGATCATCAGCCGGCCGACCAGCGGCTCGCCGGTGCCGGTGAGGAGCTTGATGGCCTCGGTGACCTGGATGGACCCGATGGACGCGCACAGCACACCGAGCACACCGCCCTCGGCGCAGGAGGGGACCATGCCGGGGGGCGGGGGCTCCGGGTACAGGCAGCGGTAGCAGGGGCCGTGCTCGGACCAGAAGACGCTGGCCTGGCCGTCGAAGCGGTAGATCGAACCCCATACGTACGGCTTGTCGAGCAGCACGCACGCGTCGTTGACCAGGTAGCGGGTGGCGAAGTTGTCGGTGCCGTCGACGATCAGGTCGTACTGGCTGAAGATGTCCATCACGTTGTCGGCTTCGAGCCGCTCCTCGTGAAGGATCACGTCCACGTACGGGTTGATGCCCTTGACGGTGTCGCGGGCGGACTCGGCCTTGGAGCGGCCGATGTCGGCCTGGCTGTGGATGATCTGACGCTGGAGGTTCGACTCGTCGACCTCGTCGAACTCCACGATGCCGAGCGTGCCGACGCCCGCCGCGGCCAGGTACATCAGCGCCGGCGAACCGAGGCCGCCGGCGCCCACACAGAGCACCTTGGCGTTCTTCAGCCGCTTCTGCCCGTCCATCCCGACGTCGGGGATGATCAGGTGGCGGGAGTACCTGCGGACCTCGTCTACGGTGAGCTCGCCGGCTGGCTCGACCAGGGGTGGCAACGACACGGGGACTCCGTTGGTCGGTCTGTCACTACGGTTGTTCTCCCCGTAACAGTGCCATGGCGATTTTCATTCCGAGACACCTGGTCCAAGGCGCGAGACGATCTCGTCCCAGTAGCCGGGCATGGCCGCCCAGGGGTCGCGCGGGTCCTCCTCGTCACCACCGCGGACCGTGCGGTCGGTGAACCAGATGGTGGCGGCGCCCTGCCAGCGGGCGATCCGCAGCGCCTCGTCCAGATGCCCGCCCGGCACGCCGTGCACGAAGTGGCAGAACTTCTCCGGCGGGTAGCCCGCGGTCCACTCGGCCACCTGCGACCAGCGGTAGTCGCTCCAGGGGCCGGAGAAGGTGACCAGTTGGTCGGCGTTCTCGGCGTAGCCGGGGTGCGGGTGGGTGCCGTGGCCGAGGACGACATGGGGTTCGCTGTCGCCGATCAGCCGCAGGGTGGTGACCGTGCGGCGGATCTCGGGCAATTCCTCGCGCCCGGCCGGGCAGCGGTCGAGGAGAAAGCCGTCGGCGAGGTACCAGTCGAGATAGCGGTGGGCGGCGGAGATCACCTCGCCGAGGCCGCGGGCACCGTAGGCGCTGTCGATCCGGCCGAGGACCCGCACTCCGGCGTTGCGGAGCCGACCCGCGGCCTCCAGACAGTGCGGGTCGGGGCGGTCGCCGGGGCCGTCGGCGACATCGAGGACGACCCAGTGCAGCGGGATGCCGGGGTCGGTGAGCGCGGCCCATTCGGCGCGGGCGACGAGGGGGTGGGCGTACCCGGGGACCCCGAACCCGGTGCCGACGGCCGGAGTGACCGAGGTGGACGACGTGACCGAGGTGACCGAGGTGGACGAGGTGGACGAGATCGATGAAGGGACCGAGGTGGCGGGGGCGAGCCGGGTGGTGCCCCAGAGGTTCGCGGTGGCCGGATCGACCGGGTTCAGATACGGCATGCGGCCTCCATCCAGATGTCGGCGAGGGACTCCTCCAGATTGATCCGGGGCCGCCAGCCGAGCCGGTCGCGGGCGGTGCGCACATCGGCCTGCTGCCAGCTTCCGCAGCCGTCCGGGTACGGGTACGCGACGGGCGCCACATGGTCGGAGTCGCCGCGCGGGTGCCCGATGGCGGGGCGGAGCGGGCCGGGCGGGCCGTCGAGTTCGTGCAGGGCACCGCCGTAACCGGCGACCCGGGCGAGGGTGGCGGCGGCGTCGCGCAGCCGCACGGCCCGGCCGGAACCGATGTTGATCACGCCCTGGGCTGCGGACAGCGAGGCGGCGTGCACCGCGCGGGCCACGTCCCGGACGTCGATGAAGTCGCGCTGGGCGCCGAGACCGCCGAGCTTGAGTTCGCCGTCGCCGGACTGCATCGCCCGGCGCATCGCCTCGGCGAGCCGCCCGAGCGGGGAGCCCGCCGGGGTACCGGGCCCGGCCGGGGAGAAGACCCGCAGCACCACGGCGTCCAGGCCGGAGCCAAGGACGAGTTCGGTCGCGGCGAGCTTGCTGACCCCGTAGGGGCCGCCGGGCCGGGGGACGGCGTCCTCCGCGGTGGAGGATCCGGGCTGGCTGGGCCCGTACTCGGCGGCGCAGCCGATCTGCACCAGCCGGGCACCGCAGCCGCTGCGGCGCAGGGCCTCGCAGACGGTGGCGACGGCGACGGTGTTGTGCCGGGTGAGGTCGCGGGCACCGCCCCGGGTGGTACCGGCGCAGTTGATGACGACGCCCGGGTGGACCGCGTCGAGGAACCGGGTGAGCGCGCCGGGGCTGCCGGACGCGAGGTCGAACCGCACATCGGCGTCGTCACCGCGGCCGAGCGCGGTGAGCTGGACGGCCGGGTCGGCGAGCAGCCGGTCGGCGACGAAGCGGCCGATGTATCCGTTGGCTCCGATCAGCAGGACCCTCATCGGGCGGCTCCCGGGGTGTGGCATCCGGCGCTGCCGGTGACGCCGGTGGCGCCGGTCGCTCCTGGGGCCGCGGTCGCGCCGGGTCGGGAGGTGGTCATCAGGTGCTCTCCTTTGAAGGGGTGGGGGTGGGGTGGGGGTGGGGTGGGGGTGGGGTGGAAGGGGGGTGGGGGTGCGGGTGGAAGAGGGGTGGGGGTGCGGGTGCCTTCGGTGACTGAAGGGAGGGGGTTACGCCTTTTGGGGGTGCTGGGAGGCGGGTGCGGGTGCGGTGCGTCTTCTTCTTGGGGCGCTGGGAGGCAAGGGGGCGGGTGCGGTGGGTGTTCTCCTCGGGGTGCTGGGAGGCGGGGCGGGTGCGGTGGGTGCTCCTCTCGGGGTGCCGGGAGGAGGCGGGGCGGGTGCGGGTGCGGTGGGTGTTCTCCTCGGGGTGCTGGGAGGCGGGGCGGGTGCGGGTGCGGTGGGTGCTCTTCTCGGAGTGCTGGCAGGTGACGGGGCGGGCGCGGTGGGTCCTCGGCCGGGCGCCCGGCGTCGTCGCCGCCCTCGCGGTCACCCGCCCAGGGAGCCGGGCATGGGCCACGCGCCGGAGGCAGCGGCACGAGCTGGGGCGGCGCGCACCGGACCCCGCACCCGGACTCCGTCCCCGCACCCCGCTCACCACGACGGCCCAGTTCTCGCATGGGCCGAGGCCCGGGTGAGGGTGCGGGCGGCGTGAACGAGCAGGGCCAGGGCCGCCACCGCGCAGATCAGAGCCGGGACGCTGCCCGGCCCCCAGCGGTCGACCAGGGTCTCGACCGGGAGGGAGAGGAGGTCGCAGCCGGGCAGCCGCGCGGCGAACACCGTGGTCAGCGCCAGCGCCTCCGCGCTCGCGGCGACGGTGAGGGCCAGCGACGGGGCATGGGTGAACCCGTGGACGTGGAGGAGCCGGGCGAGCAGCAGCAGGGCGCCCAGGCTGAGGGTCTGCTGGAAAGCGGCGGGTTCCCCGAGCACCGCCGCACTCCCGGCGGCCAGCGCCGCGAGAGCAGCGAGGGACAGGGCGAACGTACCGAGCAGCAGCGGCCGTACGGCACCGGCGAACTCCTCCAGACCACGGCTGGTGGTGAGCCGGCGATGGGCGGCGGCCGTGAAGAGGTGGGTCGTCCAGGCGGCCGGGGCGCAGGACAGGGCGAGCGCGGTCAGCGGCGCGAGGGCCAGCGGCCAGGGGTCGGCGGGGGCACCGCCCGGCAGGGCGTCGGGGCCTCCGGTGACGGCGGCCTGGAGCAGTCCGTCGCCGAGGAAGGCGTAGGCCAGGAGCCAGAGGGTCCAGGTGCCGGTGGACAGGGTCGGGCCGGTCACCGGACGCCGGTTGGCGAGCGGGCCCCGGGTGAGGGCCGCGCGCAGGCCGATGCCGAGGGCGAGGACCCCGGCCGCGGCCACCAGCAGCCGGGTCCGTCCGCCGGTGAACCGCAGCCCTGCGAGGGTCGCGGCGCACAGCGCGCCCGGCAGCAGCGTGCGGAGCACCCAACCGGCCCGCACCCTGGGCGCGTCCAGGGCCTCGGCGGGCGGCCGGGCCGCTCCGTCGCGGGGTACCCGGGCGTACAACTCCTCGGCGAGCGAGAAGACGTCCTTGTGCAGGAACCGCGCGGCGGTCCGGTCGGTGACGCCGTGCGCCTCCAGCCCGGCGGCGATCTCCAGCGGGTCCACGGCCTGCTCGCACAGGGCGCGGTGCCGGTGCATCAGCGCCTTGACGGGATCGGCCGCGCCCCGGCGGGGGACGGCGGGGGCGGGGCTGGGTGCGGCCGATGACGGCGCGGTGGGCGGCACGGGGGAGGCGGACGGCTGTGCGGTACGCGGCACGGGGGACGACGAAGAGGGCGACAAGACGGAAGAGCGGGACGGCTCCGGCACATCAGCGACCGGCCCGACACCAAGGACACCCGCCGCGGCCTCACCCCCACGACCACTCCGATCCCCTCCCCGGTCCCCGCTCCGATCCACACCCCGCGTCCCATCCCCACCACCCCTCCCCCCAGCACTCCCAGCTCCACCCCCACCACCATCCCCACCCCGCGTCCCATCCCCCACATCCACCGCTGCCCAAGCCCGCGCGGACCCGGCGAAGCCCCTCACCCACTGCTCGGACCGCGCGTCCCAGGCCCCCGGACTCCCCGGCGTCCCCGGCCGGTCCGGCGCACCCACCCCGCCCGCCCCGCCACGCGCATCCACCCCACTCAACTCACCCACTCCACTCAGCTCACCCACCCCACTCAACTCACCCACTCCACTCAACTCACCGAACTCACCCATCACGCCCCCTCCCCCAGCACCGTCATCGCCGTTCCCCGGACCGGTGGTCCCGCAGCCCAGGCCGGGACGGGTCGGGGCGCGGGACGGCGGGACGGGTCGGTCCAGTGGCCGGGGACATGGGCCTCGGCCGGGTAGGCGAACGGCAGTGGCTCACCCGCCGCGTCGAGGACGACCCGGCGGACCGGGCACCGGAAGACGACCTCCAGGTAAATGCCGTGAAATGCCGCGATGTTCTGCTCGACGCTGAAGAGTTCGAGCGCCCGAGCGCGCGCCGCTTCCTCGAGGCGCGTACGGCGCGCGGGGTCGCGCAGCAGTGCCACGCACGCCTCGGCGAGCGCCCGCGGATTGCGGGGCGGCACCACCAGTCCCGTACCGCCGATGACCTCCACCACCGCCCCGACGTCCGTCGACACGGTGGCCCGGCCGCCGAGCATCGCCTCGACCAGCCCGACCGGAAAGCCCTCGACGACGCTGGACAGCACGACGACCGCGCCGGAGGCGTACGCCGCGGCGGGCGTCGGGAGGTCCGGGCCGCCGATCCCCTCGAACGACACCGGGTTCTCCCCCACGACATGCGGCCCGGCCGCCTCGTCGGGGAACAACTGCGCGGCCAGCGCCCGGCAGTGCGCCAGATAGGCATCGGCACCGGTCTCCGGGTCCCCGACGCTCACCACCCGCAGCCGCGCCCCCGGCTCCACCCGGCGCACCTCGGCGAACGCGTGCAGCAACGACACCAGATCCTTGGCCGGCGCAACCCGCCCGACCCACACCAGCGTGCCCGGATCCCCAGCCCCGGCCTCGCCCCCGCACCCGACCCCGCACTCACCGCCGCACCCGCACCCGCCCTCGACCCCACACCCACCCCCGACCGCTTCCGGCTGTCCCCCGAACGCCGTCACATCCATCCCCGGATACACCGTCCGCACCTTCCCCCGCTCCGCCCCGCACCGCTCCTGCCAGCGCCGCGCATACGCGTTGCCATGGGTGACGACAGCGGCCCGGCGGTACACCTCCGCCGCGAGCCGCCCGTGGAAGCCGGCCAGCAGCGCCCGTACGGCGGGGGCCGCCGCGTCCGCGCCGGACGCCAGATAGTGGGTACGCAACTGCACCCCGTACTCCGTCACCACCAGCGGTACGCCGGTGAAGTGCCGGGCGAGCAGCCCCGGGAGGGCGCCGATTCCGCCGGAGGCGGCGTGGCACAGATCGACGGCGCCGAGCGCGTCGTCCTCGTACCAGTCGAGGGAGAGGGGGCGCAGAGCGCGTTCGAGGTGTGCGGCGACGGTCAGCAGATCCGGCACGCGCGCCCCGCGCGCGGAACCTTGGGCGCCGGGCGCACGACAGGCGCGCTCCAGGGCGCGTACCGCGGTCTCCGAGCGCAGCGCGCCCTCCAACCCGCCGCCCTCGTCCCGGGCGAGGTCCGCGAGCCCGTACAGGGCATAGGCGAAACGGTCCGCCAAAAGCGCGGACCCCTCAGGGACCCCCTCCCCCAGCCCCACCCGCCCCGCGAACCCCCCAGGCTCCCCCGCCCTCACTCCCACCCGCCCCGCGAACCCGCCGGATTCCCCCTCCCCCACTCCCACCCGCCCCCCAGAAACCACATCCGCACCCCCCGCGCACACCACCCCCGCCAGCTCCCCATAAACCTCCGCGAAGCGCCGGCGCGCGCGCCTCCCGAACCCCCGCCCGCACCACCCCTCCCTCACCCCCTTCCTCACCGCCCCCCTCACCGCCCCCCTCAGCGCCTCCCTCTCCCCCTCCCCCCCACCACCGGCACCACCGGCACCACCAACACCACCGCTCCCGGCGGTCCACAGCGGAGCGGTCCGTACGCGGGTGACCTGCGGCGGCAGCGGCAGCCAGCCGCCGGCCTCCTGGTCCTCGCTGCGGCTGAGCGCGTAGACATGGAACTCGTGCTGCCCGAGCCCGCGCACGAGCCGATCGCACCACAGCCTGGCGTCACCGCTCACATACGGATAGCCACCCTCCGTAAGCATTCCGATGCGCACAAGTGCACCCCCGATCTCCCGTATGGGGAGCCGCCGTTGACCCGGCGGCTCGCAGCGGGACGAACGTATGCGGACAAGGCGGTGGCGCGACGGACGGTTGTCCATCGCGCCACCAAAAGGGGTGAACGGTCGTAACTTTCCCGTGCGAGACGCGTTCGATCGCGCTAGGCGATCACCCGGCTACCTACCGCACACCGCACACGCATCCGCACCGCCACGGCCGGACCGCGTCCACGAAGGCGTCGGCTCAGCGGCCGGCGTCGCCCGGATAGGGCCAGGGATTGGGCAGACACCGCACCCCGTCGAACTCCAGGAACTTGGTCTGCTGCTGCATGACCGGCGCGAGATCGCCGTCCTTGTCGCAGGTCACATGGGTGTAGCCGAGCCGGTGGCCGACCTCGTGATTGATCAGCATCTGCCGGTAGGAGAGGATCTCGTCGTCGCCGTAGGTCTCCGACCCCTGCGCCCAGCGGTACGCGTTGATCATCACGCGCTCGGTGGAGGCGGAGTCGCAGGACACGTTGTCGATGGTCGTGTCCAGGCCGGACATGGCGCACCATTCGGCCGTCGTGCCGGGACTGGCGAGCGTGATCACGAAGTCCGGCGAGCCGCTGTGGATCCGCTCGAACGTACGGCCACCGTCGTGCGCCCAGCTCCGTTCGTCGTTCAGCGTCGTCTGCACGGCCTCGGCGAACAGCTCCCCGTCGAGCCCGAGCCCCTCCTCGACATCGACCCGGTAGGTGTACTTCTCACCCGAACCCGGCGCCTTGTCGACACCCTCGATCGCCTCGAAGGTCCCCGGCCCGGCCAGCGACTCACCGAGCGGATACAGCTGCGACATCTTCTGGTCGTACGACAGCGGCGCCGGAGGGCTCGGCGACTCGGACGCCGTCGGCCGCCCGTCCCCGCGCGAGGCCGGATCCCGGGCGTCCCGCGCCTGCTCGGCGGCGGCCCGCGACTGTACGGAGTCGTCGTCACCGCCGTCGCGCACCTGCCCGGCGACCACCACGGCCAGCACGGTCGTCACCGCGAGGGCCGCGATCCCGGTGAAGGTCCGCCCCTTGCCGCCCTTGGCCCGCTCGGGCGCGACCGGCGGCACCAGATCCTCGTCCGGCTCCCGGGGCTCGGTGAGCACGCCGACCCGTCCCGCACCCTCACGCTCCCGCTCCGGCCCGCGCTCCCACCGGGTGACGGAGCCGTACGGGTCGTCGGGGCGCCCCTGCTGCCGGGAGACGAGGACGCCGTCGTCACCGTCCCCGGCGTCGAAGGCGTCGACATACTCCTGACGGGGTCCGCCGGGAGGCGTCGGCCGCTGTCGCGGTATCCCACCGCCACCGGAACCCCCACCGGAACCGGAACCGGCAGCGGCACCGGCCGCCCCCCGCCCCCGGAACTCGCCCCAGCCGCCCCCGGTCTCATGCTGCTCGGGATGCCCACCCCGCACCGACGCCGCTCCCCCACGCGCGGACGCCCCATCAGCCACCCGCCCATCCGGGGCACGACCGTCAGCCACACGCCCGTCCGCCACACGCCCGTCCGGCATGCGTCCGTCCGGCATCCGAGGAAATCCGTGCGCCGGAGTGCCGTCCGGCAGCCGGGGATAGCCATGCGCCGGAGTGCCGTCCGCCAGTCGTGGAAACCCATGCGCCGGAGTGCCGTCGGCGAGTCTCGGACCACCGGCTCCCGCCCCCGCACCTGCCCCCGAACCGGCTCCCGACCCGGCCCCCGGAGCCCCCCGCCCCGGCATCCCGGGCGCGGGCGCCCCCTCGGCTCTCGCCGCACCGCCGGAACCGCGCGCCGAATCGGCCCCCGCCCCCCGGCGACGGCCTGTGGTGTCCGCGGCGTCCCCCTTGGGGGCGGGTCCACGACGACTGTGGCGTCCCACGTCCCGCCTCAGCTCCCTGTGTTCGTCTGCATGATCCGGCGTCGTATCCGTCTTCGTCCGCGTGCAAGGTGCCCGTACCGCTACAAGTAACCGATACACGTACAACTACAGGTACCAGTACACGTACCGGTGCACGTACCTCTCCTACCTCTGCCTCTCCACCACTCCACCCACCGTCGGACCGGTCGTCGCATCCGTACCCGATTCCGTACCCGATTCGGCCGCGACATCCCGGAGCAGTTCGCGAAACGCCGTGGCCACCGTCGACGGGTACTCCATCATCGCCACATGCCCGGCGTCCGGCAGCGACAACAGCCGGGAGTCGCGGAAACTGCGGGCCGCCTTCTGGGCCATCCGGAAACCGACGAGTTGGTCCCGGCCGCCGTAGACGAGCAGGGTCGGCGCGAGGACCCGTTCGGCCTGGCGCCACAGCCCATGCTGGCCACCGAGCGTGTACGCATCGACGATACCCCGCGCCGAGCGGGCCATCGCGTCCCAGAAGTACGGCAGTTGCAGCCGCCGTTCCATCTCCTCCACGGCGTCGCTGAACCCCTCCGGGCTCACCCGTCCGGGATCGCCGTAGCACAGCGACGTCACTGAGCGGACCCGCTGTTCGGCGGACCAGCCGGTGGTGAGGCGGGGGAACAGCCGGACCGCGCCGGGCAGGGCGAGCAGCGCGGTGGGCACGGCGCTGCGCTGCACACGCAGCTCCGGCAGCGCGGGCGAGACCAGCGTCAGCGTACGGATCAGGTCCGGCCGTACGGCGGCCACCCGGGTGGTGACCGCTCCGCCGAGCGAGTTGCCGAAGAGATGGACGGGGCCGCGCCCGGCGGCGTCGAGATGGCGGATGACCGCGCGGGCGTGCCCGGTGACCGAGTAGTCGCCGTCGTCCGGCGGCGGGGAGTCGCCGAAGCCCGGCAGATCCGGCGCCTCGCCGTCGACCGTGTCGTCGAGCAGCTCCATCAGCGCCGACCAGTTCTGCGAGGAACCGCCGAGGCCATGGACGTAGAGCGCGGGCGGGAGCCCCTCGACGCGTCCCGGCCGGGAGCGGACCGTCAGCGAGATCCCGGGCAGCCGTACCGACCGGAGCCGCTCGCCGTCCGCGACCCTGACGGGAGCCACCTTCGGAAGCGCATTGGCCGCCACGGACGGCAACTCGGTCGAAGACATGCGGCAATGTTACGAGACGATCACGTACCGACAGGGGTGTTCTCCTGTGTTCGCCCTCACACGTCTGTTCGCCCCCGGGGACCGAGCGGAATCCGGCCGGACCGACCGGAATCCGCACCCGATCCGCGTCCGATCCCCGTCCGATTCGGGCCCGATCCCCGTCCGGTCCGGGGCCGATCTCCGTCCGGTCCGGGGCCGATCCGCATCCGGCCCGGGGCCGACCCGCATCCGATCCCCGTCCGATCCGGGGGCAATCCGCATCCGATCCGTATCCGGCATGGATCGCCATCGCCCCCTCCGTCTCCTACGCTCGAAGAGAGGGCACCCGCGTGTGGCCCCTGCATGCCTCAGGGACGGGCGCTCGTAGGAAGGGAGCCCGCCATGGCCGTCGACCCCACCGATCCCGACACCTTCACGGACGAGGAGACCCGCAACGGCGAGGCGTACGACGTCGAGGCCCCGGCCGACGACGCCGCCGAGCAGCACGCCGATCTCACCCCGCGCCACGACGACCCGCTGACCAGGGACACCACGGACGAGGCCGACGAGGCGGACCTCGCCGAGCAGGCCCGGGTCGTCTCCCTGGACGAGGACGACTACCGCTGACGCGGACACCGACCACGAGGCCCGCACAGAACCTGTCGACCCCCTGTCGACCCCACCCCCAGCCGCCCGGTTTACCCCGGCCGGAGCGTGTTCGCGGCCATACGCACGGCTTTCCCGACCGTCCGGTCCGTGAAATTCTGCGCTCGCACCGCGCACACCACGGTTACCGAAAAGTACGATGGCCGCGCGGCGGCACACCGCGATATGGACGATTTTGGGAGGCGGCGTGACAGCCATCGAGCAGACAGAGGCGGCGCGCCCGCGAGGCACCCGCCTGCCGCGCCGCGCACGACGGAACCAGCTGCTGGGCGCCGCACAGGAAGTCTTCGTGGCCCAGGGTTACCACTCGGCCGCGATGGATGACATCGCCGAGCGGGCCGGGGTCAGCAAGCCGGTGCTCTATCAGCACTTCCCCGGCAAGCTCGACCTCTATCTCGCCCTGCTGGACCAGCACTGCGAGTCCCTCATCCAGTCCGTCCGCAACGCGCTGGCGTCGACCAGCGACAACAAGCAGCGGGTCCGGGCGACCATGGACGCCTATTTCGCGTACGTCGAGGACGACGGCGGCGCCTTCCGGCTGGTCTTCGAGTCGGACCTGACCAATGAACCGGCCGTGCGCGAGCGCGTCGACAAGGTCACCAACGACTGCGCCGAGGCCATCTGCGAGGTCATCGCCGAGGACACCGGGCTGTCCCGGGCCGAGTCGATGCTGCTGGCCTCGGGACTCGGCGGGCTCGCCCAGGTGGTGGCCCGCTCCTGGCTGCACAGCGACCGCAGCGTCCCGCGCGACCAGGCGGTCCAGCTGCTCACGTCGCTGGCCTGGCGCGGCATCGCCGGCTTCCCGCTGCACGGCACCGAGCAGATCCCGCACTGAACCAGCACTGCACCAGCACTGAACCGGCGCCGGGGGACTGCTGAGGCACCACCGAGGCGTGCCGCGCGGCAACCCGGCGTTTGTTCCCGCCCCCTGTTCGCTCCTGGCGTGGCAGGGCGGCCCATGCCGATCCCCTCACCGGGCTAATGTGTGCTGGGTACGGCGCGGAAGGTCGCGCACTTCACTGACCGTCGGAGGGACATAGCCGTGGAGGTCAAGATCGGCGTGCAGCACGCGCCCCGCGAGATCGTTCTGGAGAGCGGTCAGACCGCCGAGGAGGTCGAGCGTGTGGTCGCCGAGGCGCTGGAGGGCAAGTCTCGCCTGCTGAGCCTGGTGGACGAGCACGGCCGCAAGCTCCTCATCCCGGCCGACCGCCTCTCGTACGTCGAGATCGGCGAGGCGGCCCCGCGCAAGGTGGGCTTCGGCGCGCTGTAGTCGGGTCGATTCCAGCCGTCGAGTCGATTCGAGCCGACCCGGCGAACGCCACCAGGGCGGACGGAACGCCACGAGGGCCGGTGGGCCCGCGGCCGAGTGCCAGCGGACCCACCGGCCTTTGACGTTCCCGGGACCCGTCCCGGGACCCGCCCTGGGACCCGTCCCGGCACCCGTGAGCTTGTGACGTCCCGTCAACTCATCCGCCGGGGCCACCCCCTGGGACCACCCTCCCCCTCCACGGCTCCACCACCATTCACACACAGAGGGGGATTGCATTCCGCAGGTCAGGGGTAAGACCGGCTACGACCGTTTAGGGCAGGACGGCCGGGTGGGAGGAACCCCGACATGGTCTTGGAAGCGATCAGCTCCGCGGTGCTCGGTCTGGCCCTCGCCTGGGCAGCCGCCAGCCGGCTCCCGCACCGGCTCCCCGCCCGCCCCCTGGTGCTGTCGACCGGCGTGGCAGGCTCCCTGTTCGGCGCCTTCGTCACACACAGCGCGCTGGAGACGGCCCATCTGGTGCTGCTCCTGACCGGCTCGGCCATCGTCGCGACGGCCTCCGTCTCCCTGCTCGTCCGCCCCACGGGCAGACTCCGCCGCCGCTCGGCGACGGCGTAGCCGAGCCCGCCCCCTCACCCCGGCCGGGGCCGGGGGCCTACGCGGCGAGCCCCAGCGCCGCCATCCGCTTGGTGTGCGCCTCGGTGATCCGCGAGAACATCCGGCCCACCTCGGCGAGGTCGAACCCGTCGGCGACCCCGCCCACCAGCATCGTCGACAGGGCGTCCCGCTCCGCCACCACCCGCTGGGACTGCGACAGCGCCTCCCCCATCAGCCGCCGCGCCCACAGCGCCAGCCGCCCGCCGACCCGCGGGTCCGCGTCGATCGCGGCCCGCACCTTCTCCACCGCGAAGCCGCCGTGCCCGGTGTCGTCCAGCACGTCCAGCACCAGCTGCCGGGTGTCGGAGTCCAGCCGTACGGCGACCTCGCGGTAGAAGTCACTGGCGATCGAGTCACCGACGTACGCCTTGACCAGGCCCTCCAGCCAGTCCGAGGGGGCGGTCTGGCGGTGGAAGCCGTCGAGGGCGGCGACGAACGGCTGCATGGCCGCCGTGGGCTCCTGGCCGATCTCGGTCAGCCGGTCCCGCAGCCGCTCGAAGTGGTGGAACTCGGCCGACGCCATCTTCGCCAGCTCCGCCTTGTCCGCCAGGGTCGGCGCCAGCTTGGCATCCTCGGCGAGCCGCTCGAACGCCGCCAGTTCCCCGTACGCGAGGGCGCCCAGCAGATCCACGACGGCGGCCCGGTACTGCGGATCGGCGGCGGCCCGCGCCCAGTCCTGGGCGGCGATCCCGGTGGGCCCCGCGGCGTCGGAGGCGGCGGGATCAGGGGTGCCGGGCGAGGGATCAGGTGTGTCAGCGGAGGTCATGCAGCGCACAATAGCCCGCCCGCCGCCCGAGGGAACCCCCTGGCCACAAGGCCCGGGAACACCCGTCCGGGCCCCCGCCGAGCGGCCTCGCGGACACTCCGCGCACACCCTGCGCACACCGTTGTGAACGTCCCTGTGAACGCTCCCGTGAATGTGACGACGGCAACGTGACCGAATCGGCCATCATCTGTGCGCCATTCCGGGGTATGGTGGTAATGCGCCTGCTGAGTACCCAGTCGTCATGTGACTCCGCGCTCGACAGGCCGCACGTATGAGGATGCCCGGTCGGTGGCCCGATCGGCTCCGACCCGACAGCTCTCCCTGACCGTACAGCCCGGTGTCCACCGAGGACGTACGACGATCGGAGGGACCCCTCAGCGGTACGAGCGCTAGAGCGTCGGCAGAGGTCCCGTGCCAACCGGCTCGCCATCCGGCTCGCTGTTCGGGGGCCGACGTCCCCCGGCACGGTCAGCACGACCCCCGCGCTCGCCTCGCACCGCGCACACAGAAGAGGCAAAACCCTGACTACGTCGTTCCGAGAGCTCGGGATCCTGCCCGAGACCGCCGAGGCCCTGGAGGCCGTCGGCATCGTCACCCCGTTCCCCATCCAGGAGATGACCCTCCCCGTCGCCCTCTCCGGCACGGATGTCATCGGACAGGCCAAGACCGGCACCGGCAAGACACTGGGCTTCGGACTGCCGCTCCTGGAGCGCGTCACCGTCCCCGCCGACGTGGAGGCCGGACGCGCCGCCCCCGACTCCGTCACCGACGCCCCGCAGGCCCTGATCGTCGTCCCGACGCGCGAGCTGTGCCAGCAGGTGACCAACGATCTGCTGACCGCGGGCAAGGTGCGCAATGTGCGCGTCACCGCGATCTACGGCGGCCGGGCCTACGAGCCCCAGGTCGAGGCCCTGCGCAAGGGCGTCGATGTCGTCGTCGGCACCCCCGGCCGGCTGCTCGACCTGGCGGGCCAGAAGAAGCTCGACCTCAAGCATGTCCGCTGCCTGGTCCTGGACGAGGCCGACGAAATGCTCGACCTGGGCTTCCTGCCCGATGTCGAGAAGATCATCAACATGCTTCCGGCCAAGCGCCAGACCATGCTGTTCTCGGCCACCATGCCGGGCGCGGTCATCGGCCTGGCCCGCCGGTACATGTCCCAGCCCACGCACATCCGCGCCACCGCGCCGGACGACGAGGGCGCGACGGTCGCCAACATCTCGCAGCACGTCTACCGCGCGCACAACATGGACAAGCCCGAGCTGGTCGCCCGGATACTCCAGGCCGAGGGCCGCGGCCTGGCCATGGTCTTCTGCCGCACCAAGCGCACCGCGGCCGATCTCGCCGACCAGCTGGGGCAGCGCGGTTTCGCCTCCGGCGCGGTCCATGGCGACCTCGGCCAGGGCGCCCGCGAACAGGCGCTGCGCGCCTTCCGCAACGGCAAGGTCGACGTCCTGGTCTGCACCGATGTCGCCGCGCGCGGGATCGATGTCGAAGGTGTGACGCACGTCATCAACTACCAGACACCGGAGGACGAGAAGACCTACCTCCACCGCATCGGCCGCACCGGCCGCGCGGGCGCCTCGGGTACGGCGATCACGCTGGTCGACTGGGACGACATCCCGCGCTGGCAGCTGATCAACAAGGCGCTGGAGCTGAGCTTCAACGACCCGCCCGAGACGTACTCGACGTCCCCGCATCTCTTCGCCGAGCTGAGCATCCCGGCGGGCACCAAGGGTGTCCTGCCGCGTTCGGAGCGCACCCGCGCCGGTCTGGCGGCGGAGGAGCTGGAGGACCTGGGCGAGCCGGGTGGCCGCGGCCCGCGCGGTCGCGGCGGTCGCAACGACTCCCGCAACGACCGCCCGGCCCGTTCCGACCGCTCGGGCCGCCCCGACCGCTCCGACCGTTCGGACCGTGCGGACCGTGCGGACCGTGCGGAGCACTCCGACCGCGAGCGCCCGGCCCGCACCCCGCGCCGCCGCCGCCGCACCCGTGGCGGTACGGCGCTGGAGTCCGGCCCCGTGCAGGAGACCGCCGGTACGCCGGTGACCCCGGCCGGACCGCCCGCCGTGGCGCCGGTCGCCGAGGACGAGTCCGCCGCGCGCACCCCGCGCCGCCGTCGCCGTACCCGGGGCGTCGCCCAGGCCACCGCGGTGAGCGAGCCGTCGTCCGTGACCCCTGCCGACAGCCCGGCCGCGCTTGTCGAGGCCGAGCAGCCGGTGACGCCCGTCGCCGAACCGGAGCAGGTCCAGGCCGACCTGGAGCCTGCCCCGGCGAAGCCGCGCCGCCGCCGCACCCGTAAGGCAGCGGAGCCGGCGGAGCCGATCGAGACCGCTGCGGTGACCGAGGCGGTGACGGCACCGGAGGCCCCGGTCCTGCCGACCCCGGAGGCCGTCGTGCCGGACGCCGTCGAGCCGAAGCCGCGCCGCCGCACCCGTAAGACCGCGGAGGCGGTCGAGCCCGCCGCCGAGGTGGCGGTGGACACGGCCGAGGGCGCGGAGGTCATCAAGCCGAAGCGCGCGACGACCCGCAAGACCGCCGCCAAGAAGGCCACCACCGCCGAGCCGGAGGTGACCACCGAGGCCGCGGCCGAGGTCAAGCCGAAGCGGGCTCCCCGCAAGAAGGCCACCGCCGCCGAGGTCGCCGTCGACACCGCCGAAGCCGTCGAGGTCAAGCCCAAGCGGGCCCCGCGCAAGAAGGCCGCCGCCGCACCCGTGGCCGAGGAGGCCCCGGTGACCGCCGAGGCCGCCGTGGTCAAGCCGAAGCGGGCCCCCCGCAAGAAGGCCACCGCCGCCGAGGTGGTGGTGGACACGGCCGAGGGCTCGGAGGCCACCAAGCCGAAGCGCACGACGACCCGCAAGACCGCCGCCAAGAAGGCCACCACCGCCGAGCCGGAGGTGACCACCGAGGTCAAGCCGAAGCGGACCACCCGCAAGAAGGCGACGGCCGCCGAGGTGACGGTCGACACCGCCGAAGCCGCCGAGGCCAAGCCCAAGCGGGCCCCCCGCAAGAAGGCCGCCGCGGCGATCCCGGCCCAGGCCACCGCCGGTGAGGCGGAGACCGCCGCCGAGCCCAAGCCGAGGGTCCGCCGGACCCGCAAGGCGACGGTCGCGGCCGAGCCCACCGACGGCTGACCGACCCGCGCAAGGCGACGGCCCGGTTCCTCCCCACGAGGAGCCGGGCCGTCGCCGTACCCGGACCGGACTCCCGCGTACCCGGACCGGCCGCCCCCACCCACACCCACATCCCCCCTCCCCTCCCTCCCCGCCCCCACCCCCGTTACCCTCGCAGCGTGAGCCGACCCCCCTCTCTGACCCCGCCGCCCGCCGCCCGCGCCCACCCCCTGCGCACCGCCCGCGGTGACTTCGCCGTCGTGGACCATCCGGTCGCGCCCGGTGTCGAACCCAGGGGGACCGCGCTGCTGCTGCCCGGGTTCACCGGCAGCAAGGAGGATTTCCGGCTGCTGCACGAACTGCTCGCGGCCCGTGGCTACCGCACGATCGCGGTGGACGGCCGCGGCCAGTACGAGTCGGACGGCCCGGAGCACGACGAATCTGCGTACGCGCAACCGGAGTTGGCGAAGGATGTCCTCGCCCAGGCGGCGGCGGTCGGCGAGCCCCTGCACCTCTTCGGCCACTCCCTGGGCGGTCAGATCGCCCGCGCGGCCGTGCTGCTGGACGCGGCCCCCTTCCGCTCCCTCACCCTGATGTCCTCGGGCCCGGCGCAGATCTCACCGTCCCAGCAGGAGCGGGTGAAGCTGCTGCGGGACGCGCTCGCGGTGATGTCGATGGCGGAGGTGTGGGAGGCGATCGAGTCGATGGGCGCGCCCGAGGACGTGGGCGGCCCGGCGGTCGGTACGGGCGGCCAGGACCATCTGCGGCTGCGCTGGCTGGGCAACAAACCGGCCCAGCTGATCGCCACCGGCCGTCAGCTGTGCGTCGAGCCGGACCGGGTCGCGGAGCTGGCCGCCCTCGCGCTTCCGTACCACGTGCTGTCCGGCGCCTCCGACAGCACCTGGCCGCTGCCGCTCCTGGACGACATGGCCGTACGGCTGCGGGCCCGCCGCACGGTCATCGCGGACGCGGACCATTCGCCGAACATCGACCGGCCCCTCCCCACGGCCACCGCGATGGCCGCCTTCTGGGACACCCTGCCGTAGGGAGTCGGGCGGCCCGCTCGCTCAGTACAGCGTGCGCAGATGCTCCCAGAATCCGTCCCGCAGGGCCCGGCGCAGATCGGCCTGGCCGCGCAGCGAGTACTGGAGCATGCCCTCCGCCTCCACCAGCAGATCCTGATCGACCGAGCCGGGCAGATAGGGGTGGCCGGGCAGCAGTTCGACCAGGGCCTCGCGCCCGCGTGAGGCCAGCCACTTCGCCGCGATCTGGGCGCCGACGAAACGGACGTCCTCCCGGCTGGGCCGGGTCGCCCCCGCGTTCTCGTAGGCGGCGGCGGTGCGGCGGCTGACGTAGGGCTTGAAGAAGTCGAGGTCGAGGGTGCGCTGGCTGTCGACCTCCCAGAGCAGGGGTTCGGCCTGGTTGCGGCCCTCGGGGGCCTCGATGCCCCAGAGGTGGACGCGGGCGCCGTAGCCCTGGGCGGCCTCCACCGCCGAGACCAGGTCCTCGTCACCGCCGAGCAGGGCCGCGTCGCTGACCGCGCGGTGCCGGGCGAGGGACTCCAGATCGGTACGGATGAGGGAGTCGACGCCCTTCTGCTGGTTGTTGGCGTTGAGGTTGCCGAGGCGGACCTTGACGTCCGGGAGCTCGGCGATGGACTGCTGCTCGGCGGTGTGGATACGGCGCCGGGCGCCGTCGTACCAGTAGACGCGGAGCAGCCGGCTGTCGGCGAAGATCTGGCGGCCCTTGTCGATGAGGCCCTCGATCAGCCCCTCGGCGTCGACATCGAAGGCGCGGCGGTCCTCCGTCCCGGCGATC
Source organism: Streptomyces sp. NPDC004610 (assembly GCF_040609715.1). Taxonomy (NCBI): domain Bacteria; kingdom Bacillati; phylum Actinomycetota; class Actinomycetes; order Kitasatosporales; family Streptomycetaceae; genus Streptomyces; species Streptomyces sp. NPDC004610. The sequence continues at coordinate 301,094 of NZ_JBEXLA010000004.1, read as the reverse complement.
AGCCGTCCGGCGGCGGCGTAGAGATAGCCCGCGTCGACGAAGATCGCATGGGTCGAGGGCGTCTTCGCCACCTCGGCGAGCATGCGCTGCAACAGCTCGTTCGTACGGTCGATGCGGGCGGACAGTGCCGCCAGGTCCTCGTTCATCCATTCCATTGTCCCGGCGGTCACGCTACGAACACAACCGGTCCCGATCAGTCTCCGTCCACACTCTTACCTTCATCCCGCACTCCAAGATATTTAGCCGTCCGAAAATTTTCTTTAGCGTAGGGAATGTTTGTAGTGGCCCGGCTGTTGTCCACGAATGGAAAACGAAGGGAGAAGCCCATGCGCTTCGAGATCATGCGCCTCGACGACGTCGACGGTACGCCCGTGGACACCACCGTCGTGGACGCCGCCTCCGTCAACCGGATCGTTCAGCAGGCCGCTGCCATCGGACAGCGATTGTGGATCCGTCCCGCCGACACCTCGGCCTCGTAACACGGATCGTTTTTGACGAGCTTCAGGGCCCCGCACGGAACACCCGTACGGGGCCCTGTTTCTGTCCCTTGCGGGGGAGGGGCTAGCTGCCCTGGATCACCTGGGTGACCCCGTTGATGATCTGCTGCACGGCGATCGCGGAGAGCATCATCCCGGCGAGCCGGGTCACCAGCACCACACCGCCGTCCTTGATGACCCGGATGATCAGCGGCGAGTACCGCATCACCAGCCACAGCACCACATGGATGGCGAGGATCGCCGTCCACACCGACAGCTGTGCGCCGATGTCGTCGGCGCGCTGCACGGCGAGGATCACCGACACGATCGCGCCGGGCCCGGCCAGCAGCGGCATCCCCAGCGGCACCAGGGCCACATTGACGTCCTTCGTCTGCCTCGGCTCGTCGGTCTTGCCGGTGAGCAGATCCAGCGCGATCAGCAGGAGCAGCAGTCCGCCGGCGATCATCAGGGCCGGTACGGACACATGGAGATAGCTCAGGATCTGATGCCCGAGCACCCCGAAGACGGTGATCACCCCACCGGCGACACAGACCGCCTGGAGGGCCATCCGCCGCTGGGCCGCGGCCTGCCGCCCGGAGGTGAGCCCGAGGAAGATCGGGGTGATCCCGGGGGGATCCATGATGACGAAGAGCGTGAGGAAGAGAGAGCCGAACACGGCGAGATCGAACACGGTGAAGCCTTGGCACGGGAGCTGACGGACGTATGGGGGGGAGGGCCGGGGTTCAGTTCCCGCCGGTGCCGGGTACGGGGAACGCCCCGGTCGCCCGCCGGACGATCTCGCCGTACACCTCGGGGTCGGTGGTGTTCTCGCCGAGCACACAGGTCTTGCGGCTGCCGTGGTAGTCGCTGGACCCGGTGACCAGCAGTCCCAGTTCCCCGGCGAGCCCGCGCAGCCGTGCCCGGGTGTCGGGGTCGTGGTCCATGTGATCGACCTCGATGCCGTCCAGCCCGGCGGCGGCCATCTCGGCGATGGCCGATTCCGGCACCGTACGGCCGCGCTTGCTGGCGCCCGGGTGGGCGAAGACGGTGACCCCTCCGGCGGCCTTGACCAGCCGGATCGCCTCGAAGGGATCCGTCTCGTGCTTGCCCATATGGGCCCGGCCGCCATCGGCCAGCCAGTCCCGGGTGAAGGCGTCGTCCACGGTCGGTACAACGCCCAGCTCGACCAGCGCGGTCGCGAGGTGCGGCCGTCCGACCGACCCGTCCCCGGCGATCCGCGCGACCTGCTCCCAGGTGACCGGCACGCCGAGCGCGTTCAGCTTGGCGATCATGCCCTGGGCGCGGGGCACCCGGTCGTCCCGCACGAGTTCCCGCTCGGCGAGCAGCGCGGGCTCTTCTGCGTCGAAGAGATAGGCCAGCATGTGCATGCTGATCCCGTCGACCCGGCACGACAGCTCCGCCCCGGTGACCAGCGTGAGCCCCTCGGGCAGCGCGGCGACGGCCTCGGCGTGTCCCCGAGTGGTGTCGTGATCGGTCAGCGCGACGACGTCAAGCGACGCGGTTGCCGCCGCCTTGCGGACCAGGTCGGCGGGGGTGTCCGTACCGTCGGAGGCGGTGGAGTGGGTGTGCAGATCGATACGCACGAACACGGACTCCCAGCACGCCGGACCAGTGGAAACGGAAACGTCCCTAGGGTAACCGGCGCGGGGGGCGGGATCGGGGGGCGGGAGGTGGTCCGCCGGGTGCGGGAGCGTCGTGGCCGTTCGCGCAGTTCCCCGCGCCCCCAAGATGCAGGGTTGCCGCGGACCCCCTGCTTTCAGGGGCGCGGGGAACTGCGCGAACGGCCCCCACCGCACCCGCACCCGCCTCCCCACAGACCCACCCCACCCCTCAGGCGCCCCCAACGCCCCCGCACCCTTCAACCGCCCCGGCGACAACGCCTACGGCTCAAGCAAGCGCCGCGCCAACGCTCCGCAGGGCACCAGCTCTATCTCCGCCCCCGCGTCCCGCAGATCCGTCAGCACCAGTTCGTCGTACATCAGCAGCCCCGCCTGCTCCGGCCACACCACCGCCCACAGCCACAGCCCGCGCGCCTCCCCGGCGAAGACCGCACGGTCGGCCGGTGGTCCCGGGACATGCCACAGCGGCGTCGGCCGCCCGGCCGCCAGCACCTTGGTCTCCGGCGGTTTCCCGACGCTGAGGTGCGGCCCCGGATCCGGCCCGTCGATGCCCGCGTACCGCGCGCCGAACCCGACGCCGATCTCCTCGGCGACGAGGATCAGCTCGCTCGTCCCGCCGAGCGGCCCCGGCCCCGAGCAGGCCACCGCCGTGGCCCGCCCCCCGCTGCGTTCGTCGCCCGCGATGGCGACACCGGTGAACAGCCAGCCCACGGGCAGCGGCCACGGCATCCAGACCGGCACCTGCGTCTGCCGCACCACGGCGGCGAGCGCGTCCACGCTGGGCGGCACCACGGGCTGCACGGGATGTACCGGGCCGTGGACAGCGCACTGCCAGGAGTCGGCGAAGAGGCCGGGAGCCCTGACCCGGCCACCGCACTTCGGGCAACTGGGTTCGCCTCTCATAGAGCCCCACGGTCCTACCCGGGCACCGTCCCGTCAAGGACGATCACCCGACCGGTCCGCCACCGCCCGTACCACGGGCGCACCGCCCCGGCCAACTGAACGGCCGTACAGGTGAGTTCCGTCACGGCGCCGAAGGGCCCGCGCCGGTCTCAGTCCAGCGGGACCGCGCCCCGCAGCGGGTCGCGCAGATCCGTGCCGTGGGTCAGCCACCGCTCCTGGAGCGCCCCCGCCCCGTGCACCCGCTTCCACGCGGCCTCGTTCGGCGTCATCGGCAGCAGCGGCAGGAACCGTACGGGGTCGAGGGGCTCGTCCAGTTCCAGGTCCTCGACCAGGCCGCCCGGCTCGGCGACCAGGACGGAGGTGAAGGGGGCGCCGGGCCACAGCGGGCCGCCGATGTCCAGGGACGCGCCGGGGGCCACGATCACGCCCTCGACCTGCGGGGACGCGGCGAGGACGGCGAGCGGGCGGAGCACCTTGTCGGTGTCGGCGAGCCCGCCCCGTACGGAGATGATCAGCTCGGCGCGGGGGCCCTTGACCGGGTCGGCGAGGGTCGCGGTGGGGTCCGCCATGGGCTGGGCGGACATCCCCAGGGTGGCGTAGCGGACGATGAGGCCGGGGTCCGGTCCGGCCGCCCGGAAGCGGAGCACCTCGACGCGGTCGGTGCCGAGGAAGGTGATGGCCGCGCGGGCGTCCGGCGTGCCCAGCGCGGCGCACAACCGGGCCTCGACCAGAGGAAGAACATCAGCCATGCCGGGAGCATAGAACTCGTCAGTACCGGGCGAAGCAGCCCCTTGACACTTCTGTCGGCTGATACTCTTGGCCGGTGGTCGGGCAGCACGCGCCAAGCGTCGGCCCACAGCCCGGCCGACACCGAGCATTCCCCGGGACTCCCCTCGGGGGGTTCTCCCCACGGGACTCGATTCCCACGGGGAATGGATCGTCCCTCACCAGGGACCGGCCGGAGGAGGTGGGGCTGCAATGGACCGAAGTCGACCGTGCAGTACCGCCCGCTCTTCCGCCCGCTGAAGTAGCCGCCCTCGCACAGGGCTTCTCGCTCTGGAGCCCTCAAGCTCTCGTCGGCTGCCGCCTCTCGCGTTCTCCTCATCTCGGAAGAGCAGGAAGCACCCGTTTCGTTCTGCGTGATCCGTCTGTACTTCCGTACTTCCGTACGTACTGACTCAGCAGCGAAGCTCACCACCGCAACGGTGCGGTGCTCCCCGCTTTGTGGACGTGCCAAACATCCCGTAGCACGGACGTCCTCATTCCGGGCAGTTCCACCCGTCGCAGTCCCGCGTGAGCGGCTGCTCCGTCGCGAAGGAGCCTGCCATGTCGATGATCCGTGATCTGCGTGCCGCCGTCCGGCCCGGCCGCCCCGCCGCCGCCCTGCGCAAGGACCCCGGCGGTTACGACACCACCCGCGACCCCTCGACCCCCTCGGCGGTCGTGGACTGCGCCGTCTACCGCGACGGCGCCCGCGTCCAGACCCCGAGGTCGCTGACCCCGCAGGAGGCCATGCGCCAGGTGCGGCGCTCGGGCGGCTTCGTGTGGATCGGGCTGCACGAGCCCACCGAGGCCGAATTCGCCGGGATCGCCGATGAGTTCGGGCTGCACCCGCTGGCCGTGGAGGACGCGGTGCAGGCGCACCAGCGGCCCAAGCTGGAGCGCTACGACGACTCTCTCTTCACGGTCTTCAAGACCATCCACTACGTGGAGCACGACGAGCTGACCGCGAACAGCGAGATCGTGGAGACCGGCGAGGTGATGTGCTTCACCGGCCGGGACTTCTTCATCACCGTGCGGCATGGCGGGCAGGGCTCGCTGCGGGGGCTGCGCCACCGGCTCCAGGACGACCCCGAGCTGCTCATGAAGGGCCCCTCGGCGGTGCTGCACGCCATCGCCGACCATGTGGTGGACGGCTATATCGCGGTCGCGGACGCGGTGCAGGACGACATCGACGAGGTGGAGACCGAGGTCTTCTCGCCGGGCCGCAAGGGCGCCCCGCGCGGTACGGACGCGGGGCGGATCTACCAGCTCAAGCGTGAGGTGCTCCAGTTCAAGCGGGCGGTGTCGCCGCTGCTGCGGCCGATGCAGCTGCTCAGCGAGCGGCCGATGCGGCTGATCGACCCGGACATCCAGAAGTACTTCCGGGATGTCGCCGACCATCTGGCGCGGGTGCAGGAGCAGGTCATGGGCTTCGACGAGCTGCTCAACTCGATCCTTCAGGCCAATCTCGCGCAGGCGTCGGTGGCGCAGAACGAGGACATGCGCAAGATCACCTCCTGGGCGGCCATCATCGCCGTACCGACCATGGTGTGCGGGGTGTACGGGATGAACTTCGATCACATGCCGGAGCTGCGCTGGCAGTACGGGTATCCGATGGTGCTCGGTGTCACCGCGCTGATCTGCTTCGGCATCCACCGCACCCTCAAGCGCAACGGCTGGCTGTAGGGCCGCGCCGGATGGGCTGCTGGATAGGCTGCGCGCATGACATCTGAGCGCGAGCCGTCCGAGCGCGAGCTGCTCGACCGGGCCCTGATCGAGGAGGCCACCAAGAAGTCGGGCCTGGTCTGGGTCCGGGGCCAGGGAGCGGCGGCCCGCGCGCTGTGGCACATCTGGCACGAGGGCGCGGTGTACGTCGTCGGCGACGGGCCCGGTGAGCAGCCGCTGCCGGGGCTGTCCGACGGGGGCACGGCCGAGGTGACGGTCCGCAGCAAGGACAAGGGCGGGCGGCTGGTCGTCTGGACTGCGGCGGTCACCGAACCGGCGCCGGGCTCGGAGGCATGGCGGGCGGCGGTGGCTCAGCTGAAGGGCAAGCGGCTGAACGCCCCCGACGGCGAGGCGATGCCGGCCCGCTGGGAGCGGGAGTGCCGGGTGCTGCGGCTGGCCCCGACGGGCGCGACGGCACCGCTGCCGGACGGCCCGCTGGCCGAGCCCCCGCTGCCGTCCCCGGCGACGACCCGCGAACCGGCCCCGGCGGGGCTGCCCAAGCTGCTGTTCCGCAAGGGCCGCGCGCGCCGCGAGGGTCGCGAGAGTCGCAAGAGCCGCGAGCGCTGACGGTCCCGTCCGGCCGGGACGCCGGGAGCTGCTTGCCGATGCCGCTGGGGGCCCTTGCGGGCGGGGCCCGCCGGTGCCGCTGACGGTCCCCTGCGCGGTCAGGACGCCGGCAGCTGCTTCCCGTAGTCCACCGTCTCGTCCTCCGCCGGTTCCTCCAGGGGGAAGTCCTTGCCCCAGTCGGAGAAGACGAGGGTGCCCGCGCCGCCCGCGCGGGAGAGGAGCAGGGGGTAGGCGGTGCCCTCCAGGGAGACATCGAGGGTGCCCCCGGCGCCCTTGTCGCCGGTGATGCGGATGGTGCGCAGACCGGCCTGCTCATGGCGGCCGTCGGTGGACAGGGTGCCGTGCAGGGTCAGCAGCCCGTCCAGCAGTATGGCTTTATCGGTGAAGCCGGTGAACTTCTCGTAGGAGGGGTCGCCCTCCGGCACCTTCACATACTTGCCGTTGAGCTTCTCGGCCGCCGCGGTGTCGGACTCCTCGCCCTCCCCGCCGCCGGTCCAGAAACCGGCGTCGGCCATCAGATACAGCTCCTCGCCGATCCGCAGCAGCTGGAAGGTCGCCCCCTCGGCCGTGACCGACCCGGTCCCGCCGTCCTTCTTCAGCCGCATGTCCAGCTTGTAGGTCTTGCCGCCCGCCGTCACGCTCCCGGCCAGCCGCACCGCCGCCGCCCCGTCGGCAGCCAGGCGGGTCTTGGCCTGGATCTGGTCGGGGGGCAGCTTGCCGACGCCGTTCGTCCCGGCGTCCGGGTCCTCGCCGCCGCACCCGGTCAGCGCGGTCGCCCCGGTCATGACCAGGGCGCAGACCGCACCCACAAGAGCGTTCCGGCGGAAACGGCCCCGGCGCATAACGATCACAGGTGGCGCTGCCTTTCTGGCGGGTGTCCTCAGCGGCGTACGGCAGCGTACCGGGGGCCCGGACACCGCTCGGAGCCAGTCCGTCCGGACCCCCCACCTGCGCGGATCCGAGGCGTACGGGCTAGCCTGAACTCCGGTCGATCCCTGCGATTCGGCATGGATCCGGCATATTCGACACGAGTACGGCGCAGCGCTGCGGACGGCCCTGGACCGTACCGGCCCCCGGAAGGAGGCGCAGTCATGGCCGCCGGCGCCCCCCGGATCTTTGTCTCGCACCTCTCCGGCATCGCCTGCTTCGACCCCAACGGCGACCAGGTGGGCCGGGTGCGGGACGTGGTGGTGATGCTGCGCGTCGGGCACCGCCCGCCCCGGGTGCTCGGCCTGGTCGTGGAACTCTCCACCCGCCGCCTCATCTTCCTGCCCATGACCCGGGTCACCGGCATCGACTCCGGCCAGGTCATCACCACCGGGGTGCTCAACGTCCGCCGCTTCGAGCAGCGGCCCACCGAACGGCTGGTCTTCGGCGAGCTGCTGGACCGGCGCGTCACCCTCACCGAGACCGGCGAGGAGGTCACCGTCCTGGATCTGTCGGTCCGCCAGCTCCCGGCCCGCCGGGACTGGGAGGTGGAGCGGGTCTTCGTCCGCAAGGGCCGCAAGAGCCGCGCGGGCGGCTTCCGCCGGGCCCGGGGCGAGACGCTGACCGTCGAGTGGTCCGCCGTCACCGGGTTCACCCTGGAGGAGCAGGAGCAGGGCGCCGAGACGCTGCTCGCCACCTTCGAGCAGCTCCGCCCCGCCGACCTGGCCAATGTGCTGCACCATCTCTCCCCCAAGCGCCGCGCGGAGGTCGCCGCCGCCCTGGACGACGACCGGCTGGCCGATGTCCTGGAGGAGCTGCCGGAGGACGACCAGATCGAGATCCTCGGCAAGCTGAAGAAGGAGCGCGCCGCGGACGTCCTGGAGGCCATGGACCCGGACGACGCGGCCGACCTGCTCTCCGAACTCCCCGAGGAGGAGAAGGAGCGGCTGCTGAGCCTGATGCAGCCCTCCGACGCGGCCGACGTACGGCGGCTGCTGGCGTACGAGGAGCGGACCGCGGGCGGTCTGATGACCACCGAACCGATCGTGCTGCGCCCGGACGCCACGGTCGCCGACGCCCTCGCCCGGGTCCGCAACCCCGATCTCTCCCCGGCCCTCGCCGCCCAGATCTATGTCTGCCGGGCCCCCGACGAGACCCCCACCGGCAAGTATCTCGGCACGGTCCACTTCCAGCGCCTGCTGCGCGACCCGCCGTACACCCTGGTCAGCTCGATCCTGGACGACGATCTCCAGACCCTGGACCCGGACGCGGCGCTGCCGGTCGTCGCCGGGTTCTTCGCCACGTACGACATGGTCGCGGCGCCGGTGGTGGACGAGGCGGGGTCGCTGCTGGGGGCGGTCACGGTGGACGACGTGCTGGACCACATGCTGCCGGACGACTGGCGGGAGACGGAGTTCCATCTCGGGGAGGGGGCGGTGGGCGATGGCGCCTGAACGGGACAGCGCGCGGGAGCGCGGCGGGCCCGCCGGGGCGACCGCCACCACCCGGCCGCGCGCCCGGCTGGATCTGCCGCTGACGCGGCGGCGCCGGCTGCTGCCGGAGTGGGACCCGGAGGCGTTCGGGCGGCTCTCGGAGCGGATCGCGCGGTTCCTGGGGACCGGGCGGTTCCTCGTCTGGATGACGTTCGTCATCATCGCCTGGGTGCTGTGGAACATCGCGGCGCCCCAGGTGGTGCGCTTCGACGAGTACCCGTTCATCTTCCTGACCCTGATGCTCTCCCTCCAGGCGTCCTACGCGGCCCCGCTGATCCTGCTCGCGCAGAACCGGCAGGACGACCGCGACCGGGTCAATCTCGAACAGGACCGCAAGCAGAACGAGCGTTCGATCGCCGACACCGAGTATCTGACCCGGGAGATCGCCGCCCTGCGCATCGGCCTGGGCGAGGTCGCCACCCGGGACTGGATCCGCTCCGAGCTCCAGGACATGGTCCGGGAACTGGAGGGCGACGGCGAGCGGACGATCGGGGCGGACCGGACCGGGGCACGTGACGCAGACGACCGGTGACGGGCATCCCGGCGGCCCGGTACGGCGCCGTACCATCGACCCTATGGCTACGGAAGACGCGGTGCGCGAAGCGCTGGCGACGGTGAACGACCCCGAGATCAACCGTCCCATCACCGAACTCGGGATGGTCAAATCGGTTGAGATCGGTGCGGACGGAGCGGTCGCGGTCGCCGTGTACCTGACGGTCTCCGGTTGCCCCATGCGGGACACCATCACGCAGCGCGTGACGGACGCGGTCGCGGCGGTCGAGGGCGTCACCCGCGTCGATGTCACGCTGGACGTGATGAGCGACGAGCAGCGCAAGGAGCTGGCGACCGCGCTGCGCGGCGGCCAGACCGAGCGCGAGGTCCCGTTCGCCAAGCCCGGCTCCCTGACCCGGGTCTACGCGGTCGCCTCCGGCAAGGGCGGCGTCGGCAAGTCCTCGGTCACCGTCAACCTGGCGGCGGCGATGGCGGCCGACGGACTGAAGGTCGGGGTCGTGGACGCCGACATCTACGGTCACAGCGTGCCCCGCATGCTGGGCGCGGACGGCCGTCCGACCCAGGTCGAGAACATGATCATGCCGCCGTCGGCGCACGGTGTGAAGGTGATCTCCATCGGCATGTTCACCCCGGGCAACGCACCGGTCGTCTGGCGCGGCCCGATGCTGCACCGGGCGCTCCAGCAGTTCCTCGCGGACGTCTACTGGGGCGATCTGGACGTGCTCCTGCTGGACCTTCCCCCCGGCACGGGTGATATCGCCATCTCGGTCGCCCAGCTCGTCCCGAACGCCGAGATCCTGGTGGTGACGACCCCGCAGCAGGCGGCGGCGGAGGTCGCCGAGCGCGCGGGTTCCATCGCCGTACAGACCCATCAGAAGATCGTCGGCGTGGTCGAGAACATGTCCGGTCTGCCGTGTCCGCACTGCGGCGAGATGGTCGACATCTTCGGCACGGGCGGCGGCCAGGCGGTCGCCGAGGGCCTCACCCGCACCACCGGCGCCACGGTCCCGGTCCTGGGCGCCATCCCGATCGACGTCCGCCTGCGCGAGGGCGGCGACGAGGGCAAGCCGGTCGTCCTCTCCGACCCCGACTCCCCCGCGGGCGCCGCCCTGCGCGCCATCGCCGGCAAACTGGGTGGCCGCCAGCGCGGCCTGTCGGGCCTGTCCTTGGGAATCACCCCGAGGAACAAGTTCTAGGAAACGGCTATCAGGGGCGCGGGACAGGGCTTTTGGGGGCGCGGGAGAGGGTCTCTTAGGGGCACGGGGAGGGTTTTTTAGGGGCGCGGGGAGGGTTTTTAGGGGCGCGGGGAACTGCGCGAAGAGCGACCCCAACCCGCACCCGCCCCCGTACCTGCCCCCCACACCCCCACCCATCACCCGTACTCGGCGATGTCCTTAATCACCGCGAACCCCAACCCATACGCACTCATCCCCCGCCCATACGCCCCCAGATGAACCCCCTCCCCCGTGGATCCGGCGAGCACCCACCCGAACTCGGACTCCCGGTAGTGAAACGCCCGCGGCACCCCATCCACCGGCAGGGACAACGTCGACCACTCCACCCCCTCCAGATCGTCCGCGAGGACCCACGCGGTGTCGGTCTGCTGCTCCAGCCAGTCGTCCCGCAGGGTGTGGTCCATCTGCCCCGGCCAGGTGCAGGTCAGCAGCCCGACCCCGGCCAGCCAGGCCGCCGAGGACACGGACGTGGCCTCCAGCAGCCCCGTACCGTCCGCGCTGCGCCGGGACGGGTTCGCGGCGACGGTCACGACCACCGCGAACCGGTCCCGCTCCTCCGCCGCCGCTTCGCCGCCCCGTACCGAGGGCTCGTCACCGTGCCCGATGGAACCGTGCTCCACGGCCCCGTCGGCGGCCGTCCCCACCTGTGTCAGCCAGCGCGGCCCGGTGAACGCCTCGTCCAGGCCGTACCAGGGGAAGGGTGCCCGCAGATATCCGTCGATCGTGCGGCGCGCGGAGGGAAGCGGTGTGCCGTCCTCCGCGGCCGGCGCCTGCGCGACGGCTTGACTCGTCGTCTCCATGTGCCCGGACGCCTCCTCGCTCTCGTCGGACCGGCGCGGCCCGCCCCCCTTCGGGCGTACTCGTCCGGTCCGCACAACAACTCGGCAGCATATCCACACCTCTGCGGGCAGCAGGGAAAGCGCCGGGCGCAAGGGTCGCCCGGACGGCGCGTTCCGACCGCGCGGACGGGCGTACGGCGAGGGGTGCGGGTATGACAAGCGTCACATCCGACGGACGGGCCGACGCCGACCGCGCCGGGCCGCGGCTACGCCGGGGGAACGCTCAGGTGGCGTCGGCGTCGAACGGCGGGCGGTCGTCGCGGGCGGCCTCGGGCTTCTTGGTCATGTCGATCCGGCCACCGGAGTCGGACGAGCCGGCGGCAGCGGACGACGACGAGGTGGACGACTCCGACTCGCGGCCGTGCACCACGTCCGTGACCTCGGCCATCTCCTTCTTCAGGTCGAAGCCGTTGCGGATCTCCTTCAGCCCCAGGTCATCGTTCTCCATCTGCTTGCGGAGAAACGTCTTGGGGTTGAGATCCTCGAAGTCGAAGTCCTTGAACTCCGGCCCGAGTTCTTGCCGGATGTCGTCCTTGGCGCTCTCCGAGAAGTCCCGGATCTTCCGGATCGTTCGGGTCACATCCTGGATCAGCTTGGGGAGCTTGTCCGGACCGAAGACGAGCACGGCGAGGACGATGAGCGTGACCAGCTCAAGCGGTCCTATGTCATTGAACACCTGAAGCTCCTTGCCATGTCCGGGCCGGAACCACGGTACCCGCCGATACTGTCCGACCGGTACTGCCCTGTGACGACCGAGTATGTGTATGCGACCGCTTTTTCCCGATGCGCGCCCGACGGGACGCCCGGGGCTCAGGGGACCTTCGTACGGAATTCACCATGGGGACGCCCGGTCAGCTCCCGTCGGAGGAGCCGAGGACCAGTGAGAGCGTCCGCTCCTCGCCGTCCCGCAGCAGCTTCAGCTCCAGCCGGTCGCCGGGGCGGTGCGAGCGGGTCTTGACGATCAGCTCCTCGCCGGAGTGGACGCGCTGGCCGTCGATCTCGGTGATCACATCGCCGGGCTCGATCCCGGCCTGGTCACCGGGGCCGCCCTCGGTGACCGGGGAGCCGCCGTCGCTGGTCTCGGTGCCGACCCGGGCGCCGTCGCCGGAGTAGTTCATGTCGAGGGTCACGCCGATCACCGGGTGGGTTGCCCGGCCGGTGTTGATCAGCTCCTCGGCGACGCGTTTGCCCTGGTTGATCGGTATGGCGAAGCCGAGCCCTATCGAGCCCGCCTGGCCGCCGTCCAGCTCGGAGCCGCTGCCCGCGGAGCGGATCGCGGAGTTGATGCCGATCACCCGGCCCCGGGAGTCCAGCAGCGGCCCGCCGGAGTTCCCGGGGTTGATCGGGGCGTCCGTCTGGAGGGCGTCCACATAGGAGATGTCCGTGCCGTCGGCCTCGCCACCGGCGGTGATGGGGCGCTCGGTGGCGCTGATGATCCCGGAGGTGACCGTGCCGGACAGGTCGAAGGGGGCGCCGATGGCCACCACCGGGTCGCCGACCTGGACATTCTCCGAGTTGCCGAGCGGCGCGGGCTGGAGTCCCTTGACCGCGGTCACCTTCACCACCGCGAGGTCGTAGCCGCCGTCGCTGCCGATCACCTCGGCCTGCGCGGTGTCCCCGCTGTTGAAGGTGACGGTGATCTCGCCATCGTCCCCGGCGGGCTCGACGACATGGTTGTTGGTGAGGATGTGACCGCTGCCGTCCAGCACGAAGCCCGTACCGGTCCCGGCCTCCTCGCCGCCGGACACATGCAGGGTCACCACGCTGGGCAGCGCGCGGGCCGCGATCCCGGCCACCGTGTCCGGCGCCCGCTCGGCCGACTCCTTGCCGGCCTGCGGCAGCACCACCTCACCGACCCCGCCGCCGCGCTCCAGATATGTCCCCACGGCCCCGCCGATGCCCCCGGAGACCAGCGCCAGCGCCACGGCCCCGGCGATCAGCACCCCGCGCGCCCGTCTGCGCCGCTGTCCCTCGCCGGGCACCGCGGCCCCGGCCTGCTGCAAGGGCCCCGAAGGGCGGGGCGCCGCCCAGGGGTCGTAGCGGCCCCAGGGGTCGGCGGGGCCGCTGGGGGGCGCGAAGTGGGCGGTGGGGTGGGGGCTGGGGTGTTCCGCGACCGGCGATGCGCCGTGAGCGGCGCCGGGAGTGGGCGGGCCGGGCACACCGGCGCTCCCGGTCTGCTGCTGCGGCAGGGCCGGCGCAACCGCTGTGCCCTGCGCCGGAGTGGCCGTCGGATGCTGCACGGGCGGCGCGAGGGCCCAGGGGCCGGGCTCCCCGTAGGGCGGGGTGCTGTACCGGTCGGGCGCGTGCAGCGGCGCACCCGGCTCACCGGAGCCATGCGGCACGGAAGCGCTGGGCAGGGCATCGGGGACCTCGGCGACTTCGGGGACCTCGGGGACCTCGGGGTGAGCAGGGGACGCCGACGCGCCTTCCGGCAGCCTGGTGGAGCTTGATCCGGCGTCCGGCACACCTGCGGAACGCCCGGCGGAACCCGATCCGGCCTCCGGCACACCCGCGGAACGCCCGACGGAGCCCGATCCGGCATCCCGCACACCGGCAGAGCGCCCGGCGGAACCCGATCCGGCGTCCCGCACACCCGCGGAGCCCCCGGCCGAGCCCGATCCGGCCTCCCGCACACCCGCGGAGCGCCCGGCGGAACCCGATCCGGCGTCCCGCACACCCGCGGAGCCCCCGGCCGAGCCCGATCCGGCCTCCGGCACACCCACGGAACGCCCGGCGGAACCCGATCCGGCGTCCCGCACACCCGCGGAGCCCCCGGTGTCGTCCGCCGCCGCACCCCAGGGCTCCCCGGCAACCGCCGCCTGCCCCACGGGACGCTCCAGCACGAAGTCTCCTTCGCCCGCGCCTTCGCTCTCCCCGGGATGCCTCAGCTCGAAGTCGGCATGGGCGGCGGCACCCTCAGGGGGACCCTCGACGGCACCGGCGGCGCGAGCACCTTCAGCGGCACCCTCGGCAGCGCGCCCGCCCTCAGCGGCTGCAGCAGCGGCACCCGTCGGCCCGACCGGCTCACCGTGCCCCGTCGGGCCCTGTGCGGACTTCCCCTCGTCCATGCTCTCCCCACAGCTGGCCGCGGCCGACCGCGCAGGCGGTGACCGCGGTACGTCGACTCCGCGCCCGGCTGCCTGCCGAAGGCACGGTCCACCCCGGAATTCAACCAGGTTCGCCCGCGAGACGAGCGCCGCTCCGGGTCAGCGGGGCGGGGTGGAGGGGCCCACCGGCGGTGGGGCCGAGGCGCCGGGGACGGAACCGGCGAGCAGCCCGGGGGCGGTGATCTCGGGCACCTCCGACCACGCAGTGAGCGTGAGCGGCGGGGTCGCGGTGAAGGGACGTATCAGCGGGGACATGGCGGCGGCACCGGCTTCCACGGCGGTGGTCAGCGGGTGCGCCGGGGCCGGGCGGCCGGTCGGCAGACCGGGCAGCAGCGGGGCGGACACCTCGCTGGCGGCCACGGAGGTGTCGAGCGACTGCTGGCCCTGGGCGAGCAGCGGCCCGGCACCGCGGCGGCGCTGGGACTCGGGGGTGGTGGTGGCACCGGTGCCCGGGGAGCGCATCGGTGTCACATTGCTGCCGTTGCCGCCGCGGGCGTCGTTGCCGGTGGTGTCGCCCGGCATACCGGTGGTGACCCCGCCCAGCGCGATGGCGGCCAGCGACACCGCTCCGGCGGCGGCGAAGGCGAACCGGCGGCTGCGCGAGGCGGCGCTGCGGTCGCTGTCGTGCCGCCGCACCTCATGGATGCGGAAGCCGCGCTGCCCGGCAGCCGCGGCGACCGCCGGGAGCAGGGCGGTGGACCGGCGGGCGGCCACATAGGCGAAGTCGAAGCGCTCACCGCGCTCGGTGTCGAACGTCCCGGCGGGCGGTCGGTCCGAGAGGCCGTCGAGGAAGCCTCTGTCGTCGAGCGGGCCGTCGCCGTCGTCGTCACCACCGCCCGGCAGGCCCTGGAGGCGGGCCAGGAAGCTGGCGGAGGGCGGGGGCGGGGCGGCCTCGGCGAAGACGTTCTTCAGTCGGCGCTGGGCGTCGACCTCCGCCTTGCAGCGGACGCAGGTCGCCACATGCGCCAGGACCCGCTCACGCGTGTCATGACCGAGCTCGCCGTCCACCAGGGCGGCGAGTCGGTCTCCCAGATGCTGTTCTGCCAGGCGCTCCTCGGCAGATTTCGGCCGTGAACCACTCACGCGGGCGCGCCCCCTCCCCCCAGAGCGGGAACACGGGGCACGAAGGCGCGGCGCTCGGCGCGCGCCTCGGGCGAGCGGTGCGCGAGGGCCTTGCGCAGCTGCGAGCGGCCACGGTGGATCCGCGAGCGGACCGTGCCCAGCTTGACCCCGAGGGTCGCGGCGATCTCCTCGTACGACAGTCCTTCGATGTCGCACAGGACGACCGCGGCGCGGAACTCGGGGGCGAGGGTGTCGAGGGCCTGCTGGACGTCCGCGTCGAAGTGGGCGTCGTTGAAGACCTGCTGCGGGTTGGGCTCGCGGCTGGGCAGCCGCTCCGCCGCGTCCTCACCGAGGGCGTCGAAGCGGATGCGCTGCTTGCGGCGGACCATGTCGAGGAAGAGGTTGGTGGTGATGCGGTGCAGCCAGCCCTCGAAGGTGCCCGGCGTATAGGTCGACAGGGATCGGAAGACCCGGACGAAGACCTCCTGGGTGAGATCCTCGGCGTCGTGCTGGTTGCCCGTGAGGCGGTAGGCGAGGCGGTAGACGCGACCGCTGTGCGTGCTGACGATCTCCTCCCAGGTGGGCGGAGTCCACGCCTGCCCGTCCGCGTCGGTGGAAAAGGTCGCGGTCGTGGTCCGGTCAGCGGCGTGACGGTGGTCAGCAGCGGTGTTGTTCACGGATTTCGGCCTGCCCGCCGACCCGAGAAAGCGCCGGAGCACTCCTCCCCGATCCACAGGTCCGGCCGCACCTCCCCTGTCGGCTCTGGTGGTGTCCAGTGGAGCCCCTACCATAACCACCTCGCCCGTTAGCTCCTCATAAGCGGTTTTACAAGAGTTTGATCTGTGCTGATACGGCTCATGCGGCTGCGTCAGGACTTGGACTTCGCACCGCTCGTCGTCGTGATCCAACCGTGTCCCCCGTGTCCGTGCTCACCCTTCTAAACGCCCGGTCCCATCTGCGGGTTCCCGGCGCCAACGGATACAGTCACGCCGAAGGACCAACGGGGACAGGAGAGGGTCATTACCGGCAACCGGCAGACGAGCTGGGCGTTCGCCGACGCCTATGTCGCCGAGGACGAAGCGCTGCACTGGGCCCGGGACCGGGCCCGTGAGGCAGGGCTGCGCTCGGTGTCGCCCGGCACGGGTGCCGCGCTGCGGCTGCTGGCCGCCTCCGTGGACGCCAAGGCCGTCGCGGAGGTCGGTACCGGTACCGGGGTCTCCGGGATCCATCTGCTGCACGGCATGCGTGCCGACGGGGTGCTGACCACCGTCGACCCCGAGCCGGAGCACCAGCAGTTCGCCCGGCAGGCGTTCCGCGCCTCCGGTTTCGCCGGGAACCGCGCCCGTTTCATCCCGGGCCGGGCTCTGGACGTGCTGCCCCGGCTCGCGGACGCCGGCTACGACCTCGTGTTCTGCGACGGTGACCGGCTGGAGGTCCTCGACTACCTCGCCGAATCGTTGCGGCTGCTGCGCCCCGGCGGCCTGGTGGTCTTCGAGGGCGTCTTCGCCAATGGCCGTACGGTCGATTCGGGGCCCCAGCCGACCGAGGTGCTGCGGCTGCGGGAGCTGCTGCGGTCGGTGCGGGAGAGCCCGGAGCTGGTGACGTCCCTGCTGCCGATGGGCGACGGCCTGCTGTGCGCGGTCAAGCGCTGAGCCGGACAGTCGTTCGAGCAGAACAGTCGTTCGGGGCGATCAGCCGTCCGACGCGGCCGGGGAACGAGCAACCGCCCCGGCACCGGTGAGGTGCGGGGCGGCTGAAGGGGTGTGTGGTCGCGCGCGACCGGACCGCAGTGGGATCGCGGTCAGCCCACGACCTTCTTGAGGGCGTCGCCGAGCGCGTCGGCCTCGTCCGGGGTCAGCTCGACGACAAGCCGACCGCCGCCTTCGAGCGGAACGCGCATGACGATGCCCCGCCCCTCCTTGGTCACCTCGAGCGGGCCGTCGCCCGTCCGCGGCTTCATGGCCGCCATGCTTGTTCCCCTTCCTGAAACCAGCTCATCGTCAAAACCGACGACCCCTTGGGGGGCACGCGCGGCCCTGCGGACACGCGACACCGGCATCGAACACATTGCTTCCCGGCCATTATCCCGCATCGCGCGACCCGATGACCAACATCAGTCGGCATCGCTTGGGCAACGCGCGCGAGCAAAACCACTCAATTCGGCGATCGGAACGCGATACCGCGCTCCCGCACTGACTTCCGGCCACCGGAAACCGACCTGAATTCTTTGACGCAGGTCACACGTCCGTTCCGGTGCAACGACCATGATCTCCGCCATGCTGTCCTGAGGACACGACCTACCGTTCGGTACGCCGCCGGACGCCAGACGACGGAGGGGACCCGCCATGGCCGACACCGTGCTCTACGAGGTGAGCGCCGGACTCGCGACGATCACGCTGAACCGCCCCGAGGCGATGAACGCGCTGAACCTCGCCGCCAAGGTCGCCCTCCGCGAGGCGGTCCGGTCGGCGGCGGACGACGACGCGGTGCGGGCGGTGCTGCTGACGGCGGCCGGGGAGCGGGCGTTCTGTGTGGGCCAGGATCTCAAGGAGCACATCGGGCTGCTGGCGGCGGACCGGGAGTCGGGCGGCGGACAGACCATGACCACGGTCCGGGAGCACTACAACCCGATCGTGCGGACACTCGCCGGGATGGCCAAGCCGGTGGTCGCCGGGGTGAACGGGGTCGCCGCGGGCGCCGGTTTCGGCTTCGCCCTCGCCGCGGACTACCGGGTCGTCGCCGACACCGCCTCCTTCAACACCTCGTTCGCGGGTGTCGCCCTGACCGCCGACTCCGGGATCTCCTGGACCCTGCCCAAGGTGGTCGGCCCCGGCCGGGCCGCCGATCTGCTGCTGTTCCCGCGCGGGATCAAGGCACAGGAGGCGTCCGAGCTGGGGATCGCCAACCGGGTGGTGCCCGCCGCCGAGCTGCGCGCCGAGGCGGAGAAGGTGGCCCGCGCGCTGGCCGAGGGCCCGACCGTGGCCTACGCGGCGCTCAAGGAGTCCCTCGCCTACGGCTACTCCCACTCCTTCACTCAGACGCTGGAGAAGGAGGACGAACTCCAGACCCGGGCGGGCGCCTCCGAGGACCACGCCATCGCGGTCCAGGCGTTCGTCAACAAGGAGAAGCCGAAGTACCTGGGCCGCTGAGACCCGTAGGAGGCGCCCCTAGCCCGCGCCCCGGGCGAGGCAGCCCTCCAGATGGTCGTCCACCAGGCCGCACGCCTGCATCAGCGCGTACGCGGTCGTGGGGCCGACGAAGCGCAGGCCCTGCTTCTTCAGGGCCTTGGACAGGGCCGTCGACTCGGGGGTGACCGCCGGGACCTCCCCGACGGTTCTGGGGACCGGGCGGGTGGCCGGGTCGGGGGCGTGGGACCAGATCAGGGCGTCCAGGTCACCCGGCGCCCAGCCGGTGAGCACGCGCGCGTTGGCCATCGTCGCGTCGACCTTGGCGCGGTTGCGGATGATGCCGGGGTCGGCGAGGAGCCGTTCGCGGTCGGCGTCGGTGAAGGCGGCGACCTCGGCGATCCGGAAGTCCGCGAAGGCGGCCCGGAAGCCGGGGCGGCGGCGCAGGATGGTGATCCAGGACAGACCGGACTGGAACGCCTCCAGGCTGAGCCGCTCGAACAGCGCCTCGTCGCCGTGGACCGGGCGGCCCCACTCCTCGTCGTGGTAGGCCACGTAGTCCGGGGTGGACAGCGCCCAGGGGCAGCGCAGCGCGCCGTCCTCCCCCGGGACGGCGGCTCCGTCGCTCACTGGTGGTCCCCGTCGCCGTGCTTGGCCAGGTCGACCTCGGCTCCGCCGGGGCGGGCGCCCGCGAGGGCGGACTCCAGGTCGGCGATCCGGGCGTCCCGCTCGGCCAGCTCGGCGCCGAGCCGGTTCAGGGCGTCGTCCACCTCCGCCATCCGGTAGCCGCGGACGGCCAGCGGGAAGCGCAGGGCGTCGACATCGCCGCGGCCCAGGGGGCGGTCCGGGGGCAGCGGGTCGTGCAGCCGCTCGGGCGGCGCCTCGGGCAGCGGACCGCCGCCGTCGCCGCCGCCGACCACCAGCAGGGTGACCGCGGCGACCACGACGGCGAGCGCGACGACGAGGAAGAGGAACATGACCATCGGGTGAGCCCCCACGCTGGGTGTGGTCGATCTGGGATGTCATCCGCGATGTCATTCGGGATGACATCTGGGGTGTCTGCTCCGATCGTGCCATGCGAGTCTGACAGTTAGGGTCACAGACGGCCGGAAAGGGCCGCGGACCAGGATGAACGCACTCGGCAGCCGGTCGGTGCGAGTCGGCACGAGGAGGGGCGCAGCAGATGCTGAGGCTGGGCGGACGGGAGTTCGCCGCGCACGAGCCGGTGATCATGGCGATCGTGAACCGGACCCCGGACTCCTTCTACGACCAGGGGGCGACCTTCCAGGACGAGGCGGCCCTCGCGCGCGTGGAGCGGGCCGTCGCCGAGGGGGCCGCCATCATCGACATCGGCGGGGTGAAGGCCGGGCCGGGCGAGGAGGTCACGGCCGAGGAGGAGGCGCGGCGCACGGTCGGCTTCGTGGCGGAGGTGCGGCGGCGCCACCCGGACGTGGTGATCAGCGTGGACACCTGGCGGGCGGAGGTCGGCGCCGCGGTCTGCGAGGCCGGCGCGGATGTCCTGAACGACGCCTGGGGCGGGGTCGACCCCGGGCTGGCGGAGGTCGCCGCGCGGTACGGGGCCGGACTGGTGTGCACCCACGCCGGGGGCGCCGAGCCCCGGACCCGGCCGCACCGGGTGGCGTACGACGATGTCGTCGCCGACATCCTGCGGGTGACCGTGGGGCTGGCGGAGCGGGCGGTGGCGCTCGGGGTGCCGCGCGAGTCGGTGCTGATCGACCCGGGGCACGACTTCGGGAAGAACACCCGGCACAGCCTGGAGGCCACCCGGCGGCTCGGGGAGCTGGTGGAGACGGGGTGGCCGGTGCTGGTGTCGCTGTCCAACAAGGACTTCGTCGGGGAGACGCTGGACCGGCCGGTGAAGGAGCGGGTGCTCGGGACGCTGGCGACGACGGCGGTGTCGGCGTGGCTGGGGGCGCGGGTGTACCGGGTGCACGAGGTGGCGGAGACGCGGGAGGTGCTGGAGATGGTGGGGGCGATCGCGGGGCACCGGGCACCTGCGGTGGCTCGGCGGGGGTTGGCGTAGGGGGGTGAGGGGGCGGGCGGGTGAGTGAGCGCCGGTGGGGGCGGCGGCGGGGGGTGTTTCTCGCCCCCGCCGCCCCTACCCGTCCCCTCCCCGTCCCCTCACCGGGGGCTCCGCCCCCGGACCCCCGGGTCGGCCCCGAAAGGGCCTCGTCCTCAAACGCCGGACGGGCTGGTGGGACGGGCTGAACGGGCCGCCCTACCGCCCCGCCTCCTTCGACACCAGCGCGACCGCCTCCTCCACATCGTCCGTGACATGGAACAGCAGGAGATCCTTCTCCGCCGCCTTGCCCTGGGCGATGAGGGTGTTGCGGAGCCAGTCGATCAGGCCGCCCCAGTACTCCGTGCCGAACAGGACGATCGGGAAGCGGGTGACCTTCTGGGTCTGGACCAGGGTGAGGGCCTCGAAGAGTTCATCGAGGGTGCCGAGGCCGCCGGGCAGGACCACGAACCCCTGGGCGTACTTGACGAACATCATCTTCCGGACGAAGAAGTAGCGGAAGTTGAGGCCGATGTCGACATAGGGGTTCAGCCCTTGCTCGAAGGGCAGTTCGATGCCCAGGCCGACCGAGACACCGCCCGCCTCCAGGGCGCCCTTGTTGGCGGCCTCCATGGCGCCGGGTCCGCCCCCGGTGATGACCGCCCACCCGGCCTCGACCAGACCGGTGCCGAGGCGGACGCCCGCCTCGTACTCCGGGGAGTCGGGCCGGGTGCGGGCGGAGCCGAAGACGCTGATCGCGGGCGGGAGTTCGGCGAGGGTGCCGAAGCCCTCGATGAACTCCGACTGGATGCGCAGCACCCGCCAGGGGTCGGTGTGGACCCAGTCGGAGGGGCCGCCCGCGTCCAGCAGCCGCTGGTCCGTCGTGCTGGCCGTCACCTGGCCGCGCCGCCGCAGGACCGGTCCGAGACGCTGCTCCCGAGGCGGCTGCTTCTTGTCCTCAGGGTTGCCGGTGGCCATATGCGCTCCCTCCGATCGGGTCCCGCCCCGGTCGGCGCGGCCGGGGCCGCGGGTCCGGGAAGGGACGTCTTTCCACCTCAGCGTAGATCTACGCCGGTTACGCGCGGGGGACGTCGGCGTGTCCGGGCCGGAGCGGGCGGCCCACGGCCTCCCCGGCGGTCGGCGGGTAACCGACGGTCAGGGGGCGAGCCAGGACCTCAGCCGCTCCTCCGCCGCCAGGATCTTCGCGGTTTCCACCCTTTCGTCCCGCTTGTGCGCCAAGTGCGGATTGCCGGGGCCGTAGTTCACCGCCGGGACGCCCAGCGCGCTGAACCGGGAGACGTCCGTCCAGCCGTACTTGGGCTGCGGGGTGCCGCCGACCGCCTCGATGAACGCCGCCGCGGCCGGATGGGACAGCCCCGGCATCGCCGCGCCACTGTGGTCCACGACCTGGAAGTCCGTCACCCCGCAGTCCGCGAAGACCTCATGGACATGGGCGACCGCCTCGTCCTCCGTACGGTCCGGGGCGTAGCGGAAATTGACCGTGACCACGCACTCGTCGGGGATGACATTGCCCGCCACCCCGCCCGTGATCCCGACCGCGTTCAGGCCCTCGCGGTACTCCAGGCCGTCGATCACCGGGTAGCGGGGCTCGTAGGCGGCGAGGCGGGCGAGGATCGGGGCGGCGGCGTGGATCGCGTTGGAGCCCATCCAGGAGCGCGCCGAGTGCGCGCGCTCCCCCTTGGTGGTGAGCAGTACCCGCAGGGTGCCCTGGCAGCCGCCCTCGACCTGGCCGTCGGAGGGTTCGAGGAGCACCGCGAAATCGGCGGCCAGCCACTCCGGGTAGGCGGCGGCGAGATGGCGCAGTCCGTTGCGCTCGGCGGCGACCTCTTCATTGTCGTAGAAGATGAAGGTCAGATCGCGGTTGGGGGCCGGGACGGTGGCCGCGATGCGGAGCTGGACGGCCACGCCGGACTTCATGTCGCAGGTGCCGCAGCCCCACAGCACGCCCTCGTCGTCCAGGCGGGAGGGGACGTTGTCGGCGATGGGGACGGTGTCGATGTGCCCGGCGAGCACCACCCGCTCGGCGTGCCCCAGGTCCGTCCGGGCGACGACATTGTTGCCGAGGCGGTCGACGGTGAGGTGCGGCAGGGCGCGCAGGGCCTGCTCGATCGCGTCGGCGAGCGGCTTCTCGGAGCCGCTGACGGACGGGAAGTCGACCAGCCGCGCGGTCAGCAGGGCGGCGTCCAGACCGAGGTCCAGGGCGGCGGCCTGCGGGGCGTCGGGGGCGATGTCGGGCGTGTCGGGCATGGTGACGACACTATCGCCGGTCGGGCCACCGCCCCGCCCCCTCCCGGCCCCGCTCTCCCGTCGCCCTTCCGTACATGTTTTCGTCACCCCTCCGAGACCCGCCGGAAGGCTCCAGTACCGTGGACGCGTGTCAGAGCCGTCCCCCTCCCCCAAGCGTCACGGCCGTCTCCTGCGTCTCGGCGCGGCCCTGGTGGTCATGCTCGCCATCGCGGGCTATCTGGTCGTGCAGTACGTCACCGGCGCCTCCGGTTCGCACTGCAAGGTGGTCGCGGGCGACGGACGGGGCGGGACCTACGACTTCACCCCGGAGCAGGCGGTGAACGCGGCGGCCATCTCCGCCGTCGGCACCGCGCGCGGGCTGCCCGAACGGGCCGTCACCATCGCGCTGGCGACCGCGATGCAGGAGTCGGCGCTGCGCAACCTCGACCACGGCGACCGTGATTCGCTCGGCCTCTTCCAGCAGCGGCCCTCGCAGGGCTGGGGCGGCGAGCGCGAGATCATGGACCCGATCTACGCGGCCAACGCGTTCTACGACCATCTGGAGACGGTGGACGGCTACACCGAACTGCCGCTCACCGTCGCCGCCCAGCGCGTCCAGCGCAGCGGCTTCCCCACCGCGTACGCCAAGCACGAGCCGGACGCGCAGCTTCTCGCCGACGCCTTCACCGGCCGGGCCGCGGCCACCCTGACCTGCGGTGGCCGCCCCGACGCCAGCCAGTCACCGGCCCCCGGGCAGACCCGGGCCGCCGGGCCCGACGCGGTGCGCTCCGCCCTGGTGCGGGACTTCGGGCAACTGGAGCAGACCGGCGCCGAGGTGGGCACGCGGGGCGCCCCCGCGCCGGGCCCGAGCGGGGTCACGGCTCAGGCGGTGGGGCGGACGGTGACGGTACCGGTGAGCGCCGACGGCACCGACGGGGGTCCGGTCGGGGAGCAGGGCTGGCGGATCGCGCACTGGGCCGTCGCCAACGCCGCCGACCTGGGCATCGAGAGCGTCTCGTACGCCGGGCGGGAGTGGACCGCCGGGTCCTCCGAGAAGCCCTGGCGGACGACGGACAGCGGCACCGCGGACGCGGTGCGGATCATCACCGTGCGCTAGTGCGAACGTTCCCTCGCGGGGAGTAGCCCGCGGGGCTCGCGGCGCCCGGGGGTGCGGGTTCTTCGCGCGACCACCCGGCCGATCGGCAATTCCCTTGGGAACACAGGGGCGTAAGGATTCAGCAGCGCTTCTCCGACCCTTCCCCACGGGCACCCTTTGCCCACTTTTATCCGCAACCGATAATGCGACGCATTACCAACTCTTTACGTTGGCGCTCCGCAACCTCGATGGGGGGTCGAGCGGTAGTCACTGCGTCCGAGCCCGGACGGTCCACCGCCGAGTCGCCTCGGCCACGTGGTTCTTGGCCACACGGTCAACTCCCGGGCCCGGCAGGACAGTTCACTTCACTGTCCGGTTCGGATCATCAGTCTCTGCCGTACTTTTTCTTCCGTCGAAGGAGCATCATGTCCCTCCCCCTGACCCGCCGGATCGCCCGTGCCGCGCTGCTCGTCGCTGCGGGAGCGGCTGCCGGGGTCGGTGCGGCCGGCTCCGCCAGCGCCGCGCCCGAACTGCCGGCCACCCCGAACCTCGGTGGGCTGACCGCGCTGGACGCCGCGAGCACGGGCAGCACCGTGGACAGCGCCGCGCGCACCACCACCGGGCTGGCCGGTGAGACCGGCGGCAACGCGGTGAAGACGGCGGTTCCGGCCGCGGGCAAGACCACGGGTGCGGCGGCGAAGAAGGCGACGCCGGCCGCGCAGAAGGCGGCGGGGGATGTCGCCGGGGCCGCGGGGGATGTCGTGGGTGAGACCGCGAAGTCGGCGACGAAGGGTGGGCTGCCGACGGAGGGGCTGACCAAGGGCGGGCTGCCGGTGCAGGGGCTTCCGCTGGGCTGAGGTTGCCGTACGGAGTGAGAAGGGGCCCGGGGTTGAACCCCGGGCCCCTTCTTCTTTGGTGATCGGGTGGGGGTAGGTGGGGGGGGCGGTCGCGCAGTTCCTCGCGCCCCCAGAAAAGCGTCCTACCTGAGGCGGTTCACCGCTGCGGCGATGCGTTCGTCCGTGGCTGTCAGGGCCACGCGGATGAAGTGGTCGCCCGCTTCGCCGTAGAAGTCGCCGGGGGCCACCAGGATGCCCAGGTCGGCCAGGTGGGCGACCGTGGTCCAGCAGGGTTCGTCGCGGGTGGCCCACAGGTAGAGGCTGGCCTCGCTGTGTTCGATGCGGAAGCCGTGGGACTCCAGGGCCGTGCGGAGCGCCGCGCGGCGGGTGGCGTAGCGCTCACGCTGGACGCGGACATGGTCGTCGTCGTGCAGGGCCGCCGCCGCTGCCGCCTGGGTCGGGGCCGGGGTCATCATGCCGCCGTGCTTGCGGATCTCCAGCAGCGGGCCCAGGACCGCCGGGTCACCGGCCAGGAAGGCCGCGCGGTAACCGGCGAGGTTGGAGCGCTTGGAGAGGGAGTGGACGGCCACGATGCCCTCGTACGAGCCGCCGTTCACGTCCGGGTGGAGGACCGAGACGGGGTCGGCCTCCCAGCCCAGTTCGAGATAGCACTCGTCGGAGAAGACCAGGATGCCGTGGGAGCGGGCCCAGGCGACGATCCGGGTCAGCTCCTCCTTGGGCAGGACCCGGCCCGTCGGGTTGGACGGGGAGTTCAGCCAGAGCAGCCTCAGGCCCTCCGGGTCGAGGGTGGTCGGGTCGTCGTAGACCTCGTGGTCCGCGCGGGCCAGGCGGGCGCCCACCTCGTAGGTGGGGTAGGCGAGGCGGGGGACGGCGACCCGGTCCCCCGGGCCCAGGCCCAGCTGGGTGGGGAGCCAGGCGACCAGCTCCTTGGAGCCGACGACCGGCAGGACATGGCGGTGGGTGACGGCCCGCGCGCCGAGGCGGCGGGTGAGCCAGCCGGTGATCGCGTCACGCAGTTCGGGCGTGCCCCAGACCGTCGGATAGCCCGGCGAGTCGGCCGCCTCGACCAGCGCCTTCTGGATCACCTCGGGGACCGGGTCGACCGGCGTGCCGACCGAGAGGTCGACGATGCCGTCCGGGTGGGCCGCGGCGGTCTGCTTGAAGGGGGTCAGCTTGTCCCAGGGGAAGACCGGAAGCCGGTCGGTGACTGCGGACACGGGTTCGTGCTCACTTTCGGTTGCGCGCTGGTACGGCGAACGCCCCGGTCCCTGGGGGAACGGGGCGGCGCGAGTGGGTCGCGGGCGCGCTCAGCCGTTCTGCGGCGGCAGCGCGGCGATGAAGGGGTGGTCCCGCTCGATCAGGCCGAGCTTGCTGGCACCGCCGGGCGAGCCCAGCTCGTCGAAGAACTCGACGTTCGCCTTGTAGTAGTCCTTCCACTCCTCCGGAGTGTCGTCCTCGTAGAAGATCGCCTCGACCGGGCAGACCGGCTCACAGGCGCCGCAGTCGACGCATTCGTCCGGGTGGATGTACAAGGACCGGGAGCCCTCGTAGATGCAGTCGACCGGGCACTCCTCGATGCACGCCTTGTCCTTGACGTCGACACAAGGCTGCGCGATGACGTAGGTCACGCTGTCGTTCCTCCTCGATACGGGCGCTGGCGGGCCACCTGGGCTCCGCCGGTCTGGCGCGCGAGAGCGCGGCGTCGTCGATGCCCGCACCTAGTATCTCCGTTCTTGGGCATGATCCGAACAGGAGGGGTGGATTGACCTGTGGAAATCTCGGCGACCGGACGTCTCGTCGTCCGAATCACCGCTGCTGACGTGGGCAAACGGGTGTCGGTGCGGCAGCGTCTCGATCCGCGGGACACCGGGGGTGAATTCACCGACACGGTGGGTGTTCTCACATCCTGGGACAACGGTGTGCTGGCGATCACCCGCCGGGACGGGGAAACCGTCCGGGTTCCGGAATCCGCCCTGGTCGCGGGCAAAGTGGTGCCGACCGCTCCGGCCCGCCGCCGGGGCCCCTCGGCCTCGTACGAGGAACTCGCGCGGGTCGCCGCGCGGGCCTGGCGGCCGGTGGAGAGCGAGCGGCTCGGGGAGTGGGAGCTGCGGGCCGCCGCCGGGTTCACCCGCCGGGCCAATTCGGTGCTGCCGCTGGGCGATCCGGGGCTGCCGCTGGACGAGGCGCTGATGGCGGTCCGGGACTGGTACGGGGAGCGGGGGCTGCCCGCCTATGTGCAGACCGCGACCGGTGCCGAGGGCACGGAGGAGCTGCTGGGCGCGGAGCTGGCGGCGCGGGGGTGGGTGCGGGAGGTCAGTGCCGAGCTGTGGACCGGGGCGCTGGCGCCGGTCGCGGATCGGGCGGAGGGTGCGGGGGTTGTGCTCTCGCGGGGGGTGGATGCCGGGTGGCTGGCGCGGTATCAGCGGCGGGGGGTGAGCGAGGTCGCGCTGCGGGTGCTGGGGAGCGGGGCCTCGGTGTGGTTCGCGAGCGTTCCCGGTGCGGGCGGGGTGCCCGGCGCGATCGGGCGGTGTGTGGTGGACGGGCGGTGGGCCGGGTTCGCGGCGGTGGAGGTCGATCCGGGGCTGCGGCGGCGGGGGCTGGCGACCGAGGTCATGGCCGCGCTCGCCCGGCGGGCGCTGGAGGAGGGCGCGTCGGCGGCCTGGCTCCAGGTCGAGACGGACAACGCGGGGGCGCGGGCGCTGTACGGGCGGCTGGGGTTCGCCGCGCATCACGCCTATCACCATCTCCGGTTCGTGGCCGACCGTGTGACGGACGGGGGGTGAGGGGCGTGCCGTCATCGGCTTTCGGGCCCTCGCCGGGGCCGCGGTCGCCGTCGCCGGAGCGGGTCGCCGAGGTGCGGCGGCGGTTCGCCGAGGAGGCGCGGGCCGAGTCGCCCGATCTGGCCACGCTGTGCCTGCTGATCGGGGCGCAGGCGGACGCGGCGCTGGACGACGCCGGGATCGACGCGGGGCAGCTCGCGCTGGACGAGCTGGCGGGGATGCTGCCGTTCCGTCCCGGTGGGCCGGGGGCGTGGGCGGCTGCCCTGCGGGAGGTGCTCGGGGCGCGGCTGGGGTTCCACGGTTCCCCGGCGGAGTACGGGCGGCTGGAGGCGTCCCTGCTGCACCGGGTGCTGGAGCGGCGGCGGGGGCTGCCGATCCTGTTGTCGGTGGTGTGGGTGGAGGTCGCCCGGCGGGCGGGGGCGCCGGTGCACGGGGTGGCGCTGCCGGGGCATTTCGTGGTCGGGCTCGGTCCGGTGGGGCGGCGGCCGGTGCTGGTGGATCCGTTCGATGGGGGGCGGGTGTTGTCGGAGGGGGAGGTGGAGCGGTTGGTGGCGGGGGCGACGGATGTGGGGGCGACGGGAGTGGGTGCGGGGGCGGTGGGGGGTGGGCTGGGGCCGGGGGTGCTGGCGCCGGCCGGGGTGGTGCAGGTGGTGCGGAGGGTGTTGAACAACGTGGGGGTGTGGGCGCGGGGGCGGCCCGAGCGGGTGGAGGTGGCGTTGTGGGCGGTGGAGTTGGGGTTGTTGTTGCCCTCGCATGCGGCGCGGTTGCGGTATGAGCGGGGGCGGTTGCTGGTGGAGCGGGGGGATTTTGTGGGTGGGGCGGTGGAGTTGGAGGGGTATGCGGAGGTGGTGGAGGGGGTGGATGCGGGGGCTGCGGAGGTTGTTCGGGGGGAGGCTCGGGCGGCTCGGGCGCGGTTGAATTAGGGCGGGGGGTGGGGGGCAGAGGGTTGGGGGCGGGTGCGGGTGTGTGGTCGCTTTTCGCGCAGTTCCCCGCGCCCCTGAGATGGTCGTCCCTGCCCGGTCGGGTGCGGGTTGTGGTCGGTTTTTGCGCAGTTCCCCGCGCCCCTGACAGCAAAAGCCCTGGGGGGCACCCCCCATGTGTGGGTGCCCCCCAGATGACATTCCCCGGGTCTAGCTCGGGTTGGTTTCGATGGTGGCGATTCTGTTGTCCGGGCTCTTCAGGGCGGGGCGTAGGGCGCTGATGACGTCCTGGACCGTTACCGGGGTTTTCTCGCCGGTGCCGCGGGTGATCAGGACGTCGGCGAAGGTGCTGCCGTACAGCTCCTGGAGGGCGGCCTCGTCGTAGGAGTCGACCAGTTTGCCGTCGACGGCCTTGACCTGGAGGAACTTCCAGAGGCTGTTCTCGGGGCTGAAGTCGATGGAGTGACCGGCGTCGGTGCGTACGGTGACCAGGTCGGACATCGCCGGTTCGGCGAACTCCTTCATCATGCGGTCCACCTCGGCGTCGGACACCGTCGGCTCGACCGAGGTCGTCGGCAGTTGGAGCGGGGTCTCGGAGCCGGTCTCGACCTGGGTGCGGTACGCCTCCTCGACGGCGCCCGCGGCCCGGCCGGCGTCGATGCCCTGGCCCTTCTTGCCGTAGACCGGGACGGCCTTGCCCGACTCGAAGGTGATCGTGCCGTCCCCGGCGCCGGTCGCGCCGCCCGCCGCGTCCGTCAGGGCGGCGCGCAGCTTCTCCTCGTCGACCGGCATGACCGGCTCGATGATCCGCTTCTCGCCGAAGAGGGAGCCGATGACGGAGACCGGGTGGTAGTCGCTCTTCGCGGCGGCGGCGACCGTGGCGTCCGCGTCGAACTGGAGGCCCGCCTGGTCCGGCGGGAGGGAGACGGTCTCGCCGTCGACGGAGAGCTTCAGCGGGGTCGCGGTGCGCTCGCCGAGCGCCGCGTCCAGCTTCTTGACGGCGTCGTCGCGAGTGCCGCCGCCGATGTCGACGCCGAGCACGGTGGTGCCCTTGGGGACGTCGGAGTGGTTCATGAGGAGCCCGGCGCCATAGGCGACACCGCCGATGAAGACCAGTCCGCCGACCAGGAGGACCAGCTTGCTGCGGCCCTTCTTCTTGCGGGGGGTGGGGGTGGGGGTGCTCTGCCGCGGCGCCGGGGCCGGGGCGGGTTCGGTGCGCTGGGGCGGGGTCTGGGGGCCGCCGGGGGCGGTGCGGTCGGCGGACGGGACGACGGGGATGCCGCCGGAGAGGGTGTCGCCGGAGACCTTCCCCGCCGGGGGCGGGTAGATGCCGCCGGGGGGCTCGGGGACCTGCACCTGGGGGGTGAGGATCGCCGTGTCGTCGCTGAGGCCGCCGCCGGGGGCCATGGAGACGCCGCCGGGGGCCAGGGGCGGGACGAGGGGGCCGTCGCCGGTGACGGGGCCGCCGGTGGGGCCCGCGGGGCCCTGGGGGCCGCCGTAGCCGTACGGGCCGCCCTGGCCGTTCTGGCCGCCGGGTCCGCCGGGGGCTCCAGCGCCGGGGGCGTGGACCGCGGGGTGGGCGCCCTCGGCGTAGCCGTTCCCGGGGGCGGCGTACGGCAGGTCGTCGCGGTGGGCGGTGCCGCCGTTGCCGTTCTGGGCGCGCTGGCCCGCCGCGAGGGCCTCGGTGACGTCGAAGGAGCCGGTGCCGCCGCCGTGGCCGGGGGCGACCGGGCCGCCGGTCGCGCCGGGCAGGGCGGTGCCGTTGCCGGTGCCCGCGCCGGGGCGGGTGCCGGGTGCCGGGCGGGCGGCCGGTGCCGTACCCGCGACCGGGGTACCGGCCGCCGGGGTGGCGCCCGCACCGGGGCTCTGGGGACCGCCGTTGGCCGCGGCGGGACCGGTGCGAGGGCCGGGGCCCGGCTGGCCGGGCTTGCGCGGCGCGAACCAGTCGCTGGTCTTCTCCCCCGCCGGTCCGCCCGGTCCGCCCGGTCCGGTCGGGGCGCCCGGGGGCGCGGCGGTGTCCGCGCGGCCCTGGGCCGGGGACGGGGGCCGGGGCGGCTCGGTGGCCGTCCGGTCGCCGTCGCCCTCGCCGTCGGCGACGGGTGTGCGCACCACGACCGGCGGGATCGGCCGGGATCCGGGGATGTTGATCCGGACCCGGGTCGTCAGTGTGGTCTCGGTCTTGCGTTCCTCCGGCTGCGCGGCCGAACGGCCCGCGTCCGCACCGCCGTCGGTGGCCGCCGGCGTACCGTACGGCGGCGTCCCCGAGGGGTATGCGGCTCCGCCGTGGCCGGTGGGCCCGGAGGACGGACTGTCAGTTTCACGACTCAAGGCAGGTTCTCCCGGTTGGCTCCGCCGCCCGTTGCGACCTCACTCTGCTTGGGGGTCCCCCCGGGCCCGAACCGAGTCGAGCGGATGGGGAGGATCGGCGGCGCGCACCACCATACTGGCCACTTGACACACGGATCCCCGGACCACTGGGGAAACCCGTACGGGACGCGCACGCGCCGGGGGCGCAGAAGTGGTACGTCACTTGCCAAGTCGGGCGGAGCGGTCGTGCGGTTGCCGCCCGGGGCCAAGGGTGGCGCAGATCACAGCCACGGCCATGCCGCCGAGCAGGAAGAGGTAGGAGCCCGCGCCCGCGGCGAACACGAAGTCCCCTTCCGGGCGGCTGGTGGTGAGCAGGATGACGGTGAGCATCCAGCCCGCCGCGACCGCCACACCCCCGCCGCGGGTTCCGGTGGCGCGGGCCCCGCCGAGGATCGCCCCGGCCGACCCGGCGAGCGCCAGCAGCAGCCCGCCGGGGAACCAGGCGCCCTCCATCAGCGCCCCCGCGATCCCGGTGAGCAACCCGAGGGCGAACAGCCCCAGATACGCGGCGATCCGCCCGGCGGAGGGGCGGGGCAGCGGCTGGGCCAGCAGGGAGCCGCGGTTCTCGCTCACCGGGTGCCCCCGTTCCCCGCGGAGTCCGCAGCGGAGTTCCCGGGCGAGTCGGAGATCCCGGCGGAGTCGGAGATCCCGGCGAACAGATCCCGTTCCACGCCGGGCGCGCGCTCCCCGCGCACCAACTCGTAGGACTCGGCGGTCAGCAGCGGCTGGACGAGGTCGTTGGAGAGCACGAAGTACGGGGGCAGGACGGTGATCTGGGTGGCGTGCGCGGCCATCGCGGCGGCCTTCGCGGTGGCGAATCCGGTGCCGTCGACGGTGGTGGTGATCCGGTCGTCGTCGATCACACCGGGGAGGTCGTCGACGCGGCCGGCCTTCTCGTAGGGCAGGTCGGGCAGATCGGTGGCGAGGCGGGCGAAGGCGGCCTCGGCGGTGGAGCGCGGAATGCGGTTCCAGAAGATCCGGTCGACGCCGATGCCCTCGGCGGTGGCGAGTTCGGCGGCGCGCATCGCGACCCGGTGGGCCTGGATGTGGTCGGGGTGGCCGTAGCCGCCGTCGGGGTCGTAGGTGATCAGGACCTGGGGGCGGACCTCGCGGATCACGGCGAGCAGGGCGGTGGCCGCCCGGTCGACATCGGCCTGCCAGAAGCAGTCCGGGTCGGTGTTGTCGGGCAGGCCCATCATCCCGGAGTCGGTGTAGCGGCCGGCGCCGCCGAGCTGACGGACATCGGTGACACCGAGGGCGCGCATGGCGGCGGCCAGCTCACCGAGCCGGTGCGCGCCGAGGGCGGCACCGGTCAGATGGGCCAGCTCCGGCGGGATGACCTCGCCGCGCTCGCCGAGCGTGCAGGTGACCAGCGTCACCCGCGCGCCCTGTGCGGCGTACGCGGCCATGGTCGCGCCGTTGTTGATCGACTCGTCGTCCGGGTGCGCGTGCACCAGCAGCAGACGACGGGCGGGGTGGTCCGTCATGGCCCCCAGAGTACGGGGGCCAGGACGGACGTCAGAAGTTGATGCTGCCGATCATCCCCGCGATATTGCTCGTCAGCTCGCTGATCGTGGGCGCGATCGTCGAGGACGACAAATAGAACCCCAGCAACATACAGACCACCGCGTGTCCCGCTTTGAGCCCGGACTTCTTGATCAGCAGGAAGACGATGATCGCCAGCAGCACCACCGCCGAGATCGAGAGTGCCATGGCGGTTCACCTCCAAGCAGAGCGGGCGGACTTGCCCATCCGTACAGACCGGTCAATCCATAAGACGCGTAAATCCATGCAGGAGCCAGCAGGTTCATACCCACACAGCGCTAGTGATCATAACTATCCGTGCGCGCGCATCTGTCGGCGCACGGCCGCACAAGGGGGCGCATGGCCAATATCGTCGTGGCATGACGACCGAGCCCGAGTCCTTCCCCCGCCGGCACGCCCGCACCCAGCGATTCACGCTCGGCGCGCCGCGTTCGTTCTCCATCGCTCCGGACGGCTCGCGTGTCGCGTTTCTGCGCGCGCGTTCCGGCCAGCATCGCGCGGGTGCCCTCTGGGTGCTCGATCTGCCGGACGGCGGGGAGCGGGTGGCGGCCGATCCCGGGGTGCTGCTGGGCGGCGCCGGGGAGCGGCTGTCGCCCGAGGAGCGGGCCCGCCGGGAGCGCAGCCGGGAGGGCGGCGCGGGGATCGTCGGCTATGCCACGGACGGGGCGGTGGAGCTGGCCGCGTTCGCCCTGTCGGGGCGGCTGTTCACGGCCGAGTTGCGCGCCGGGACCGCCCGTGAGCTGCCGGTTCCCGGTCCGGTGATCGATCCCCGGCCCTCGCCCGACGGGCGGCACATCGCCTATGTGGCGGCCGGTGCGCTGCGGGTGGTGGGGGCGGAGGGGGCGGACGACCGGGCGCTGGCGGAGCCCGACACGCCGGAAGTGACCTATGGGCTGGCGGAGTTCATCGCGGCCGAGGAGATGGACCGTACGCGGGGGTTCTGGTGGGCGCCGGAGTCGGACCGGCTGCTGGTGGCGCGGGTGGACGACACGCCGGTGCGGCGCTGGTGGATCGCCGATCCCTCGCAGCCGGAACGTGATCCACAACACGTCCCGTATCCGGCGGCGGGGACGCCGAACGCGCTGGTCCGGCTGTTCGTGACGGACCTCGGCGGGGCCCGCACCGAGGTGGCCTGGGACCGGGTGCGGTATCCGTATCTGGCGCGTGTGCACTGGTCAGACGCGGGGGCGCCGCTGATTCTGGTCCAGGCGCGCGATCAGCGCAGCCAGCTGTATCTGGCGGTGGATCCGGACACCGGTGCGACCCGGATGGTGCATGCCGACGAGGACCCGATTTGGCTTGATCTTTTCGGCGGGGTGCCCTGCTGGTCGCCGTCCGGGCAACTGGTGCGGATCGCCGACGAGGGCGGCGCGCGGGTGCTCGCGGTGGGTGAACGGCCTTTGACCGGACCGCAGTTGCAGGTGCGGGCGGTGCTCGATGTCGGGGCCTCGGACGTGCTGGTCACGGCGTCGGCGGGCGAGGAGGCGGGGGCGCCGGAGATCGGCGAGACGCATGTCTACCGGGTGAACGAACTGGGCGTGGCGCGGGTCTCCGAGGAGCCCGGGGTGCATGCGGCGGTCCGGCGTGGCGCGGTGACGGTGCTGCTGTCGGCGACGCCGGGGCGCCCGGGGACGGTGGCACGGGTGCTGCGCGACGGCACTCCCGTGGCGGTGGTCAGGTCGTACGCGGAAACTCCCGGTTTCTCCCCCAACGTGGCCTTGGTCGAGGGGGGCGCACGACGGATCCCGTGCGCCGTGCTTATGCCGCAGGACTACCCCGGTGACACTCCCCTGCCGGTGCTGCTCGATCCCTACGGAGGCCCGCACGGGGCGCGGGTGAGCGCCGCGCACCACGCCCTTCTGACCTCGCAGTGGTTCGCCGACCAGGGATTCGCCGTGGTCGTGGCCGATGGGCGGGGTACCCCGGGCCGCTCCCCGGCCTGGGAGAAGGCGATCCACGGGGACTTCACCCGCACCCTGGACGATCAGATCGAGGCGCTCCAGGATTTGGCGAAGACTCATCCGCTCGATCTCGGCCGAGTGGCCATTCGTGGCTGGTCCTACGGCGGATATCTGGCAGCACTGGCCGTGCTGCGCCGCCCGGACGTCTTCCACGCGGCCGTCGCCGGCGCCCCGGTGACGGACTGGCGGCTCTACGACACCCACTACACCGAGCGCTATCTCGGCGACCCGGCCGCCGCCCCGGCGGCGTACGCGCACAGCTCGCTGGTCACGGACGAGGGGCTGTCGGCCGCCGTTGCCGGACCGCGCCGCCCGCTGATGATCGTCCACGGGCTCGCCGACGACAACGTCGTGGTCGCCCACTCGCTGCGGCTGTCCTCGGCGCTGCTGGCGGCCGGGCACCCGCACGAGGTGCTGCCGCTGTCGGGGGTGACCCATATGACCCCGCAGGAGCAGGTCGCCGAGAATCTGCTGCTGCTCCAGGTGGACTTCCTCCGCCGGGCCCTCGATCTGCCCTGACAGCAAGGCTTCTGCACGAGAGCACCGCAACCATCGATTGA
Source organism: Streptomyces sp. NPDC004610 (assembly GCF_040609715.1). NCBI lineage: Bacteria > Bacillati > Actinomycetota > Actinomycetes > Kitasatosporales > Streptomycetaceae > Streptomyces > Streptomyces sp. NPDC004610. Next base: position 266,367 of record NZ_JBEXLA010000004.1, on the reverse strand, counting down.
GGAACCACGACGATGCGCCGGCCACGTCCGCGAGAGCGGCGCCGGTTCAGGCGCAAAAAACAGACCGGGGTGACATGGCTCACCCCGGTCTGTTCACGGCACCCGCACGGCCGTACGTTCCTCAGCTTCGCCCGGCCGTATATCGGAGGGGGGTCCGGGGAGTTGCTTGTTTGTTACTGCGATTTCCGGGGCCCCGGTCCGGCCCCGCTCAGCCGGTGGCGTCCTCGGGCGGGACGACCTGTTTCTCCTCCGCGAAATGGCACGCCGAGTCATGGGCGGTGGGTCCGCCGAGCGCGCGGAAGTGCGGCGGGACGGCGAGCAGCGGATCCTCGTCGGTACAGCGCTGCCGGGCCTTCCAGCAGCGGGTGCGGAAGCGGCAGCCGGAGGGGACGGCGGTCGGCGAGGGCACATCGCCCGAGAGGATGATCCGCTCGCGGTGCTCCCGGGCCCCCGGGTCGGGCACGGGGACAGCGGACAGCAGCGCCTGGGTGTACGGGTGGGTGGGGTGGTCGTAGATCTCGGTGTCCTGGCCGGTCTCCACGATCCGGCCCAGGTACATCACCGCGACCCGGTCGCAGATGTGCCGGACGATCGACAGATCGTGGGCGATGAAGAGATAGGAGAGGTCGAACTCGGCCTGGAGCCGTTCCATCAGATTGATGACCTGCGCCTGGACGGAGACGTCCAGGGCGGAGACGGGTTCGTCGGCGACGATGATCTCGGGGCGCAGGGCGAGGCCCCGGGCGATGCCGATGCGCTGGCGCTGGCCGCCGGAGAACTGGTGGGGGTAGCGGTTGAGGTACTCGGGGTTGAGGCCGACGACGTCCAGGAGTTCCCGGACCCGGCGGCGGCGGTCGCCCTTGGGGGCCACCTCGGGGTGGATGTCGTAGGGCTCGCCGATGATGTCGCCGACGGTCATCCGGGGGTTGAGGGAGGTGTAGGGGTCCTGGAAGACCATCTGGATGTTGCGGCGGACGGCTTTGAGCGCGCGGCCGGACAGCCGGGTGATGTCCTCGCCCCGGTAGCGGATGGTGCCGGCCGTCGGGCGTTCCAGGTTGACCAGCATCCGGGCGACCGTGGACTTGCCGCAGCCGGACTCGCCGACGATGCCGAGGGTCTCGCCGCGGGCCAGGACGAAGTCGACGCCGTCGACCGCCTTGACCGCGCCGACCTGCTTCTTGAAGAGGATGCCGGTGGTCAGCGGGTAGTGCTTGACCAGGCCGCTGACCTCCAGGACGGGTTCGGGGGCGGGCGCGGGCGCCGGTACGGGCAGCGGTTCAGCGGCCTGGGCCATCGAGGCACTCCCTCCAGAAGTGGCAGGCGCTCGTCCGGTGGGCGGAGACCTCGTACAGCGGGGGCGGGTCGGTGCGGCAGAGGTCCTGGGCGAGCGGGCAGCGGGGGTGGAAGGCGCAGCCGGACGGGATCGCCAGGAGGTTCGGCGGCAGGCCCTTGATGGCGTACAGCTCCTGGCCCTTCTGGTCCAGGCGGGGGATGGAGTCCAGCAGGCCGCGGGTGTAGGGGTGGGCCGGGGCTTTGTAGATGTCGTGGACGGGGGCGTGTTCGACGATCCGCCCGGCGTACATCACCGCGATCCGGTCGGCGACATCGGCGACCACTCCGAGGTCGTGGGTGATGAGGACGAGGCCCATCCGCAGTTCCCGCTGGAGATCGGCGAGGAGTTCCATGACCTGGGCCTGGACGGTGACATCGAGGGCGGTGGTGGGCTCGTCGGCGATGATCAGGGCGGGTTCCAGGGCGAGCGCCATGGCGATCATGATCCGCTGGCGCATCCCGCCGGAGAACTGGTGGGGGTACTGCCGCACCCGCTCCCGGGCGGCGGGGATCCGTACCCGGTCCATCAGCTCGACGGCCCTGGCCCGCGCGTCCTTCTTCGACATGCCCCGGTGGACGACGAACATCTCGCCGAGCTGGTCGCCGACGGTGAGCACCGGGTTGAGGGAGGACAGCGCGTCCTGGAAGATCATCGCCATCTCGGCGCCGCGCACCTTGCGCCGCTCCTCCTCCTTGAGTTTGAGCAGGTCGCGGCCCTGGAAGAGGATCTCGCCGCCGGTGATCCGGCCGGGCGGCATATCGAGGATGCCCATCACGGCCTGTGCGGTGACCGACTTGCCGGAGCCGGACTCGCCGAGCACGGCCAGGGTCTCGCCCGCGTCGACGGCGTAGCTGACACCGTTGACGGCCTTGGCGATGCCGTCCCGGGTCCTGAACTCCACGTGCAGATCGCGTACTTCGAGCAGCACGGCGGCTCACCTCAGCTTCGGGTCGAGGGCGTCGCGCACCGCGTCGCCGAGCATGATGAACGCCAGGACGGTCAGGGCGAGGGCGCCGGAGGGCCAGAGCAGGGCGTGCGGGGCGTTGCGGATGTAGGGCGAGGCCGCGGAGATGTCGATGCCCCAGGAGACGGTGGGCGGCTTCAGTCCGACGCCGAGGTAGGACAGGGTGGCCTCCAGGGCGATGTAGGTGCCGAGCGCGATGGTGGCGACGACGATCACCGGGGCGACGGCGTTGGGCGCGATGTGCCGCAGCAGCAGCCGGGAGTGGGAGGCGCCGAGGGCGCGGGCGGCCTGGACGTAGTCGTTCTGCTTGGCGGTGATGACCGCGCCGCGGGCGATCCGGGAGATCTGCGGCCAGCCCAGCAGCACCATGAAGCCGATCACGGGCCAGATGGTGTTGCTGGTGACGACGGAGAGCAGGACCAGCCCGCCGAGGACGACCGGGATGGCGAAGAAGATGTCGGTGATCCGGGACAGCACCGCGTCCGATCCCCCGCCGAAGAACCCGGCGAGCCCGCCGAGCACCGCGCCGAGCAGCGCGACCCCGAGGGTGGCGAGGACACCGACGGCGACGGAGGTGCGGGCCCCGTAGACGGTCCGGGTGTAGACATCGCAGCCCTGGCCGTCGAAGCCGAAGGGGTGGCCGGGCTGGGAGCCCTCCTGGGCCTTGGCGAGGTTGCACTGGAGGGGGTTGCCGGAGGCGATCAGGCCGGGCCACAGGGAGATGACGACCAGGAAGAGGATCACCAGACCGGAGACGAGGAAGACGGGGTTGCGGCGCAGGTCGTGCCAGGCGTCGGACCACAGACTGCGGGCCCGCTCCTGGGGTCCGGGTCCGCCGCCGGGCAGCGCTTGCAGGGTCTCGCCCTCGCTGGTCGCCAGGTCCATGGCACCGCCCATGCCGGTCGCCGCGATGGCCCCGTTCACGGGGGTGCGGCCACCACCCGGGGGGCGGGGCGGCTGGGGCTCAGGCATAGCGGATCCTCGGGTCGAGTACGGCGTACAGCAGGTCGACCAGAAGGTTGGCGACCAGGAAGACCAGCACGAGAACGGTCACGAAGCCGACGACGGTCTGGGTGTTCTGGCGCAGGATGCCCTGGTAGAGCTGGTAGCCGACGCCATGGATGTTGAAGATCCGCTCGGTGACGATGGCGCCGCCCATCAGGGCGCCGATGTCGGTGCCGATGAAGGTGACGACCGGGATGAGGGAGTTGCGCAGCAGATGCCGGGTGACGACCCGGTGGCGGGGCAGGCCCTTGGCGACGGCGGTGCGGACGTAGTCGGAGCGGCGGTTCTCGGCGATGGAGGTGCGGGTGAGCCGGGTGACATAGGCGAGGGAGACGGAGGCGAGGACCAGGCCGGGCACGATCAGCTCGTCGAAGGGGGCCTCGGGGGAGACCGAGGGGCGGATCCAGCCCCATTCGACGCCGAGCAGCAGTTGCAGCAGCAGACCGGTGACGAAGGTGGGCACGGAGATCACCACCAGGGTGAGCAGCAGCACGGAGGTGTCGACGGGGCGTCCGCGCTTGAGGCCGGTGATCACCCCGAGGGTGATGCCGATGACGATCTCGAAGAGGATCGCGACGAGGGTGAGCCGGATGGTGACGGGGAAGGCGGAGGCCATCAGCTCGGTGACCGGCTGCCCGTTGAAGGCGGTGCCGAAGTCACCGGTGAAGACATTGCCCATATAGGTCAGGTATTGCTGCCAGACCGGCTTGTCGAGGCCGAACTCCTTGCGGAGCTGGGCGGCCGTCGCCGGGTCGCACTGCCGGTCGCCGCAGAGCCCGGCGATGGGGTCGCCCATCACATTGACCATCAGGAAGATCAGCAGCGTCGCCCCGATGAAGACCGGGATCATCTGGAGCAGACGCCGGACGACATACCGTCCCATGCCGGGTCAGCTCACCTTGATCTGGTCGTACACCGGGACGCTGAACGGATTGAGCTTCACGTCGGAGAGCCGCTCGGAGTAGCCGGCGCTGCCGTTCTGGTACCAGAGCGGGATGGCCGCCATATTGTCCCGGACCACGCCCTCGGCCTGCTGGAACAGCCCGATCGCCTTGGCGGTGTCCGACTCGGCGTTGGCCTGGTCGACCAGGCCGTCGAACTGCCGGTTGGACCACTTGCCGTCGTTGGAGGAGGCGTTGGTGTAGTAGAGCGGCTGGAGGAAGTTCTGGATGAGCGGGTAGTCCATCTGCCAGCCCGCGCGGAAGGGGCCGCTCATCTTGCGCCCGGTGATCTGGTTGCGGAAGTCGGCGAAGGTGCCGACCGGGTTGGCGAGACAGGCGCGGTCGTTGCCGAGGGCGTTGTTGATGGAGTTGCAGACGGCGTCCACCCACTGCTTGTGGGAGCCGGTGTCGGCGTTGTACGTGATGGTCACCCGTCCGCCGGGCAGGCCGCCGCCCTGCTCGATCAGCTTCTTGGCCTCGGCGGCGTCGTACTGGCACCACTCGCCGCACAGCCCCGACTGGTAGCCGCCGTCGGCGCCGAGGACGGGTGAGGTCCAGTCGGTGGCGGGGGTGCGGGTCTGCTGGAAGATCGTCTTGGTGATCTGGTCGCGGTCGATGGCCCGGGACAGGCCCTTGCGGACCAGATCGGACTTCGGTGTGTTCCAGGCGCTGTCGTAGTACGGGAAGGCGAGGGTCTGGATGATGCCGGCCGGGGTGTTGAGATAGCGGTCGCCGAGGTCGCTCTTGACGTTTTTCAGCTGGGCGGCGGGGACATCGTCGACGAGGTCGAGGTTGCCGGCCATCAGATCGGTGTAGGCGGTGTTGTTGTCGGTGTAGACCTTGAGGTCGACGCCGCCGTTCACGGCCTTGTCGTCGCCGGGGTAGCCGTCCCAGGCGCGCAGCGACATCTGGGAGCCCTTGGTGTACGAGTCGACGGCGTAGGGGCCGTTGCCGACCGGTTTGCTCAGCCAGGCGGCGTGATCGTCGAAGAACGCCTGGGGCAGCGGGGCGTACGCGGCGTAGCCGAGGGTGTCGGGGAAGGTGGAGAACTTCTGGCCGAGCTTCACGGTGAAGGTGCGGTCGCCGGTGACCTTGAGCCCGGAGAGGGTGTCGGCGCTCTGGGCGCCGCTCTCGGGGTGGACCCGGTCGTAGCCCTCGATGTAGCCGAAGAAGTAGGCGTTGCGCTGGTTGTTCTTCAGGCTGGCCCCGTAGTTCCAGGCGTCGACGAAGGACTTGGCGGTGACCGCCTCGCCGTTGCTGAAGGTCCAGCCGTCCTTGACGGTGATGGTGAAGTTCTGCGAGTCGGTGGTGTCGATGCTCTGGGCGAGCATGTCCTTGGCCTCGCCGGTGTCCGGGTCGTAGCGCTTCAGCCCGCGGAAGATCATGTCGAGCACCTTGCCGCCCTGCACCTCATTGGTGTTGGCCGGCTCCAGCGGGTTCGCCGGGTCGCCCCAGGAGGCACTGAGCACCGCGTTGCCGTCCCCGCCGCTGTCCCCGCCGCCCCCGCAGGCCGACGCCACGAGAGCGGCCACGGCGGCACCTGCGACCCACTGGGCGTGCCTGGCTCCACGCATGAGGGGCCTCCTCGTCCGTACGCCGGATCCAGCGCCGGGAACGCTGGGCTGTTACCGGATCATATTCCGGCATATCCGACATAACGCACAGTTGTCCCGGGCCATCCGTGTGGCGGGCGGGGGGCGGGGGAACGGGTCGGGGGGCTGGGGTGGGAACGTTGGTGGGTGCGTGTCCGGCGTGCGGGGCGGGAGCGTCGGTGGGCCACGCGTCCGTCGGGCGGGGCGGGTACGCCGGTGGGGCCGGCTGGTCGTGCGGGGCGGGAACGTCGGTGGGCCGCGCCCCCGTCGTCCGGGGCGGGAACGCCGGTGGCCCGCACCCCCGTCGTCCGGGGCGGAAACGCAGGTGGCCCGCACCCCCGTCGCCCGGAACGGGAAACGCAGGTGGCCCGCACCCCCGTCGCCCGGAACGGGAAACGCCCGTGACCCTCACCCCGTCGCCCGGAACAGAAACGCCGGTAGCCCTCACCCCGTCGCCCAGAACAGAAACACCCGTGGCCCGCACCCGGTCCTCCGGGGCGGGCCACAGGCGCAGGGCCGGGCGGCGCGGCTCGTTCAGAGCTTCTTCGGTGCCTCCGCCGCTTCCGCCGCGTCCTCCAGGGCCTTCAGTGCCGGGTCCATCACCACGTCGTGCTCGCGGGCCTCCGTGGTCGGGTCCTCCGGGAAGTGGCAGGCCGTGAGGTGGCGGTCGCGGTTGCCGGAGAGCTGGATCAGCGGGGGCTCCTCCGAGGCGCACTTGTCCTGCGCCTTCCAGCAGCGGGTGCGGAACCGGCAGCCGGACGGCGGATGGATCGGCGAGGGGACGTCACCGGCGAGCCGGATCCGCTCGCGCGGCTCGTCGTCGTCCGTCATCTCCACCTCGGGGACGGCGGACAGCAGGGCGTGGGTGTAGGGGTGGCGGGGCCGGTTGTAGATCGAGTCCCGGTCGCCGACCTCGACCACCTTGCCGAGGTACATCACGGCCACGCGCTGCGAGAAGTGCCGCACGATCGCCAGGTCGTGGGCGATGAAGACGAACGCGATGCCCATCTCCTCCTGGACCTTCTGGAGGAGGTTCACCACCTGGGCCTGGATGGAGACGTCCAGCGCGGAGACCGGCTCGTCGGCCACGATCAGCTTGGGGTTCAGGGAGAGCGCGCGGGCCACGCCGATGCGCTGGCGCTGACCGCCGGAGAACTCGTGCGGGAAGCGGTTGTAGTGCTCGGGGTTGAGACCGACCAGCTCCAGAAGCTCGCGCACGCGCGTCTCCCGGCCGCCCTTCGGGTTGATCCCGTTGACCTCCATCGGCGACTTGATGATCGTGCCGACGGTCTGGCGCGGGTTCAGCGAGGAGTACGGGTCCTGGAAGATCATCTGGATCTCGGAGCGGACCGGGGCCAGCTCACGGCGCGAGGCGCTGGTGATGTCCTGCCCCGCGTAGTTGATCGTGCCGCCGGTGGGCTCCAGCAGCCGGGTGATCAGCCGGCCGGTGGTGGACTTGCCGCAGCCCGACTCGCCGACCAGGCCGACGCTCTCGGCGACCCCGACGGTCAGGTCGACACCGTCCACCGCCTGGACCGCGCCGACCCTGCGTTTGATCGGGAAGCCGCCGTAGATGGGGAAGTGTTTGGTCAGCCCCTTGACCTCCAGGAGGGTCTCCGGGACGGTGTCGGCGGCGCCCTGCTGTGCGGGGAGCGTGAGGTTCTCGCTCATGATGTCGAATCTCCCTAGCGCAGCCGGGGCTGGATCTCGTCGATGAAGATGGTCTGCTTCTGCTCCGCCGTGAGGTGGCAGGCGGAGGCCCGGCCCTCGCCCAGCGCCGGGCGGGTGGTGGTGCACAGTCCGCCCGCGATCTTCTCCGGGTAGGCGCAGCGCGGGTGGAAGGGGCAGCCCGACGGCGGGTTGAGCAGCGAGGGCGGGGAGCCCGGGATCGGCGTCAGATCGACATTGATGTCGCCGTCCAGCCGGGGCATCGAGCTGAGCAGGCCCCAGGTGTACGGGTGCTTGGGGGTGCGCAGCACCTCCCGGACGCTGCCGCGCTCCACGGCCCGGCCCGCGTACATCACCAGCAGATCGTCGGCCATGGTGGAGATCACGCCGAGGTCATGGGTGATGAAGATGATCGCGGAGCCGAACTCCTGCTGGAGGTCCTTGAGCAGATCCAGGATCTGCGCCTGCACGGTCACATCGAGCGCGGTGGTCGGCTCGTCCGCGATCAGCAGATCGGGGTCGCACATCAGGGCCATGGCGATCATCGCGCGCTGGCGCATACCGCCGGAGAACTGGTGGGGGTAGTCGTCGAAGCGCACCTTGGGCTGCGGGATGCCGACCTTCTCCAGCATCTGCACGGCCCGGGCCTTGGCCTCCTTCTTGGAGGCGCCGGTGTGCTTCATGAACGGCTCGGAGAGCTGGCGGCCCACCGTGTAGTACGGCGACAGCGCGGTCAGCGGGTCCTGGAAGATCATCGCCATCTTGTTGCCGCGGAGCTTCTCCAGCTCCTTCTCGCTGGCGGTGACCAGTTCCTTGCCGTCGAGGACGATCTCCCCGTCGACGGTGGTGGAGCGGGGGTTGTGCAGACCCAGGACGGTCAGGTTGGTGACGGACTTGCCGGAACCGGACTCGCCGACGATGCCGAGGGTCTTGCCGCGCTCGACGTCGAAGGACAGTCCGTCGACGGCCTTGACGATGCCGTCCTCGGTGGAGAACTGCACCCGCAGGTCACGGACCGAGAGGAAGCTCTCGGGCCCGGTCGGGGCCGGGGCGTCCTCGGTCTTGGTCAGTGTGGTCACGGTGGTGGGGTTCTTCCTAGGAGAGCCGGACGCGCGGGTCGATCCAGGCGTACACGATGTCGACGAGGATGTTCAGAAGCAGGATGAAGAAGGCGCCGAACAGCATGACGCCCATCGTCAGCGGGAGGTCCTTGGTGGTCGCGCCCTCGACCGCGAGACGGCCGATGCCCTGGAGCGAGAAGGTGATCTCGGTGACCACACCACCGCCGAGCAGGGCGCTGATGTCGATGCCGAGGACCGTGACGATGGGGATGAGCGAGCCGCGCCAGGCGTAGCGGAAGAACACATAGCGCTTGGGCATGCCCTTGGCCCGTGCGGTGCGCACATGCTCCTCGGAGAGCTGCTCGATGAGCGAGGCGCGGGCCATACGGGTGTACTGCGCGGTGAAGATGGTGGCCATCACGATCATCGGGATCCACAGTCCGGCCAGCCAGCCGAAGGGGTCCTCCGTGAACGGGACGTACTTGGGGTCCTCCACCCAGCCGGTGCTGTAGACGAAGATCAGCAGCACGATCGGGCCGAGGAAGTAGATCTGGAACGAGCTGAGCACCATGGACGAGCCGGTGGCGATCTTGTCGACCAGGGTGCCGCGCCGGTACGCGGCGAGCATGCCGGACCCGATGCCGACGGTGAGGAAGACCACGATGGCGCCGAGGGTCAGCGACAGGGTCAGCGGGAAGCGGTCCATGATCGTGTGCCAGACCATGTCGCCGGAGTAGAAGGACTGTCCGAGGCAGGGCGCGGAACAGTGGCCGGTCGGGAAGTCACGGCCGACGACGATGCCGGACATGAAGTCCCAGAACTGCGTGGTGATCGGAAGATTCAGACCGAGGGCGGTTCTGATCTGGTCCAGTCGCTCCGGTGAGCAGTCCTTGCCACAGGCCAGGGAGGCGTAGTCGGACGGCGCGGCGACGAACAGGAAGAAGGTCGCTGCCCCGATCAGGAACAGGGTGACGACGGCACCGACCAGACGCCGGATGATGAACTGAAGCATGGCGGGGAGGCTGCTCTCTGCGGAGACGGTGGGAGGTTTGCGCGGAACCGCGGGAGTGCGCTCCGCCTGGTGCGCACTCCCGCGATCAGCCGTAGAGAGCTACGACTTCAGGAACAGCCGGGTCACGTCGATGTAGCTGGACTCGGTGCTGTAGCGGGCACCACCGATGTTCGAGCCGTAGAGCTGGAACTGCTTGGTGTACCAGAGCGGCGCGGCCGGGTTGATCTCTTCGAGGATGTAGTGGTGCGCCTCGGTCCAGGTCTTGGCGGCCTCGGTCGGCTCCTGGGTCAGGGCCTTGTTGATCAGCTCCTGGACCTTCGGGTCGTTGATGTGCGAGTAGTTCGGCGAACCGTCGGAGATCAGCGAACCGTCGTAGACCGGGGTGACGACCGTACCGGCGGACGGCCAGTCCTGGCCCCAGCCGGAGATGTAGATGTCGTACGGGTTGTCGAGCTTGCCGATCTGCTCGTAGTAGCTCGCCGCGTCGATCTCCTTGGCGACCACCTCGATGCCGATCTTGGTCAGCGCGTCCTCGATGGCGACCTTGCGCTTCTGGCCGGCCTCGCTGTTGGCGTAGGCGAAGACCAGCTTCTTCTCGGCGGCCGGGACGTCCGCGAGGAGCTCCTCGGCCTTCTCGATGTTGCCCTGCGGGGCGGTCAGCCGGCCGTAGGGGTCGTACTTGGCCTCGAAGCCCGGCAGGGTCGGGGCGAACAGGTTCGGGGCGACCTCGCCACCGTAGGCGCCGCCCTCACCCGCGATGAGCGAGTTGGAGTTCACCGCGTGGGTGATGGCGTCCCGGACGGCCTTGTTCTTGACCCGGTCCAGGTTGAAGTTCAGCACCTGGACGTAGGGCTGGTAGCCCTGGATCGTGCGCTTGTTGACCTCGGCGTCGCCGACGACGTCCTGGATCTGGGTGGCCTCGACGCTGCCGGTGAACTGGATGGCGCTCTTGGCGTCGCCCTGGTCGGCGATCAGACGCTTGGTCTGGGTCGACTCGGTGACCCCGAACTGGAAGTCCCAGCCGTCCACGTACTGGTGGCGCACGGAGTCGGAGTTCGGGTCCCACTGGTCGTTCTTGACCAGCTTGAGGGACTTGCCGACCTTGTACTCGGAGATCTTGTACGGGCCGGTGGCGACCGGGGCCTTGTCGTACTGCTCCTTGGTGTCGGTCGCCTCGGGGACGATCGCGTACCCCGGCATGGCCAGCGTCTGGGGCAGGTCCGGACGCGCCTTGTCGAAGTGGAAGACGATCGTCTTGTCGTCCGGGGTCTCCAGGACGGTGTCCGGGAGGTGCTTGTCGCCGTAGCCGCCGTCGGGCAGCTCCTTCTTGTACTCGGCGCCGCTCAGCCAGTTCTGGACGTAGTTCGGGCCGTCGAAGATGAACTCGGCGTAGGTGCGCTCGATGGTGTGGCGGACATCGGCGGAGGTGATCGCCGTGCCGTTCTGGTCCTTGACCCCGTCCTTGAGGGTGAAGGTCCAGGTCTTGCCGTCGTCCGACATCTGACCCGAGTCGGTGGCGAGGTCGCCGACGACCGAGACGCCGCCCTTGCCGTCCTCCTCGAAGTTGGTCAGACCGCGGAAGAGCAGGTTGGCGACCTGGCCGGCGTCCGAGACATAGATCTGGCCCGGGTCCAGGTGGGACAGGCCCGCCTCCTGGTACGCGATGATCGTGCCGCCGGGCTTGGCGCCGGGGACCTCTTCGGCCGGGCCGGTGGAGGCGGCGGCGTCCTCGTAGGTGACCGCCGCCGACTGAGCCGCCGCGTCATCCTGGTTCTGGTCGGACTCGGCGCCGTCGGAGCCGGTGTTCTCCGAGCAGCCCGTGAGCGCGAGCGAGCCGGCCGCGATCGCGACGACTATGGCGCGGCGTGCTCTGCGCGAAGTGAACGTCTTCATAGCGGTGAATGCACCTACCTGTCGGTTGTTATCCATGAGTACTGCCTGACGCGGCCGGCAGGCCGACGCGGGGGCGGCAGTCACCCCCCACCAATGGACGCTTCACCGCCCGGACTTGGGGTCGAAGGCATCCCGTACGGAGTCCCCGAGGAGGTTGAAGCACAGGATGAAGATCACCAGTGCCACACCGGGGAAGAACATGAAGGCCGGGTTCTGCTCCGCGTACTGCGCGCCGGCCGCGAACAGCCGCCCCCAGTCCGGGGTCGGCTCGATGAAGCCCACACCGGCGAAGGACAGGAAGGCGATGGTGAGGATCGTGCTCGGCAGCTGGTACGTGAACTGCACCAGGATCGGCGAGACGACGTTCGGCAGGATCTCCTTGCGGACGATCCGCCAGGGGGAGGCGCCGGAGACCTTGGCGGCCTCCACGAACTCGCGCTCGCGCAGTGACAGCACCGTCGAGCGGACCAGCCGGGCCATGCCCATCCAGCCCAGCAGCCACAGCACGATCAGGATGGCGAGCGCCCGGAAGTAGGTGGGCGTCGCCTCCCGCGGGTCCACGAAGAACGCGGTCACGACCGGCATGAAGGCGATGAAGAACAGCTGCTGCGGGAACGACAGGAAGAAGTCGGTGACCCGGCCGATCCAGTAGTCGGTACGGCCGCCGAAGTAGCCGCCGATCAGACCGATGGTGATACCGGTGACCATCAGCAGGGTGGTCACGCCCAGCGCCATGAACAGCGACGTCCGCATGCCGTAGACCAGCATCGCGAACAGATCACGGCCGTACTGCGGCTCGACACCGAACCAGTGGTCGGCGGAGACACCGCCGAAGTAGCCGAGCGGCAGACCGAAGCTGTCCAGCACGGGCTTGTCGGCGTAGGTGGGGTCCTGGCCGTACAGGGTGTACGGGTTGGTACCGCTGATTCCGGTCAGTACGGGAGCCAGCAGGGCGACGACGAAGTAAAAAATCACTACACCGGCGCAGATCATCCCGGTACGGTCACGCCTGAAGCGCTGCCACATCAGCTGCCCGGGGGAACGGCCCTCAAGCTTGGGCTCGCCCTTGGCGACCTCGGAGGTCGCGTCCAGCTCAGGGTCCAAGGCGACCGCGGACCCCGAGCCCTCGGCCTTGGTTGGACTGGTCATGTGTGTTCTTCCCCCGGGGGGTTGGAGAGTTCAGCGCAGCACAGATACCGGCAGGTTCTGTGGTTTGGGGGAACTTTCGCCAAGTGCATCAACGCGCGTCAAGGGCGGAAGGCATAGGGATCTCCCTACCGTGCATATTTTGAGCAAAAATTGCGAGGATCGACACCTGCGCGCGCTTGACATGTGAGACAGTAAACCGGCGAAATGGACATTTAGGGACGTTTTTTTGGTTTACATGTCCGAAACTTGATCGCTCGCTCACCGATATCCGAACAGTGCTTTAAGGGTTGCCTCGGGTGATCCGGAACGCGCCCGATCGGGGGCTGCGTTCGACCCTTGAAGTGGCCTTCACCACATTGACCGACGGCTCCTCGGTGAGCGTACGGGCTCCCCGGCGACCCGCGGGCGGGAACGCGGAAGAACCCGGCCCTCCGGGCGGAGAGCCGGGCTCCGGGGCCCTCAGGGGGCCCTGTGAGGCGTATACGAGGCCCTAGGGGGCCGTACGGGACCGTACCGGCCCCCGGGACACTCCGGTCAGCCGTGCTTCGCGCGGCTCGCCGCACGGGCCCGCTCACGGGCGTCCAGGTTCACCTTGCGAATGCGAACCGCCTCCGGGGTCACCTCGACACACTCGTCGTCCCGGCAGAACTCCAGCGACTGCTCCAGCGACAGCTTGCGCGGCGGCACGATCGACTCCGTCACATCGGCCGTGGACGACCGCATGTTGGTGAGCTTCTTCTCCTTGGTGATGTTGACGTCCATGTCGTCGGCGCGGGAGTTCTCGCCGACGATCATGCCCTCGTACACCTCGGTGCCCGGCTCCACGAAGAGCACGCCGCGCTCCTGGAGGTTCGTCATCGCGAAGGCGGTGACCGCGCCGGACCGGTCGGCGACCAGCGAGCCGTTGTTCCGGGTCTGGAGCGGGCCGAACCAGGGCTCGAAGCCCTCGTGGATGGAGTGCCCGATACCGGTGCCGCGGGTCTGGGTGAGGAACTCCGTCCGGAATCCGATCAGCCCGCGCGAGGGCACCACGAACTCCATCCGGACCCAGCCCGAGCCATGGTTGGACATGTTGTCCATCCGGCCCTTGCGGACGCCCATGAGCTGCGTGACCGCGCCCATGTGCTCCTCCGGGACGTCCACGGTCATCCGCTCGACCGGCTCGTACGTCTTGCCGTCGACCTCCTTGGTGACCACCTGGGGCTTGCCGACCGTCAGCTCGTAGCCCTCCCGGCGCATGGTCTCCACCAGGATGGCGAGCGCCAGCTCACCGCGGCCCTGCACCTCCCAGGCGTCCGGCCGCTCGGTCTCCAGCACCCGCAGCGAGACATTGCCGATCAGCTCGCGGTCCAGACGGTCCTTGACCTGGCGGGCGGTGACCTTGCGGTCCTTGACGGCCGCCTTGTTGTCCGCGCCCTTGCCGGTGGCGCCGCGGCCGACCATCGGTGAGGTGTTGGTGCCGATCACCATCGAGATCGCGGGCTCGTCCACCGTGATCAGCGGGAGCGGGACCGGGTTCTCGGGGTCCGCGAGGGTCTCGCCGATCATGATGTCCGGGATACCGGCGACCGCGCAGATGTCACCCGGGCCGGCCTTCTCGGCGGGCTTGCGGGTGAGCGCCTCGGTCATCATCAGCTCGGAGATCCGGACATTGGCGATCGAGCCGTCGCGCTTGATCCAGGCCACCGTCTGACCCTTGCGCAGCTCGCCCTGGGCGACCCGCAGCAGGGCGATCCGGCCGAGGAAGTTGTCCGCGTCCAGGTTGGTGACATGGGCCTGGAGCGCGGCCTCCTCGTCGTAGACCGGCGCCGGGATGTGCTGGAGGATCGTGGAGAAGAACGGCTCCAGGCTGTCCGAGTCGGCGGGCACCGTGCCGTTCTCCGGCTTGGTCAGCGAGGCGATGCCGTCGCGGCCACAGGCGTAGACGATCGGGAACTCGATCTGCTCCTCGTCGGCGTCCAGGTCGAGGAAGAGGTCATAGGTCTCGTTGACGACCTCGTCGATGCGCGAGTCGGGGCGGTCCGTCTTGTTGATGCAGAGGATCACGGGCAGCCGCTGCTGGAGCGCCTTGCGCAGGACGAAACGGGTCTGGGGCAAGGGTCCCTCGGAGGCGTCCACGAGGAGGACCACTCCGTCCACCATCGACAGACCACGCTCGACCTCGCCACCGAAGTCGGCGTGGCCGGGGGTGTCGATGATGTTGATCGTGATCGGGTCGCCGCCGTCCTTGGGGTGGTACTTCACCGCCGTGTTCTTGGCGAGGATCGTGATGCCCTTCTCACGCTCCAGGTCGTTCGAGTCCATGACCCGGTCGTCGACCTGCTCAAGCTGATGGGCGGCGAAGGCACCGGCCTGCTTGAGCATGCCGTCGACGATGGTCGTCTTGCCGTGGTCGACGTGGGCGACGATGGCGACGTTGCGGATGTCGTGACGCGTTGCAGTCACAGCCATGGTGCGGCGTACTCCCGGAGTGTGAGGACGGCCTGCGTGTACGTCTGCGTCGACTTCGGTGTCTGCGTCCGTCACACGGGCCATGCCGGGCTTGACATGCCACGGCCTCACCCCATCCTACGTTGCGGTTTCCTCCGGGGTGCACGGAGGGGGTTTGTGCAGGTGGGGACAGCTGAGGGGTGGGTTGCCACTCACCGCGTCGGCGGGGTGCCGAGGCTTTTAGGGGCGCTGGGGGTACCCCCTCTGGGGGAGGAACTGCGCGACCAGCCCCGACGCACCCGCACTCGAACGACTACCCCTTCTTCTTCCCGTCCTTCTTCAAGAACCCCATGTCCTCATAGACCGGCGTCTGGAAGGAGAAGGCCCCCGCGTTCACCAGGGACGTCCTCGTGGCGACGAGCTGAGGCCGCTGGTACAGCGGGATCGACCCCGCTGCCGCCCAGATCCGCCCGTCGGCCTTGCGGAGCAAGGACCGCGTCTCGCCCTCGTTCAGCGTCGAGATCGCCTGGTCGAACAACTGATCGACCTGATCCGTCCCGACCCGCGTGTAGTTCTGCTCCACGTTCAGCGACCCGTCCGCCGCCGGCACCGGCTTCGCGTAGATCGGTCGCGCGTCCGTCGCGGGGTAGGCCGACGCCGGCCACGAGTAGAGCGCCAGATCGTACTCACCGGACGCGATGTGGTCCTTGAAGTAGCTCTCGTCCGAGACCTTCTTCAGCTCCGTCCCGATCCCCACCTCGTCCAGCATCTTCGAGATCCGGTCGGCGACCGCCCGCAGCGTCTCCGACCCCTTCCCCGACGGCACCACGAACCGCAGCGTCAGCGGCTTGCCGTCCTTCGCCAGCGGCCCCCGCGGCGCCTCGGCCGGTGCCGCGGTGCCCTTGGGCGCGTACGCCCCCGGCGCCCCGCCCTGCTTCAGGCCCTCCCCGGCGTACTGCTTGCCGTCCTGCGCGGGGTGCGCCGCGTCCTGCGTGCCCGGTCGGCCGGCGTCGTCGCCGTCGCCCGCCTTGCCGTCCTCGCCGACGATGTAGGTGCCGTCCTCACCGCCCGGCGACTCCTCCTCGCCGTCCTGCGCGGCGCCGTCCTTGGACTCGTCCTCCGGCCCCGCCGCCTTCTTCCCGTCCTTGGCCTTGGCGCCGCCCGGCACCCACCCGGCGTCCGCGAGGAGCGCCTGCGCCTCCTTGGTGTCCTGGTCGCCGAGGGCGCCGCTGTTGTCGGCGTAGGCGGCCTGGCCGGAGAGGGCGAGATGGCTGCCGACCGGCTCGGCCGGCAGGCCCAGCGGCTTGAGGACCAGCTTGGCCAGCGCCTTGCGGTCCAGGGCGCGGGCCACCGCCCGCCGTACCCGCTCGTCGGCCAGCGGGCCGTCGAAGCCGTTCAGCGCGAGCTGGGTGTAGGCCGGCTCCAGGGATCGGCGGATCTCATAGCCCCGCAGCGCCTTCTCCTCGGCGGTGAGCGGGCGGGCCGGGGCCTGCGCCCCCTCAGCGCCCTTCTCCGGCTCGTCGGAGTCCTTCGGCTGCTCCGGGCCCGCCAGCCCCACCTTGCGCGCGCCCGCCGGGTCGACCTCGGCCAGGTCGAGCCGTCCCTCGGTCAGCTCCTGGATCCGCTGCTCGCGCGGGACCGACCGCAGCTCGATCTCGGAGAGCTTCGCCGGCTCACCCCACCAGCGCGGATTGCGGGTCAGGGTGATCCGGTCGTTGTCCCGGTCGATCTTCTTGACCTGGAACGGCCCGGCCATCGCCTTGAGCTTGCGCCGCGCCCCGTCGTTGAAGGCGTCCGGCGTGCCCATGACCTCCTTGGGGTACAGCGGCGAGAACAGCGAGCGCCAGTCGGCGTAGGGGCGGGCGAAGGTGACCCTGACCTCCAGGTCGTTCTTGCCCCGCTCGATCCGCTCGATCCGGTCGTACCCGGCGTTGCGGGCGGTCCAGTAGGCGCTGTCCTTGCCGTTCAGGGCCCGCCACTGGGCGGCGAAGTCGGCGGCGCCGATCTCCCGGCCGTCGCTCCACACCGCCTGCTGGTGGAGCTTGTAGAGGACCACCTGGCGGGGCTCGGTCTTGACCACCTTCGCCGACTCCAGGAAGTCGGTGTTCATCTCGGGGCGGCCCTTGGCGTCCAGCCGGAACATCGACGGCAGCACGGCCTGGGCGACCCGGCCGGTGGTGGCGTCGGCGTCGGACTGGAAGGCGTTCAGGGTCTCCGGGACGGAGTCCACCGCCCAGCGCAGGGTGCCGCCGTCGGCGACCTGGTCGCGGGCGACCGGGGCGATGTCCTGCCCGGCCGACGGCTTGCCGGCGGGGTCGTCCGAGCCGCAGGCGCTCAGAAGCGGCACCGCGAGGGCACCCGCGGTGAGGAAAGCGACCGAGCGCAGCACCGCGCGCGGACCGACGGGGTGGGACATCGCTGCATACCTCCGGGGAGCCGCGGGAGTTATGATCATGAGTGGCCGGAAATTTACCTATATGGAGTTGATCGGATGATTTCTCCATATACGGCCACTGAAGAGGAAAGGGTTCGGCAACAGGGGGCGACACGGCGCCGACACGCGGGAATGTCACCCGGGCGGCTCAGTCGCGAAGGCTGTCGCCGGGACCGTCGCCGGGACCATCGCCGAGGCTGCCGCCAAGGCCGTCACAACGGCCCTCACGACGGCCCTCACGACGGCCGTCACCAAGATCGTCGCCGGGACCGCGCACCCGTGCGCCTCGGCCAACGCCTCGGCCAATCGGTGCACGTCCCTTCCCAGCGGCCGGTGTGACGCGCAACACTCGCAGGCGCATGAACGTCGCCGTCCACGCCGGCCCCGGGCCGCGCCCGACATCGAACGCCGACGGAAATGAGGTCACGTCATGTCCGTGCACGAGGAACTGACGTCGGTCCAGAAGAGCCTCGACGACCTGTCCCGGTCGGTGCGGCGTCTGGAGCAGCAGGTGGGCGACGGGCTCGACGTCCGCCGGGTCCGCACCGACTGCGAGCATCTGCGCGAGAGCGTGGCGCTGCTGCGGCAGGCGGTCGCCGCCCCGGCCGCGCCGAAACGCCCGGAGCTGGTCACCATCCCCGACACCCCCTACGACAACAGCCTGTGGGTGGACACGGACGACGAGGGCCTCGGCGCTCGCGACCGGCGTGCGCCCTGAGAGCGGCCCCCGAACCCCGACCGGAGTCATCCATTGGCAACTGGTACGGAACCTCCCGCCACCCGATCCCATCCGTCCCATCCGTCCGGCGGTGACCGCGGCGGCGTCCGCGGTGCCGGCCGCGCCGCCATCGCCGCCCGCCATCTGCGCACCGACCGCTGGTGGCTCGCGCCGGCCGCCACCGCCGCCGGGCTGCTGGCCTTCATCGCGTACTCGACCTGGCGGGCCTTCGCCAACGCCGACTACTACGCCGCCCCCTATGTCTCGCCCTTCTACTCCCCCTGTCTGGCGGAGAACTGCGAGCCCATGCGCGGCGGCCCCAACTGGGAGATCTTCGGCAGCTGGTGGGGTCTGTCCCCGGCCATCCTGATCCTGATCTTCCCGCTCGGCTTCCGGCTGACCTGCTACTACTACCGCAAGGCGTACTACCGGGGCTTCTGGGCGTCCCCGCCCGCCTGCGCGGTCGCCGAGCCGCACGCCAAGTACACCGGCGAGACCCGCTTCCCGCTGATCCTCCAGAACATCCACCGGTACTTCTTCTACGCGGCGCTGCTGGTCGCCTGCATCCTCACCTGGGACACCGTCCTCGCCTTCCGCGACGAGCACTACGCATGGGGCCACATGGGGCTCGGCACCCTGGTGTTCCTGGTCAACATCACCCTGATCTGGGCGTACACCCTGTCCTGCCACTCGTGCCGGCACATCGTGGGCGGCAAGCTCAAGCACTTCTCCCGGCATCCGGTGCGCTACCGCATGTGGCAGTGGGTGGGGAAGCTGAACGCCCGCCATATGCAGCTCGCCTGGGCGTCGCTGGTGAGCGTGGGCCTCGCCGACTTCTACGTGTACCTGGTCGCTTCCGGCGCCTTCGACGATCCGACCATCTTCTAGTGGATAAAGGGTGTTTCTGATGTCCGTGGTCGACCGGCAGGAGTGGGACGTCGTCGTGATCGGGGCCGGTGGCGCCGGGCTGCGGGCGGCGATCGAGGCGCGCGAGCGGGGCGCCCGTACGGCCGTGATCTGCAAGTCGCTGTTCGGCAAGGCGCACACGGTGATGGCGGAGGGCGGGATCGCCGCCGCCATGGCCAACGCCAATGAGCACGACACCTGGCAGACCCACTTCCGCGACACCCTGCGCGGCGGGAAGTTCCTCAACCAGTGGCGGATGGCCGAGCTGCACGCCCAGGAGGCCCCGGACCGGGTGTGGGAGCTGGAGACCTGGGGCGCCCTGTTCGACCGGACCGAGGACGGCCGGATCTCGCAGCGCAACTTCGGCGGGCACGAGTACCCGCGTCTCGCGCATGTCGGCGACCGCACCGGCCTGGAGCTGATCCGCACCCTCCAGCAGCGCACCGTCGCCCTCCAGCAGCAGGACCACCGCGAGAGCGGCGACTACGAGTCCGGGCTGAAGGTCTTCCAGGAGTGCACGGTCACCCGCATCCTCCAGGACGAGGACGGCCGGGTCGCCGGGGTCTTCGCCTACGACCGCGAGACCGGCCGCTTCTTCGTGCTCCGGGCCCCGGCGGTGGTGATCGCCACCGGCGGCATCGGCAAGTCCTTCAAGGTGACGTCGAACTCCTGGGAGTACACCGGCGACGGCCACGCGCTGGCGCTGCTGGCCGGGGCGCCCCTGCTGAACATGGAGTTCGTGCAGTTCCATCCGACCGGCATGGTCTGGCCGCCGTCGGTGAAGGGCATCCTGGTCACCGAGTCGGTGCGCGGCGACGGCGGGGTGCTCCGCAACTCCGAGGGCAAGCGGTTCATGTTCGACTACATCCCGGATGTCTTCAAGGAGAAGTACGCCGAGACCGAGGCCGAGGCCGACCGCTGGTACGACGACCCGGAGAACCACCGGCGCCCGCCCGAACTCCTCCCCCGCGACGAGGTCGCCCGCGCCATCAACTCCGAGGTCAAGGAGGGCCGGGGCTCCCCGCACGGCGGGGTGTTCCTGGATGTGTCGACCCGGATGTCCGCCGAGGTCATCAAGCGCCGGCTGCCGTCGATGTATCACCAGTTCAAGGAGCTGGCGGATGTCGACATCACCGCCGAGGCGATGGAGGTCGGCCCCACCTGCCACTACGTGATGGGCGGGATCGCCGTCGACTCCGACTCGGCGGCGGCGCGCGGGGTGCCGGGGCTGTTCGCGGCCGGTGAGGTGGCCGGCGGGATGCACGGCTCCAACCGGCTCGGCGGCAACTCGCTCTCCGATCTGCTGGTCTTCGGCCGCCGCGCGGGCTGGCACGCCGCGGAGTACGCGGCCGGGTACGACGCCGGGGCGGACGAACGGCCCCGGGTGCCGGACACCGCCGTGGACCTGGCGGAGGCGGAGGCGCTGCGCCCGTTCTCGGCGACGGAACCCTCCGGGGGTGAACCGGCGGGCAACCCGGCAGGGAGCAACCCGCCTGGGGGCGATCGGGCCGGAGGCAACCCGGCAGGGGGCAACCCGGCAGGGGGCGATCGGGCCGGAGGCAACCCGGCAGGGGGCAACCCGGCAGGGGGCGATCGGGCCGGAGGCCCGCCGGAGAATCCCTACACCCTCCACCAGGAGCTCCAGCAGACCATGAACGACCTGGTGGGCATCATCCGCCGGGAGGGCGAGATGACCCACGCCCTGGAGAAGCTGGCCGAGCTGCGCGAGCGGGCCGGGCGGGCCGGCGTCGAGGGGCACCGCCAGTTCAACCCGGGCTGGCACCTGGCGCTGGACCTGCGGAACATGCTGCTGGTCAGCGAGTGCGTGGCCCGCGCGGCGCTGGAGCGCACCGAGTCGCGCGGCGGCCACACCCGTGAGGACCACCCGGAGATGGACCGCCGCTGGCGCAATGTGAACCTCGTCTGCGCGCTGCACGACCCCGCCGGGACCGGCTCGGTGCACGGCCGGATCGATCTCACCCGGGAGAACACCGAACCCATCCGCCCGGACCTGCTCGCCCTGTTCGACAAGGAGGAGCTGGTCAAGTACCTCGCCGAAGAGGAGCTGTACGAGTGAGCGGCTACAAGGCCCGTTTCAAGGTGTGGCGCGGCGATACCGGGGGCGGCGGTCTGGAGGACTTCGCGGTCGAGGTCAACGAGGGCGAGGTGGTGCTCGACATCATCCACCGGCTCCAGGCCACCCAGGCGCCCGATCTGGCGGTGCGCTGGAACTGCAAGGCGGGCAAGTGCGGCTCGTGCTCGGCGGAGATCAACGGGCGCCCGCGGCTGATGTGCATGACCCGGATGTCGGTCTTCGAGCCGGACGAGACGATCACGGTCACCCCGCTGCGCGCCTTCCCGGTCATCCGCGATCTGGTCACGGACGTCGGTTTCAACTACACCAAGGCCCGCGAGGTCCCCGCCTTCGTCCCGCCGAAGGACCTGGGCCCCGGGGAGTACCGGATGTTCCAGGAGGACGTGGACCGCTCGCAGGAGTTCCGCAAGTGCATCGAGTGCTTTCTGTGCCAGGACACCTGCCATGTGGTGCGTGACCACGAGGAGAACAAGCAGGCGTTCGCGGGCCCCCGCTTCCTGATGCGGGTCGCCGAGCTGGACATGCACCCGCTGGACGCCGCCGAGGACTCCGGCCTCGACCGCGGGACCACCGCCCAGGACGAGCACGGCCTCGGCTACTGCAACATCACCAAGTGCTGCACCGAGGTCTGCCCCGAGGGCATCAAGATCACCGACAACGCGCTGATCCCCCTGAAGGAACGGGCCGTCGACCGCAAGTACGACCCCCTGGTCTGGCTGGGCTCGAAGATCAGAAGGCGCTCCCCCTCCTGACGGCACACCCGGCTCGCGGAGCCGCATACCTCCCCATACGCTCCGAAATGTGATGCGCTCCCTGATCCGGGGCAGGCCCAAGCGGGCCAGGGCCCAGATATCCGCGCGCCTGGCCCAGTCGGCGCTCGGCGTGGTGATAGCGGTGCTCTGGCTGGGCCTGGCGCTCCCGGTCGCCCGGGGCCACCGGGCCGCCCAGCAGGAGGGCACCTCGGCGGCCGATCTCGCGCTGCCGCTGATCGTGGCGGTGGGCGCGGTGGTCGCCGGTACCTACGGCTATCTCCGCCGCACCCGCCGCCTGCACGCCCGTACGACCCCGTCCCCACCACCCGCCAACGCGCCCTCCCCCCTGCCCCGGCTGGACGAGGAGACGAGGGCGCTGCTGGTGGCGGCCGACGACAGTGTCCGCACCAGCCGCGAGGAACTGGAGTTCGCCGCAGCGGGCTGGGACCCGGGCACAGCGGCCCCCTTCCGGCACGCCCTCCAGCACGCCGAGACGGAACTGTCAGCGGCCTTCGCGATCCGCCACCGCTACGACGAGGGCGTACCGGAGGACGAGCCGGCCCGGCGGCAGGCGCTCACCGGGATCGCCGGGCGCTGCGCGGAGGCCGGGCGGCTGCTGGACGCCGAGGCGCCCGCGCTGGACGCGGCCCGCGATCTGGAGGGCGCTCTCACCCCGGCGCTGGAGCGGGCGGAGTCCCGGTTCCGGGAGCTGACCGCGCGGGTGGCCCCGGCCGAGCGGACCGTCCTGGATCTGGCGGAGCGCCACACCCCCGCCGCCACCGCGCCCGTGACCGGCTTCGCCGAGCAGGCCAGGGACCGGCTGGTCTTCGCCGCGCTCCGCCTCAACCACGCCCGCCGGCACGCCGACCGCGACGACCCCGCCGGGGCGGCGGCGCAGCTGAGGGCGGCGGAGGGGGCGGTGTCGCAGGCATCCGTGCTGCTGGAGGCGGTGACCCGGCTGAAGTCGGACCTGGCGGCGGCGGAGGCACTCGTCCGCAAGGACCCGGACACCGAGCCCCCGGCTCCCCCCTACGACCCCCTGGACCTGCTGCGCCGCCGCACGGCATCGCCCCTCCCCGCCCACAGCAGCACGGCGACGACGCAGGCGTACATCACGACCCACCGAGCGGCCATCACCGCGACCCCCCGCACCCTCCTGGCCACGGCACTCCGCCTCCTCCCCACGGACCCGCTCCGGTCAGACACCCTGGCCCTCGATTCCCGAGCCCAGGCAGAACAACAGATCCGCACCCACGGCAACCCCCACCCACCCGACACCCCCCAAGAAGCAGGAACCTCAGGCGCAACCCTGGGAGGCATCCTCCTGGGAGACACCCCACCCAGCTACGGCGGCCCACAAACCCGACAACGCCGCGTCACTTAGCTCTTTCAGGGGCGCGGGGAACGGCACAGCCTTTCAGGGGCGCGGGGAACTGCGCAATCTTTTAGGGGCGCGGGGAACTGCGCGACCAGCCACAACCCCACCCGCACCCACCCCACAACCCCCGAAAACCCCTAGAACAAACTCAACAACGCCTCCGCAGGATCAACAACCCCGCCCTCCCCATCAGGCAACGGCAACTCAAACCACACGGTCTTCCCCCGGGGGGTCCGGCGGGAGCCCCACGCCGCCGACAACAACCCCACCAACTGAAGCCCCCTCCCCCCCTCGTCCGTATCCCGCGCCCGCCGCCGCCGCGGCTGCACCAGCCCGGAGTCCCACACCTCGCACACCAGCGTGCGATCCAGCAGCAACCGCAGCCGGATGTCCCCCTCCCCGTACCGCAGCGCGTTCGTCACCAGCTCACTGACCAGCAACTCCGTCGTATCGACGAGCGGTTCGAGATCCCAGCTCACCAACTGCCCCCGGGCGTACTCCCGCGCCCGCCCCACACTCCGCGGCTCACGCGGCAGCGTCCAGTCGCCGACGGAGTCGGACGGCAGGCCCTGCACCCGGGCCATGAGAAGGGCGATGTCGTCCTCGCCGTGATGGGTGTCGAGGGTGGTGAGGACGTGGTCGCAGACGTCCTCCAGGGGCCGGGAGGGGTCGGTGAGCGCTCCGACGAACGCCTGGAGCCCCTCGTCCAGCGGATGGTCCCGGGACTCGACCAGTCCGTCCGTGTAGAGCGCGAGCAGCGCGCCCTCGGGGAGCTCGACCTCGACCTCCTCGAAGGGTTCGCCGCCGACGCCGAGCGGCATGCCGGGCGGTACGTCGAGCATCAGCGCGGTCTCGCCGGGTTCGACCAGGACCGGTGGGAGGTGACCGGCGTTGGCGAAGGTACATCGGCGGGTCACGGAGTCGTACACGGCGTAGACGCAGGTCGCGAGGTAGACCTCGGAGAGATCCGCCTCGCGGGGGCGGCGGGCGGCGCGGGTGGCCTGCTGGATGCCGCCGGGGGTGCCGAGGCCGCGGGCGATCTCGTCCAGCTGGGAGAGCACCTCGGCGGGTTCCAGGTCGAGCTGGGCCAGGGTGCGCACGGCGGTGCGCAGTTCGCCCATGGCGACGGCGGCGCGCAGCCCGCGGCCCATGACATCGCCGACGACCAGCGCGGTGCGGTGGCCGGGGAGTTCGATGACGTCGAACCAGTCGCCGCCGACCTCGCTGGGGCGGCCGGTGGAGGCGTTGCCGGGGCGGTAGCGGCAGGCGATGTCGAGTCCGGAGGCGACGGGGTCGCCGGGCGGCAGCAGAGACCGTTGCAGTATCAGCGCGCGCTCGTGCTCGCGGCGGTAGAGGCGGGCGTTGTCGATACAGACGGCGGCACGCGCGGCCAGTTCGACGGCGAGTTCCCGGTCCCGGTCGCCGAACGGCTCGCTGCCCTTGGTCCGGGAGAACTGCGCGAGTCCGACGACGGTGTCGTGGGCGACCATCGGCACGGCGAGGGTGGACTGCACCAGGCCGCCCTCCTCGGGCGGGACGTACCGGGTGCGGGCGGTGCGCAGGGCGTCGGCGTGCGGGGAGTTGAAGGAGAAGTGGTGGACCGCGCCGACCGGGACGGGGGTGGTGGTGCCGGTGAAGGGGAGGTCGGCGACGGCACTGGCGTAGGCGACCCGGCGCAGTTCGGCGCTGCCGTCGGCGAGGCCGGGCGGGGTCTCGTCACCGGCCAGCAGGCCCTGGTAGAGGTCGACACTGGCGAGGTCGCAGAAGCCGGGGACGGCGACGTCGAGGAGTTCGCGGGCGGTGGTCTCCAGGTCCAGGGAGTTGCCGATGCGGGCACCGGCCTCGTTGAGGAGGGCGAGGTTGCGGCGGGCGGCGGCGGCCTCGCGGGCGGCGGCGCGGCGGGCGGTGATGTCGGTGCCGACCCAGGCGATGCCGATGGGGCGGCCGGTGCCGCTGTGCACGCGGTAGAGGTTGACGGACCAGTGGCGGCGGTCCTCGGAGCCGGGGACATGGCCGGTGATGTGCATATCGGTGATGGACTCACCGGTCTCCAGCACCCGGCGCAGGGTGGCGAGGACGCGTTCGGCCTCGGGGCGGGGCAGATAGTCGTGGACGCTGCGGCCACGGTGGTCGTCGGGGACACCGCCGAAGACGGAGGCGAACCGGGCGTTGGCGCGGCGCACCCGCAGCTCGGTGTCGATCAGCACGAAGCCGAACGGAGATTGGCCGAAAATCGACTGCGAGGCGGCGAGATCGGTCTCGATCCGGCGGAGCACCCGGACATCGACGACGATGCACAGCGCCGCTCTCTCCCCGCTCTCGGCCCGGGTCGGCATGACGTAGACCTCGGCGAGCCCTTCCTCGCCGGGGGTGCCGTCGGAGAGCGCCGGTGTCCGGAAGGGGACGAGGCCGGTCCACTCCCGGCCGTCGAGGATCTCGGCCATCTTGCGCTGGCCGCGCTCGCGCAACTCGGGGTCGATGAACGCCTCGATGGGGTCCATGCCGACGGCCCGCGCGGCGGGGATGCCGAAGAGCTGCTCGGCCCGCAGGCTCCACTGGTCGACCAGTCCGTCGGGGCCGACGGAGAACGAGGCCACTTTGATGTAGTCGTAGAGGGAGCCGGGCGGGCTGCTCTGCCACAGGGCGTCACCGGGCCGCGCCTCGCCCAGGGCGAGGGCGCCGCCCATCGCGCGGGCGGGTGCCTGTGCGGCAGTCCGCCTCGCTCGGCCCAACGGGTCCTCGGACTCCGTGGCCTTCGCTGGTATCTCGCTCACGCGAACCGTCCCCTCCAGCTCACCGCGCCCGGCACCGGTCACCGGGTGGCGGCTGCCCGCAGTATCCAGCACTACGGGGCCGCACAACACGGTGTTCACGATCACAGCACGGTCCGGGTGCATTTCGGCCCGCGCTGCGAGAACACAACCAGTCTTCTAACCAGCGGACACGGCGTCGAATCACCTTCGGAGGCTGGCGCCAGTGGCCTGAACCATCCGCGGGACAGGGGCACCCCGGCTGTACACCCGATTCACCCCGGTACCGCCAATTCGAACCACACCGTCTTGCCGCTGTCGTCCGGTCGTGTGCCCCAGCGGTCGGCCGAGGAGGCGACCAGAAGCAGACCCCGGCCGCTCTCGTCCTCGGGGTCGGGCGCGCGCTCGGTGGGGAGGTCGGGGAGCGAGTCGGAGACCTCCACGAGCAGCATCCCGGGCAGCCCACCGCGCCGGCTCAGACGCAGTCCGACCGGGCCGGTGGCATGCCGCAGGGCATTGGTCACCAGCTCGCTGACCAGCAGCGCCGCGAGATCGCTGAGGTTCTCCAGGGACCAGGCCCGGAGCTGCTCACGGACCTGGGCGCGCGCGGTGCGCACGGCCCCCGGATCCGCGGGAAAGGTCCACTCGGCGCAGTCACCTTCGGTGTCGATCACACCGATCACTTCCCAGACCGCGAGCCCACAGATGTCTTGTTTCGTGGGATTAATACCGACATACCCGCCATGAGGAGGGCTCTATCGCCGTCGAATCTGAGACTCGGGTAAGGAAGACCCTGGGCGCACCGAGGCACCCAGGGCGTACGCAGCGCGTGACCAGGGGGGCGGGGAGGGGATTGTGCGCCGGTGGATGCGCTGGGTCCGGACGGATGTGCGCGGGGGCACCGGCCGCTCTTTCTCTTACCTTCGACGGGGTTCAGCCCGGGTTCAGCCCGGGGTCAGCCCGCGCCCCGCTCACCCTGCGTGACCACCGCGCGGACGGCGGGCACATCCTGGTCCAGCCAGTCGACGTCCCAGATCTCGTGCGGGTCGAGCCAGCGCAGATCGTCATGGTCCTCCAGCGGCTCGGGCGCCGGGGAGCCGGGCCGCAGCCGGGCCGTCCAGACCTGGAGCACATAGGGCCCCGTGAGGGGCCACTCACCGGGGACCCGGGCGACGGTGTCGGCCTCGACGCCGAGTTCCTCGCGCAACTCGCGCACCAGCGCGGCGCCGGGCCGCTCCCCGGGCTCCACCTTGCCACCGGGCAGCTCCCACCGCCCGGCCGCGTCGGGCGGCGCACTACGACGAGCAGCGAGCAGCCGGGACCCGTCGAACAGGGCGGCTCCGACGACGAGGATGCGTTCACTCATGCGGGGAGCCTAATCGGGGGTGGTGGGGGGTGTGCGGGGCCGGTCGGAGAGGCGGGGCCGGTCCGGAGGGGGCGGGGCCGGTCGGAGGGGGCGGGGTGGGGCGGAGGGGGCGGGGTGGGGCGGTGGGCTCCGGTGGCCGCCAGTCGGGCCGGTCGGCTCTGGTGGGGGCGGTGCGGTGCCGGTGGCTCCGGCCGGGCGGGGCGCCGCCCGTCGGTCCCCGGTCAGCCTGGGTCGCTCGCCACCCGTCGGTTGGGGCGGCGCGAGTGGGCTGGGGGGGCGGCAGCGAGCCGGGGCGCACGGGGGGTGCTGGTGGGCCGGCCGGCAGCAGCGCGCAGGGCAGTGCCGGGCGGCAGGATCGGCGCGAGTGGGTCGGGTCGGCAGCAGCCCGTAGGGCAGTGGCGGGTCGGCGCCGGGCGGCGGCAGGATCGGCGCGAGTGGGCTGGGGGAGGCGGCAGCCAGCCAGGGCGCACGGAGGGGGCTGGTGGGCCGGGTCGGCAGCAGCCCGTAGGGCAGTGCCGAGTCGGCGCCGGGCGGCAGGATCGGCGCGGGTCGGCCGGATCGGCGCGGGTCGGCCGGATCGGCGCGGGTCGGCCGGATCGGCGCGGGTCGGCACCGGGCGCCGCCGGTACGCCGGGCCGATGCCCGCCACCCGCGGCTGGGGCCGCGCCCATCACGCCGGGTGCCGAGGCGGCCCCGGTCGCCCGCCGGTCGGCCGGAGCGACACCGTTCGCCGCCGAGGGCCTGGGCGGCAGCAGTCAGCTGGGACAACACCTGTCACCGGGCCCCAGCCAAGCCGCCGAGTCGGCGCCAGCAAGCCGGGCCGCAGCCGGTCTGTGGTGTCGGCGCCAGCCACCACGGGTCAGCCGAGGCGCAGCCAGTCGGCTCAGTCGGCGCCAGCAGCCAGGGCGCCCGCACCGGTCAGCCGGGGGAGCGCCAGTCGCCGCCGGGGGCCAGCGCAGCAGTCAGCCGGAGCACCACCCGTCAACCGGGCCGAGCCAACGCGGCAGAGTAAACGTCAGTCACCGCCGAACGCCGGGACCGCAGAGCCGACGCCGGTCGGCCAGGGCGGCGCCGGTCACCCCCGGCAGGACAGCGCGGCGGCCCGCCGCCCCGCATCGGTCTTGGAGGGAGCCGACCCCGGTCACCCCGAACCGTCGGGGTCCTCGTCAGGGCCGTCGATGCGTTCCACGAAATAGAGCTGTTTGTGGCCCCGGCTGTCGAGGCTGTCGGCTATCTGCTCGGCCTCGGCGCGGGTGGCGTACCTCCCCACGCGGTAGCGGTTGCCGTTGTCGTCCTGCCGTATCACGAGCCAGGGAAGTACGACCGTGCTGTCGTTCATCGCGTCCCTCCGCTCCTTCCCGCCCCGACGCGCCGCGTCCCCGGCCGAGCCCCACCCGATAAGGAAACCGCAATCCGCATATGCCCGAGCCTACGCCTTACCTTCACGCAGCGAATACGACTTTTCACAAAGAGGCACGCAACCAGCCAGTACACAGGGGGCGCGCGCCAGCGAACGCGCCGTCCGCGCACTCCCGCGCATCCAACGCCCGGCGCCGCCCGCCCCACCCCGGCGACCTGCGACGACACCCCACCCCCCGCCACCCGCACCCCACCCCCGGCCCACCGGCGACCGAGAAGGACTTGCGCGACGGCGCGCGCTGGCTCACACGGAGCGCACTTCGACACAGGGAGCGCGCCCCCTGCGGACCAGCGCCCGGAGCCGCCGGTCAGCCCCGCGCGCTACCGCACCGGCAGGTGATACGCCACCCGGTACCGGTCCGCCGGGATGACCACATCGGCGGTCTCGACGGGCCGCCCGGACGCGTAGAACGTGCGCTGGACGACGATCACGACATGGCCGGGAACACCCCCGAGAGCGAGCAGCTCCTCCGCCAGTCCGGGGCGGGCGCCGACCTCCTCGGTGACGTTGTCCACCACGATGTCGATGGCGGCCATCCGCTCCACCACCCCCATCCCCCCGAGCGGCCCCTCCTCGGGCAGCATCACCGGCGTGCGCCCCGTGACGGCGAGGGGTTCCCAGGAGGTGGAGAGCATCATCGGCTCCCCCGCCTCCCGGAAGACGTACCGGGTCCGCATCACGCGCTCCCCCGGCTTGAGGCCGAGCCGCTCCGCGATGGCCCCGCCCGCCTCGGTCTGGCCGCTGCCCGACTCCCAGGTGCCCCGCGCCCCGGCGTCGGCCTGCTCCTGCCGGAACGGCGTCGCCCCGCTCCCCACGCGGTATCCGGAGCGGGCGATACGGCGGGGCACCGGCCGCTCCCGCACATACGTTCCCGACCCGGAGCGGCCCTCGACCAGGCCCTCGGCCATCAGCACCTTGCGCGCCTCCAGCGCCACCGTGTCCGAGACGCCGTACTCCTCGCGGATGCGGGCCTGGGAGGGGAGCCGGGTGTGCGGCGGGAGCTGCCCGTCGACGATCTTCTTGCGGAGATCACCCGCGACACGCAGGTACGCCGGCTGCTCACCGAAAGTCACTGGCCGCTCCCATCAGGTTGTACAGACAGCAACAGCGTCGCAACCGTGGGTTGTGCGGTGCAAGCAAAGGCCAGAGAATCACTCGATGTGATGACACGGGGTCGGGAATGCGCTATGCAGGCACGTTCTCCCCGCTGGAGCGCCGCTCACACGTCGACACCGCCGCCCGTGGAGCCGCCCTCCGACGGAGCGCCCTCGTCGTCGTAGCTGTAGGGCGGGGTCGTCTCCAGGTCCAGGGCCTCGCGCGAGGGCACGGACCGCTCGGGGTCGGTCATCACGAACCCCTTGTCCATATGGATGTAGTAGGTGTCGGCGTCGGTGGCGTCCGCCGCCTCGCCCCAGGCCGTGCGGGCCTCCTCCAGGTCCTCGACCAGGTCGCCGACCTGGTCCTCGGCGCCGGACGGCCAGGTGTGCCCGTCCAGGATCGCGATCTGCTCGCCGAGCGCGCCCTCGATCTCGCGCGCCCACTCCTGGTGACCGGGCAGGTCGTCCTCGACGTACTCCTCCTCGGGTACGGCGTCCATGGCCTCGTTCAGGAGCTGCTCGGCCGTCAGAAAGAGGACCTGGTCCTCGTCCAGGGTGGTCTCGTCGGCGCGCAGCGAGCCGGTGAGCATGGCGCCGGTGTCGACATGGCCGAAGAAGCAGGTGATCTCCCGGTCCCCGAAGTCCCAGCTCTCCCGCATCGGGACCAGGTAGTAGACGTCCACGTCGTCCCGGACGGCCCAGGTGTCCATGGTGTACGCGTCGGTCAGCGCGTAGCAGCGCTCGTCGGCGATGTCCGTGACGCGGGCGTCGCCGGGGAAGTCACCGTCGGGCAGGGTGACGGTGGCGAACACCTCGCCCTCGTGCTCGGTCGCGCAGGGCACCTGCTCGACGTCGTACGCCACCCCGCCGTCGGCGGTGCCGTCCGGGATGTCGAAGCAACTGCCCTTGGGGACGTCGAGGTCGCTGCTCTCCCGGACGCCCTCCTTGACGCCGTCCCAGAACTCGCCGGAGGCGCCCGTGGTGAAGAACAGGGTCAGCAGCACCAGGCCGACCGTCGACAGCGCCGCCCCGGCGATCGCCATGCCCTTGCCGCGCTCGCCCCTGCGCCGGATCTGGGCCAGCGCCACCAGCCCGAGGACCAGTCCGACGCCGGGCAGCAGACACAGGATGCCCAGCACCAGCGCGGCCACCGCGAGCGCGTTCAGCGACGGCCGCTGCGGCGGGTACGGGGTCCAGGGCTGCTGCGGCGGATAGGGGCCGGGTGGCGGGGGCGGCGGATAGCCGTAGCCGTGGCCACCGCCGTACGGCGGCTGCTGCTGGGGGTCCGGGGGCGGCGGGGGTATGGACACGGGTGCCGTGCTCCTGGCGGGGGCGAGTCGGGGGGTCCGCGGCGATCCGCGCGGGTCCCGGCATCGTACGTGCCCCGCCCCCGCGGTGGACCGGGTGACCGGTGACCGTCCGCGGGGGCGGGGTGCGGGATGCGTTCATCAGGGGCGTCAGGGGCATCAGGGGCCGTCAGAGACCGTCAGAGGCCCTCGGCGCGCGCCGGTGCTGTGCCGGGGTCAGAACTGGAGCGCCCAGGCGTCGATCCGGCCGGTGTCGGCGTTGGCGTTGTCGCTGACCCTCAGCTTCCAACTGCCGTTGGCCACCTCGGAGGAGGCGTTGACGGAGTAGGTGGTGTCGATGTTGTCGGCGCTGCCGCCCGTCCCGTACGCCTTGAGGGTGTACGCGGTGCCGTCCGGGGCGATCAGCTGGACCTGGAGGTCGCCGATGTAGGTGTGCACGATGTGCACCTCGACGGAGAGCGCGGCGGGGGCGTTGCCGGTGACGCCGGAGACGGTCACCGGGGACTCGACGGTGGTGTTGTCGGCGATGGCGTAGTCACCGGTGTTCTCGAACCGGGGGCCGGGCGGGTTGGGGGTGCCGCCGCCCACGTACAGCAGCCGGTTCGGGGAGCCGGTGCCGGGGCCGGTGACGACATTGGGGGTGGCCGCGGTGGTCAGCGCCGTGGAGACCTGGGCCGGGGTGGCGGTCGGGTTGGCGGCCAGGTGGAGCGCCGCCGCGCCCGCCACGTGCGGGGTGGCCATCGAGGTGCCGTTGATGGTGCTGGTGGCGGTGTCGCTGGTGTTCCAGGCCGAGGTGATCGACGAGCCCGGCGCGAACAGGTCCAGGACGGAGCCGTAGTTGGAGTAGGTCGCCTTGGCGTCGGTGGAGGTGGTGGCGCCGACCGTGATCGCCTCGGTGACCCGGGCGGGCGAGCGGGTGGAGGCGTCGGTGGACTCGTTGCCGGCCGCGACGGCGAAGGTGACGCCGGAGGCGATGGCGTTGCGGACGGCGGTGTCGAGCGCGGTGTCGGCGCCGCCGCCGAGTGACATGTTGGCCACGGCGGGCTTGACCGCGTTGCGCGCCACCCAGTCGATCCCGGCGACGACCTGCGCGGTGGTCCCCGACCCGGAGTTGTTCAGCACCCGGACACCGACGATGTTCGCCTTCTTGGCGACACCGTACGCGGTGCCCGCGGCGGTACCGGCGACATGGGTGCCGTGGCCGTGGCCGTCCTGGGCGGTGTTGTCGTTGTCGATGGCGTCGTAGCCGTAGCTGGCCCGGCCGCCGAAGTCGCTGTGGGTGATGCGGACCCCGGTGTCGATGACGTACACGGTGACGCCCTGCCCGGCGTGGTCCGGGTAGGTGTAGGAGTTGTCCAGCGGCAGATTGCGCTGGTCGATGCGGTCCAGGCCCCAGGAGGGCGGGTTGGGCTGGGTGGCGGCGATGGTGAAGGTGCGGTCCTGGACGACGGAGGCGACGGCCGGGTCGGCGGCCAGACGCTTGGCCTCGGCCTTGGTGGCCTCGATGGCGTAGCCGTTCAGGGCCTTCTTGTACGTGCGCTCGATGCCGACGCCGTACTTGTCGGTGATCGCCTTGCCCGCGGCGGTGCCGGCGCGGGCGTGGTCGGCCTTCAGGGTGACGATGAAACTGTCGGCGACGGCGTTCGCCGCGCCCTCGTACTGGATGCGCCCTTCGGCCGCGGGCGCCGCTCCGGCCGGGAGGGCGGATATGAGACCGGCGGCGAGGGCCGCCGAGGCGAAGACGCTGATCGCCGTCAGTCTTCGCCGGGTGGCGCCGGAGTGGGGGGAAGCGTGGGGAGAGGCATGGGGGGAAGCGTGGGGGGAGGCGTGGGGAGTACGCATCACTGCCATCCGAGGGATCCTCCTCATCGGTGGTGCGTCGGTGTGTGGGGGTGGTGCGGTACGCGGATCCGGGCAGACCGGACCCATTTATGACAGGTCCATGTCAATCCAGAGCGCGCACCGGTGTGTCAGCCGAAAGATTGATGCCTCCACAGGATTTGCACAAGAGGCCCCGCACGGTCGTCACGTTCGCGCCACACCCCCGACATGCCCGCGCGGCACGGCCTGACGGCCCTTCTACTGACCGTTGCATCAGCAGAAGGGCCGTCAGACCCTGCCCCTCCGCTACTCCTCCAGCGCGGTGTCCCGGGTCCGCTTCTCCCAGGCCGTCACCTCCGCCCGCACCTGGTCCGCGTGGGCCAGTACGGCACTCACCGCGTCCTCGCCCAGCGGCAGCCGCAGCGGGGCGTCCGGCGCCGCCAGCGCCGCCAGCACCAGGGCCGCCGCCTTCGCCGGGTCGCCGGGCTGGCTGCCGTCCCCGGCGGCGACCATCTCCCGGGTGCCGGTGACCGCCGGATAGTGCCCGCCGTCCGCGCTCGCCCCGGCCGTGCCGCCCTTGAACAGCCCGGTCCGAAAGGCCCCCGGCTCCACGATCAGCACCCGCACCCCGAACTCCCGCACCTCGTCCGCCAGCGCCTCCGACAGCCCCTCCAGGGCGAACTTGGTCGCGCTGTACGCCCCGAAGCCCGCGAAGGAGAGCTGCCCGCCCATGCTGCTCAGCTGCACGATCGCGCCCGACCGGCGCTCCCGCATGGCCGGCAGCACCGCCCGGGTCAGCGCCGCCGGACCGAAGACATGCACATCGAACAGCGCCCGCAGCTCGTCGTCCGTGGTCTCCTCCACGGCCCCCACATGCGTCCGCCCGGCGTTGTTGACCAGTACATCGATCCGCCCGTGCCGCGCCAGCACATCCGCGACCGCCGCCTCGGCGGCCCGCGTGTCGGTGACATCCAGCGCCAGCGCCTCCACCTGATCCGGATGCGCCGCCACCAGATCGTCCAGCGCCGCCGCGCGCCGCGCGGAGCCGATCACCACATCGCCGTCGGCGAGCGCGGCCTCGGTGATCGCCCGCCCGAACCCGCTGCTCGCGCCCGTCACGAACCACACCTTGTTCATCACGCCTCCCGGCTGTCGTCTCCCCTGCCATTTCCCGTCCCCACCAGCCTCGCCGTGGCGCGCGACGGGGTCCAAGATCTAGCCTGATAACCGATGGCTATGACACGGGACGACGACGATCCGGGCACCGAGGCGGTCCGACGACCATGACCGCGACACCGGACGTACACGCCAGGGATCTGCGGTACTTCATCGCGGTCGCCGAGGAACTGCACTTCACCCGGGCCGCCGAGCGGCTCTACGTGTCCCAGCCCGCGCTGAGCAAGCAGATCCGGGCGCTGGAGCGGCAGCTCGGTGTGGATCTGTTCCGGCGGGATCCGCGGGGCGTCACCCTCACCGCCGCCGGGGACGCGCTGCTGCCGCACGCCCGCCGGGTGCTGGCCGCCTGGGAGCAGGGCGCGGCGGCCGTCGAGGAGACCCGGGCCGCCCGGCGCGGCACGCTGGTGGTCGGGCTGAGCACCAGTCCCGGCCGGGGCGGGCTGCTCCCCGCGATCCGCTCCCGGTTCTGCGCCGCGCACCCCGAGGCGACGGTCCGGCTGCGCCCGATCGGCTGGGACGACCCGACGGCCGGACTCGCGGACGGCGGCACGGACGTGGCCTTCGTCTGGCTCCCGCTCACCGAGCCCGAACGGTACGACTGGACGGTGGTCGCCGAGGAACCCCGCCTGGTCGCCCTCCCCGACCACCACCCACTCGCCACCCGCACGACAATCGACTTCACCGACCTGACCGACGAGCCCTTCCTCGCCCTCCCGCACAGCGCGGGCCGCCTCCGCGACCACTTCCTCGGCCTCGACGCCCGTACCGCCCCACCCCGGATCGGCGCGGAGATAGCGGGCACGGAGGAGACGTACGAGGCCCTCGTCGCCGGGCTCGGCATCTGCCTGGTCGCCTCCGGCAACGCCCCGCTGATCACCCTGGGCGGGGTGACCGTCCGACCGGTGACGGGGCTGGGTCCCAGCCAGTACGTCCTGGCCTGGCGCCGGGGCGAGGAGCAGCACCGGGCCTTGGTACGGGGGTATGCGGGGGCGTGCCGGGAGGTGACGGGGCGGTCATGACCCTGACGGATGGGGGGGGCGGGGCAACGCGCTCACCGACTTCGACCGCGGGCCGGAGAGCGAGCCACCGGCCTGGGAGGTGATGGCCCGGTCATGACCCTGAGGGACGACGGGCGGGGCAAGGCACTCACCACCTTCGACCGCGGGCCGGAGAACGAGCCACCGGCCTGGGAGGTGACGGCCCGGTCATGACCCTGACGGACGGGGGCGGGGCAACGCGCTCACCACCTTCGACCGCCGACCGGAGAGCCAGCCCCCAACCCGGGAAGCGACGGCCCGTTCATGACCCTGGCCGACGACGGGCGGGGCAACGCGCTCACCGACTTCCTCCGCTCTCCGGAGAGCGAACCCCCGGCCGACGCGCCGCTGCCGCTGGCCCTGGTCGCCCTCTGGCAGGCCGACCGGGTGCTGCTGGTCCTCCACCGGGTCCGGCGCGCCTGGGAACTGCCCGGCGGACTGATCGACCCCGGCGAGAGCCCGCGCGAGGCGGCCGTCCGCGAGCTGTGGGAGGAGTCCGGCCAACGGCCCGCCGGGGCCCTGCGGTTCACGGGCTACGCCCGCTTCGTCCTGGCCCCCGAGGGACGCACGGAGTACGGAGCCCTGTTCACCGGGGAGGCCGCCCAGAACCCTCCGGGCATGTTCCGGCCCAACGTCGAGACCATGGCCGTCCACTGGTGGGACGTACGGGAGCCGCTGGGGGCGCCGCAGGAGGCGCTGCTGGGGGCGCCGATCCAGCCCTTGGATGCCTGTCTGGCGGAGCTGACGAGAGGCGGGTAGGGAGCGGCGGAGATCCCTCGGAAGCGTTCTGGGGCGGAGGTGGAGACGGCGGAGGGCGGGGGCGGCTTGTGGGGTGTTTTTGGCGGCTTATGGGGTGTGAGAGGGAGGAGCCTAACTCCGGTCCACCGCCTAGCTGTTACGGATCGCGTGGACCAAGGTCCAGGCCGTGACGAGCAGCGTCATGGCCAGATAGAGCGAGGCAACAAACGCGAGGACGCATCCTTTCCTGACCCGGTCCACTTCCGACTTCCTGATGTGCTGGGCGTTGAGCGCGAACACCACCACACCGAAAAGCAGAAACGCGCCGGATATCCACACTTCGGAGAAGGTGACCTCGTCGGGGCCCACGACTTCCCTCGCGGCGAGGGTGCGCCTCACGCCGTCCCCCTTCATCAGCGTCCTCTCCCGCTCCGGCGTACGCGTCACGCACGGCACGGGCCGGGCGGGCCCCCTCGTAGCGGCATCGAGCCCCGACTCCCGTTCGGCCGGGTGCAGGCACACCAGTGCGTGGCCCGTTCATCGAATCGGAATGTCGAGCACGGTACAGGCACAGGCGGGCGAGACGAAGGGGGCGGAATGGAACCGGATTCACCAAAAGCGCCACGCCCGATCCCCGACACTGTCATGGCGCCCCTGTCCCTCCACTGATCCGGGCCACAGCGCCCATGCCGCCACCGCAGCCGAATTCGGAGTTCCGGCCGTGCTTTTCGACATCACCCGCAGCGAACTCGCCGGCTTCTTCGTCGAGGAACGACTCGCGTCCCTGCCCGCCGCCGCCTTCCCGCCCGCCGCCGCGGACACCGAGGGCGCCCGCCTCCTCCAGACCGTCGGCGTCCCCACCGGAACGCTCCGGTTGCGCGAGCCCGACGAGAACTCCGGCCGGCTGCCCCTCGTCCAGGACGTCCTCGACACCGAGGACTTCGCGGACGCCTCGCCGGACATGACCGCCTGGCCCGTCATCGGCTGGCTGCTCAACGCCCACCTCGCCCTGGACCCCGATTCCGGCACGGTGTACGCCTTCGACGCCGACGAGGAGAGCGTGACCGGACTCCACACGGACGTCTCTTCCCTGATCCAGGTCACCGTCCGGTTCCAGCGACTGCTGGAGGAATTCACCTTCGGCGACGACGAGGAGGCGGGCTTCGAGCGACTGGAACGCGAGGTCGAGCGCATCGGCCGGGAGACGACGGACATCGACCCCCTCCCCTTCCAGGACGACGAGACCGCCTGGTCGGTGATCGGCGAAGAGATCGCGGCGGGCCAGCGGTTCAAGGGCGACAGCCCGGGGGGCCGGGCGCTGTACGGGTGAGGGCCACCCCGAAGGCCGTAGGTGGCTGAACAAACCCTCACACCCGCGACTGCCAGGCGGGGGCGCGCACGGTCTGGTGGCCGGCAAGGTGATCTTCACCCGGGCTGGTGCGTCACCCGCACGCTCATACCGATACGTGCCCTGCACATTGAACCGGAACTTTCAGCGCGGAGCTATGACCTGCGAAAACGCGGTACTGGAAGCGGCCATCCAGCACCAATCCAGCACCGTGCGGGTTCGCCCAGCACGCACGTCCGCGGCGAGGGCGGGTCACCCGCCCGCGACATTGTGTACACATGGAACACTCGGTACGCTTGAGCGCATGACGCAGCCACTGCCCATAGAGTCCATTCGCGACGTGCGCGCACATCTGGCCGAGGTCGTGGAGCGCGCGGACCGCGACGACGTACCCACGGTGATCACGCGCCGGGGCAAGGAAGTCGCCGCCGTGGTGTCCATCGAGGTGCTGCGCAAGTACCAGGAATGGGAAGAGCGCGAGATCAATCGGATCATCGACGAGCGCATGGCCAACCCAGCACCCGGCATCCCGATCGAGGACATCATGCGGGAGACGCTGGCGCGCGGTGAGTGAGTACCGAACCGTCTTCCGCCCTGAGGCGCAGGCCGAGCTTCGGAAGATCCCCCGCGACATGGCGCTGCGCATCCTGGCCAAGCTGACCGAGCTGGAGACCGACCCTCTCGGCTTCAACACCACCGCGCTCGTGTCACAGCCAGAACGCCGTCGCCTGCGAGTGGGCGACTACCGCGTCGTCTACACGATCGACAACGGCGAGCTGGTGATCTGGGTCGTTCACGTGGGACACCGGTCCACCGTTTACGAGACCTGATTGCTCGCTGACTCCACGTCAGAATATCCAGCACCCATCCAGCACGGTGACGACGAAGGGGTCGGACTCGACAGAGTCCGACCCCTTCTGAGCTGCGCACTCGACCAATCACGTCACATGCAGTAAGTCCATGACTACACGTTGAAACGAAACTCCACCACATCCCCATCCCGCATCACATACTCCTTCCCCTCCATCCGGGCCTTCCCCTTCGCCCGTGCCTCCGCCACCGAACCCGTTTCCACCAGGTCGGTGAAGGAGATGACCTCCGCCTTGATGAAGCCCTTCTGGAAGTCCGTGTGGATGACGCCCGCAGCTTCCGGGGCTGTCGCGCCCTTCTTGATGGTCCAGGCTCGGGATTCCTTGGGGCCGGCGGTGAGGTAGGTCTGGAGGCCGAGGGTGTTGAAGCCGACGCGGGCGAGGGTGGCGAGGCCCGGTTCCTCGGCGCCGACGGATTCCAGGAGTTCCATCGCGTCCGCCTCGTCCAGTTCCGCGAGGTCCGCCTCCAGTTTGGCGTTCAGGAAGATCGCCTCGGCGGGGGCGACCAGGGCGCTCTGGGCGGCCTTGAAGGAGTCGTCGACCAGTTCGTCCTCGTCCACGTTGAAGACGTAGAGGAAGGGCTTCGTGGTGAGGAGGTGCAGGTCGTGCAGGGGGGACGCCTTCTCGCTGCCCTGGACGATGCCGTGCGCGAAGAGCGTGTCGCCGCGCTCCAGGATCTCCTTGGCCTCCTCGACCGCCGCCACCTTCGGCGCCAGGTCCTTCTTGATCCGCGCGTCCTTCTGGAGGCGCGGCAGGACCTTCTCGATCGTCTGGAGGTCGGCCAGGATCAGTTCGGTGTTGATCGTCTCGATGTCGTCCTTGGGCGAGACCTTGCCGTCGACATGGACCACGTTCTCGTCCTTGAAGGCGCGGATGACCTGGCAGATCGCGTCCGACTCCCGGATGTTCGCCAGGAACTTGTTGCCCAGGCCCTCACCCTCCGACGCGCCGCGCACGATGCCCGCGATATCCACGAAGTCGACCGTCGCCGGCAGCACCCGCGCGGAGCCGAAGATCTCCGCCAGCTTGGTGAGCCGGGGGTCGGGGACGCCGACCACACCCACGTTCGGCTCGATCGTGGCGAACGGGTAGTTGGCCGCGAGCACGTCGTTCTTGGTCAGGGCGTTGAACAGGGTCGACTTGCCGACATTCGGCAGACCGACGATTCCGATCGTGAGCGACACGTTGACGTCTTCCCGTGGGTGAGAGGGACTGGAGGGTGAGCCGGGAGGGGCGATGCGGTGCCTCTCACCGAACCGGTCCCGCCGAACTGGTCCCGCCGAACCGGCCGAACCGGCCGATCCACCAGTCTACGGGGTGGTCCCTCCCCCTCCGACGGCCCGTTCGAACGGCGGGCCAAGCTCTCCCCACCGGCGTGTCTGTCGGCCTATTCGGCACATAAACCGACCTAAGTTGGTCCAGTGGAGCAACACAGGGCGAGCCAGGGTGGCCAGAGCCGTCGCAGCGGTCAGGTACGGCAGGGCGGGGGCGGTGGGGCGCGGCGAGTGACGCCCGTGCCGCCGCAGGGCCGGGCCGGGCGGGTGGGGGTGGGCGTGCCGGGAGCGGGTGAGCAGGGAGCGGGGCGGGGGGGTGGTGCTGCGCGGCGTGCCGTTTCCCCGGTGGCCGCGCCGACCCGACCGCCGGGGCGTCGGCTGCCCGGTCCCCGACTCACCGGGCTCGGCGGCGGGCTGTTCTGCGTGGGCGTCATGCTCGTCCTCGCCCTGCTCATCGGGCTGCTCTTCGGCGGCTCGGTGACGGTCTACGGCGTGCTGTTCCTGCCGGTGTGCGCGCTCACCGCGCTCTGGGTGCGGCCCGGCGATCTGGTCACCGCACCCGTCGTCGTACCGATCGCCTTCGCCGTCGGGCTGCTGCCGATCGCCGAGGGGGACGGGATCCTGGACCGGCTGATGGGGCTGTTCACCGCCCTCGCCACCGAGGCCGGGTGGCTCTACGGGGGCACCCTGGTCGCCGGGTCCATCGCGACCGTACGGAAGATGCGGGACATGGCCCGGCGGCGGGCCATGTCCCAGGGGCCGACCGCGCGGCGACGGGCCTCGGCGCGGCAGTCCTGATCGCAGGGGTCCCCCCGGGGCGCCCCCTACTCCGCCTTCGCCGCCCTCATCGCCGCCCCCACGATCCCCGCGTTGTTCTGGAGCTGTGCCGGGACGATCTCCGCCTGGATGCCCTCGATGAAGTGCAGGAACTTGTCGGACTTGCGGCTCACCCCGCCGCCGATGACGAACAGCTCCGGCGAGAAGAGCATCTCCACATGCGCGAGGTACTTCTGCACCCGGTGCGCCCAGTGCTCCCAGGTCAGCTCGTGGTCCTCCTTGGCCTTGCTGGAGGCGCGCTTCTCGGCGTCGTGGCCGTGCAGTTCCAGATGGCCCAGCTCGGTGTTGGGGACCAGGACGCCGTCCACGAAGACGGCGCTGCCGATGCCGGTGCCGAAGGTCAGCAGGATCACCGTGCCCGCCCGGTCGCGGCCGGCGCCGAAGGCGATCTCGGCGACGCCCGCCGCGTCCGCGTCATTGACCACCGTCACCGGCAGCCCGCCGAGCGCCCCGCTGAACAGGGCCCGCGCGTCCGTGTCGATCCAGCTCTTGTCCACATTGGCCGCCGTACGGACCGTGTGGCCGCCGGTGACGACGCCCGGGAAGGTCAGCCCGACCGGGCCCGTCCAGCCGAAGTGCTCCACGACCTGCCGTACCCCGTCGGCCACGCCGTCCGGTGTCGCCGGGTGCGGGGTGAGCACCTTGAAGCGCTCCTCGGCCAGGTCGCCCCTGTCGAGATCCACAGGGGCGCCCTTGATGCCGGATCCGCCGATGTCCACGCCGAAGATCTGCATGGCTCCACGTTACGACGGACCACTGACGGTCACTCCCCGGAACCCGTGAAGCGGCTGCCCACGGGTGCGGCCCACGGCGGCTGCTCCGCTTCCCCGGAGACAGGCAGGGGGCTGCCCACAGCTGGTGCTACTGCGCCACCCCGAAAGCCTCCAGGCCGACGCCGTCCCCCCTACCCGGCTGCCCCGAAACCCATAGGGCAGCCGCCGCCCCTACCCCGCCGCCCCCGAACCCGTACAGCAGCCGCCCACCACCGCTACTACTCCCCCGCCCCCGCCCCGCCCCGCTCCGCGACCAGCGTCGCCGCCTCCTCGCGCAGGTCCCGGCGGAGTTCCTTCGGCAGGGAGAAGGTGATCGACTCCTCGGCGGCCTTGACCAGCTCCACATCCGCGTAGCCTCGCTGCGACAGCCACTCCAGGACCTCTTCGACCAGCACCTCCGGCACCGACGCGCCCGAGGTCACGCCGACCGTGGTCACCCCCTCCAGCCAGCCCTCCTCGATCTCGCTCGCGAAGTCGACCAGATAGGAGGCGCGGGCGCCGGCCAGCTTGGCGACCTCGACCAGGCGCACGGAGTTGGACGAGTTGCGGGAGCCGACC
The DNA here is from genome assembly GCF_040609715.1 of Streptomyces sp. NPDC004610. Taxonomy (NCBI): domain Bacteria; kingdom Bacillati; phylum Actinomycetota; class Actinomycetes; order Kitasatosporales; family Streptomycetaceae; genus Streptomyces; species Streptomyces sp. NPDC004610. The sequence continues at coordinate 224,665 of NZ_JBEXLA010000004.1, read as the reverse complement.
ACGATCACCAGCTCGGCCTCCTCGCCCATCTGCTTCACGGCGAGCTGGCGGTTCTGCGTGGCGTAGCAGATGTCGTCGCTGGGCGGCGAGATGAGCTGCGGGAACTTCTCCTTCAGCGCGTCGACGGTCTCCATCGTCTCGTCGACGGAGAGGGTGGTCTGGGAGAGCCAGACCACCCGGGACTCGTCCCGCACCTCGACCTTGGCGACATCGGCGGGGCCGTCCACGAGCTGGATGTGGTCGGGGGCCTCGCCCGAGGTGCCGATGACCTCCTCGTGCCCCTCGTGGCCGATGAGGAGGATGTCGTAGTCCTCGTTCGCGAAGCGGACGGCTTCCTTGTGGACCTTGGTGACCAGCGGGCAGGTGGCGTCGATGGTGGCGAGGCGGCCCCGCGCGGCCTCGTCGTGCACGACGGGGGCCACTCCGTGCGCGGAGAACATCACGATGTTCCCCTCGGGGACCTCCTCCGTCCGCTCGACGAAGACGGCGCCCTTCCGCTCCAGGGTCTGCACGACGTACTTGTTGTGCACGATCTCGTGCCGGACATAGATCGGGGCCCCGTACTGCTCCAGGGCTTTCTCGACGGCGATCACCGCGCGGTCCACGCCCGCGCAGTAGCCCCTGGGGGCGGCGAGCAGGACACGGCGGCCAGTCGAAGCAGTCATGCCTCCCATCGTACGGGCGTCATCCGGGCCGGCTCGGCGGGTCTCGGCGGCATCGGGGGACGAGCGGCGGAGACTGGGCCCGCGCCAGCCCGCACGCGGAGGATCAGCGGAGGATCAGATGTCCGAGTCCGGCACCACCGCTCCGCCGGCCGACGAGCGGCACCGGCTGGCACGCAGTCTGGGCTTTCGGGATCTGGTCGTCTACGGGCTGCTGTTCATCGCCCCCATGGCCCCGGTCGGCATCTACGGCACCCTGGACGCCCGCTCGCACGGCGCCGTCGCGCTGGTCTACCTCGTCGCCACGGTGGCGATGGCCTTCACCGCGTTCAGTTACGCGCAGATGGTGCGGGTGGTGCCGCTGGCGGGCTCGGTGTTCGCGTACGCGCGCGCGGCGCTCGGCAGGGAGGCCGGGTTCATCGCCGGGTGGATGGCGATGCTGGACTATCTGCTCATCCCGGCGGTGGCCTATCTCTTCTCCGGGATCGCCATGGAGGCGCTGGTCCCGGAGGTCTCGCGCTGGGTCTGGACGGCCATCGCCGTGGTGATCACCACCCTGCTCAATCTGTGGGGCGTACGGGCCGCCGCGCGGGTGGGGTTCCTGGTGCTGGCGATGGAGATCGTCGTGCTGCTGGTGTTCGTGGTGGCGGCGATCGTGGTGCTGGTGCGGGACGGGGCCGAGCGGGGGTGGCTGTCACCGCTGACCGGGGACGGCTCCCAGGGGGCGTTCGCGCTGTCGGCCGTCCTGGGGGCGGTGTCGGTGGCGGTGCTGTCGTATCTGGGCTTCGACGCCATCGCGTCGTTCGCGGAGGAGGTGACGGGGGGCTCGGCGAAGGTGGCCCGCGCGGTTCTGTTCTGTCTGGCGCTGGCGGGGTTCCTCTTTGTCGCGCAGACCTATCTGGTGGCCCTGCTGGAGCCGGTGACCAGCGCCGAACTGGCCGCCGACCCCGGCCGGCAGGGCACGGCCTTCTACGACGCCGTGGACACCTCGGTGGGGGGCTGGCTGCACGATCTGGTGGCGGTGAGCAAGGCGATCGGGGCGGCGTTCGCGGCGCTGGCCGGACAGGCGGCGGCGGGACGGCTGCTCTTCGCGATGGGACGCGACCGGCGCCTGCCCCGCGCCCTGGCCCGCACGGACTCCGGGGTGCCCCGGGTGGCGCTGCTGTGCGCGGCGGTGATCACCCTGGTGGCGGCGGTGTGGGCGGCACGGGCGAGCGACGGCATGGACCATCTCGTCTCGGTCGTCGACATCGGCGCGCTGACCGCCTTCACCCTGCTGCACGCCAGCGTGGTGGCCTGGTTCGCGGTCCGCCGCCGGGGCGGCCCGGTGAGCTGGTGGCGGCATGTGCTGATGCCGGTGATCGGCGCGGCGATCACCATCGCGGTGATCGTGGCGGCGAGCGGCACGGCCCAGGTGGTGGGCGCGATCTGGCTGGCGGTGGGGGTGGGGGTGCTGGTGGTGCAGCGGGGGCGGGCGGATTGACGCCGGGGGGACCCCGTCAAAGGGACGACCCCGCCCACTGTCACCCCCTCCCACTACCCTCACCGCATGGCAGCAATTTCCTCCGCCGAGACCCCCCTCCCCGTGGGCGAGGTCTCCCGCCTGATCGGCGGCTGGATCGACCGGCTCGGCGCGGTGTGGGTCGAGGGGCAGATCACCCAGCTGTCCCGCCGCCCCGGCGCCGGCGTCGTCTTTCTGACCCTGCGCGATCCGTCCCACGACATCTCCGTCGGCGTCACCTGCTACCGCCAGGTCTTCGACGCGGTCGCCGATGTCGTCACGGAGGGCGCCCGCGTCGTCGTCCTGGCGAAACCGGAGTGGTACGCCCCGCGGGGCCAGCTGTCGCTGCGGGCCACCGAGATCCGCCCGGTCGGCGTCGGGGAACTCCTCGCCCGGCTGGAGCAGCTGAAGAAGAAGCTCGCCGGTGAGGGACTCTTCGCCGCCGACCGCAAGAGGCCCCTCCCCTTCCTCCCCCGTCTCATCGGCCTGGTCTGCGGCCGTGCCTCCGCCGCGGAGCGCGACGTGCTGGAGAACGCCCGGCACCGCTGGCCCGCCGTCCGCTTCGAGGTGCGCAACGTCCCGGTGCAGGGGGTGCACGCGGTCCCCCAGGTCGTCCAGGCCGTCAAGGAGCTGGACGCGCACGCGGAGGTGGATGTGATCGTCGTCGCCCGCGGCGGCGGCAGCGTCGAGGATCTGCTCCCCTTCTCCGACGAACAGCTGGTGCGCGCGGTGGCCGCCTGCCGCACCCCGGTGGTCTCCGCGATCGGCCATGAGCCCGACACCCCTCTCCTCGACTACGTGGCCGATCTGCGGGCGTCCACCCCGACCGACGCCGCCAAGAAGGTCGTCCCGGACGTGGGCGAGGAGCTGGAGCGGGTGGAGCAGCTGCGCGCCCGCGCCCGGCGCTGTGTGGCGGGGTTCGTCGAGCGCGAGGAGCGGGGGCTGGCGCAGGCCCTGGCCCGGCCGTCGATACAGGATCCGCACCGGATGGTCGACGAGCGCGCCGGTCAGCTCGACGCGCTGCTCGCCCGGAGCCGCCGCACCCTCGGCCATCTCCTGGACCGCGCCGACTCGGAGCTGACCCACACCCGCGCGCGGGTGGTGGCCCTCTCCCCCGCGGCGACCCTGGAGCGCGGCTACGCGGTGCTCCAGAGGGCCGACGGCCATGTCGTGCGCAACCCCGCCGAGGTCACCCCCGGCGAACCCCTACGGGCCCGGGTCGCCGAGGGCGAGTTCCCGGTACGGGTGGACGCCGATACCGAGTCCGGGGCCGGGGCCGGGGCTGAGTCCGGGGCCGGTGCCGAAGCCGGAACCGCAATCGGAACCGACCCCGAAGCCGGTGCCGATACCGAAGCCGGATCCGATGTCCGAGGCGATGTCTAGGGTGGGCGGCATGAGCAGCAGCAAGGTGGACGAGACGCTCGGCTACGAGCAGGCGCGCGACGAACTGATCGAGGTCGTACGACGGCTGGAGGCGGGCGGTACGACGCTGGAGGAGTCGCTCGCGCTGTGGGAGCGCGGCGAGGAACTGGCCAAGGTGTGCCGCCGCTGGCTGGAGGGCGCCCGCGCCCGGCTGGACGCGGCCCTCGCGGAGGAGGACGGGACGACGGCCCCGGAGACGGACCCGGACCGCTAGACGGACCAGGACCGGTAGACGGACCCGGACCGGTAGACGGACCCGGACCGGTAGACGGACCCGGACCGGGTAGACGGACGCACTCGGGCCAGCAGAGGCACCCCGAGGCACCCCATCAGCAAGACGGACCGCGGTCCGTTTCTGTGAAGCGGATCACGTCACCCCGCTTTTGGTTGAAGCTTGAAACTTCTACGGCGTAACGTCTTCCGCGTCAGCCGGTTGAACCCCCCGAAGCCAGCCGGACCCCCCGTACAGGAAGTGCCCCCGCCATGTCCCTCGTTCTTGACCCCACCGCCCAGGACCTGCTGTTCCGCGAGGCCCGCACCGCGAACAGCTTCACCGACGAGCCCGTCACCGAGGAGCAGGTGCAGGCGATCTACGACCTGGTCAAGTTCGGCCCGACCTCCATGAACCAGTCCCCGCTGCGGGTGACCCTGGTCCGCTCCCCCGAGGCCCGCGAGCGCCTGGTGCGGCACATGTCCGAGGGCAACCGGAACAAGACCTCCGCCGCCCCGCTGGTCGCGATCCTCGCCGCGGACAACGAGTTCCACCAGGAGCTGCCGCAGCTCTTCCCGCACTTCCCGCAGGCCAAGGACGCCTTCTTCGCCGACCGGGGCGTCCGCGAGGACCAGGCCGCGCTGAACGCCTCCCTCCAGGCCGCGTACTTCATCATCGGTGTACGGGCGGCCGGGCTGGCCGCCGGCCCGATGACCGGCTGCGACTTCGAGGGCGTCCGCAAGGAGTTCCTGGACGACGACCACACCCCGCTGATGGTGGTCAACATCGGCAACCCGGGCCCCGACGCCTGGTTCCCGCGCTCCCCGCGCCTGTCGTACGACGAGGTCGTCACGACCGTCTGAGGCGACGCCCGTAGCGCGCACACAGGAACGGAGATGGCCCCCGGTATCCGCCGGGGGCCATCTCCGTTCCTGTCTACCTGTCCGTCCTGTCTACCTGTCTAGCCATCGACCTGTCGACCTGTCCCGGCCCGGTCAGTCCAGCTTCAGCGCCTGCGCCATCGTCGCCAGCTGGCCGAAGGAACCCGTGCCGATGACCATCGTGGTGGAGCCCGCCGAGCCGTCCGCCCCGTCCAGGACGAGCGCGCTGTAGCGGCCTCCGGTGTACTGGATCCAGGTGCGACCGGCGATGTCCCGGGTGACCTCGGTCTCGCTGCCGCCCCGGCTGATGTCGTCGATGAACCGGGCGCGGGCCTGAGTGGACTGGGCGATGGCCACGTACTCGCCGTCGGGCGCGTGGAAGCCGAGGTGCCAGGTCTCGCCGTCCTGCCCCTGGTAGCGGACCGAGGTCGGCTTCCAGGTGTCCGGCAGTCCCTCGGGCGCCGCCACCGGATAGGACGCCGCGCGCTGGGCCGTCAGCAGCTCCACCCGGTAGTCCACCGGCTTGGGGTCCTGCTCGGTGTCGTCGTGCGGGATGAAGAGATAGATGACGTATGCCGCCAGCACGATCAGGCCCAGGGAGAGAATCATGTCCCGGACCGTCTTCTGCTTGCCGTTCGTACCTGCCACGTCCTTATCGTCGCAGGTGCCCGGTCCGCCCCCGCCCGCACCCCCCCACTCCGCTCATCCGAAGGGTGGCCTGCTCATTTTGTCGGCCTGGGGATAGAGTCGACGCCGAAACCCTCATCCGGCCGTCGTCGTATCAGTCAGAAAGGTGCGTTCCGATGACCGAGCAGCATCACATGCCGTCCGAACTCGATGTGCCCTCCGAAGCCCCCGACCGCAACCTCGCCCTCGAACTGGTCCGGGTGACCGAGGCCGCCGCGATGGCCGCCGGCCGCTGGGTCGGGCGCGGCGACAAGAACGGCGCCGACGGTGCCGCGGTGCGCGCCATGCGCTCGCTCGTCTCCACCGTGTCGATGAACGGCGTCGTCGTCATCGGCGAGGGCGAGAAGGACGAGGCGCCGATGCTCTTCAACGGGGAGCGGATCGGCGACGGCACCGGCCCCGAGTGCGATATCGCGGTCGACCCCATCGACGGGACGACGCTGACGGCCAAGGGCATGCCGAACGCCATCGCCGTGCTGGCCGCCGCCGAGCGGGGCTCGATGTTCGACCCGTCGGCCGTCTTCTATATGGACAAGCTGGTCACCGGGCCGGAGGCGGCCGAGTTCGTGGACATCGACGCCCCGGTCGCGGTCAACATCAAGCGGATCGCCAAGGCGAAGCGGCGCCAGCCCGGGGATGTCACGGTCGTCATCCTGGACCGGCCGCGCCACCAGGGGCTGATCAAGGAGGTCCGGGATGCGGGTGCGCGCATCAAGCTGATCTCCGACGGCGATGTGGCGGGCTCGATCTACGCGCTGCGCGAGGGCACCGGGGTGGATCTGCTGCTCGGGGTCGGCGGTACGCCGGAGGGGATCATCTCGGCCTGTGCCGTGAAGTGCCTCGGGGGCACCATCCAGGGCAAGCTGTGGCCCAAGGACGACGAGGAGCGGCAGCGGGCGATCGACGCGGGCCACGATCTCGACCGGGTGCTGACCACGGACGATCTGGTCTCCGGGGAGAACGTCTTCTTCGTGGCGACCGGGATCACGGACGGGGAGTTGCTCCAGGGGGTGCGGTACCGGTCGGAGACGGCGACCACCGAGTCGATCGTGATGCGGTCCAAGTCGGGGACCGTACGGAAGATCGACTCCGAGCATCAGCTGCGCAAGCTGCGGGCGTACAGCGCGGTCAATTTCGAGCGGGCGCAGTAGCGCCAGCCGGTCCGCGGGAGCGATCGGGGCAGGGCCGGACGGCCGGGCCCCGGTTGCCGGTTTTACGGCCGGGCCCCGGTTGCCGGTTCTACGGCCGGTGCCGGAGCCGGATTCGGCGGCCGGACTCGACGGTCGGGCTCGATGGCCGGACTCGACGGTCGGGCCCGGTTGCCGGTTCTACGGCGGTTCGCCGGAGCCGGACCCGACGGCCCGGCGGTCCCGGCAGCCCCAGCGGTCCGGCAGCCCCGGCGGCTCATGAGACTCGGGAGCGTCCCCGGTGCGGTGGGGGCGCTCCCCTCGTTCTCGCCCGGCTGACCGGCGTCCGCCCTCCCGCCCGGCCGCCGACCGGGCGCCGGTCAGCCCGCCTGCGCTATGCGGCCCGTCGTCCGCGACGCCTTCTTCAGCTCCATCTCCCGGCGGCGGCGCCGGGCCAGGACCACCCGGCGCTCGGCGGCGGTGAGCCCGCCCCAGACGCCGTAGGGCTCCGGCTGGAGCAGGGCGTGTTCCCGGCACTCGACCATGACCGGACAGCGTGCGCAGACCCGCTTGGCGGCCTCCTCGCGGGAGAGCCGGGCGGCGGTGGGTTCCTTGGAGGGGGCGAAGAACAGGCCGGCCTCGTCGCGCCGGCACACCGCTTCGGTGTGCCAGGGGGCGTCTTGGTCCCTGTCCCGCGCTGGCTCCCGCTGGGCCGGCACAGCAGCGACCTGCAAGGACGAATGCGGCGGTTGCAGCACGGTCTACTCCTGACGACGGCTTCGCGAGCGAGAGACGATGCAGCAAGGTCTACCCGCTGTGCGCGCGCCTATGCAGGGAGTTCCCAACCCCGGGGATCCTGGCGGTTCTTGAGCGGTACGGCATCCGGAAGCATCCGTTTCGGCACGGGAATTCACGACCGGCAATGATCGGATACGCCATCGCAAACCCCCGACCGGCCCCCGACTGACCTCCGACCGACCCCCGACCGGCGCCGGGTCACAGGTACTTGCGCTGGATCTTCTCCACCTTGCGCTGCACCTTGTCGACGATGTCCGTGACGAACTTGCCGCGCTTGGGCCGGGCCTCGACACTGCCCAGCACCGCCCAGCCGTCCACGAAGACCACCGGGGCCTGCGGCTCGCCGGAGTCCAGGGTGCGCACCTCGAAACTGCCCAGCACCCCACCGCCGTTGCCGCGCAGCGAGACATTCTCCGGGACCCGGATCTCGACGCTGCCGAAGAGCGAGAACGCCTTGATCACGATCTGCTGGTACTCGAAGAGGGCCTCACTGAGGTCGATCTCCACACTGCCGAAGACCGCGTAGGCGTGGACCCGGCGGCCGACGCGCCAGCGGCCCTTGCGGACCGCGCTGCTGAACACCGCGACGACGTTCTCGTCGGCCTCGTCCGGGATCGCTCCGGCGCTCGGGCGGGACGGGGCGGCCCGGTAGGCGCTCGCGCTCGCGGCGGGCTCCTGGTGGGCGCCGGGCAGATCGCGGATCAGCGGCTCCAGCTCGCCGACCGTCTTGGCCCGGTAGACGCCGTCGATGCGCTCGGCGTGCTCGTCGGCGGTCAGCCGCCCCTCGGCCATGGCCTCGCGCAGGATGTCCGCGATCCGGTCGCGCTCGGCGTCGGAGGCGCGCAGCTCGGCGGCCGGGGCGGCGGGCGCCTGGGCGGGAGGCGCGGGCGCGGGGGACGGGCCGGGACGGGGGCTGGGCTGCTTCTCAAGGTCCACGACAGCAGCGTACCCAAACACGATAGATCGCGACACCCCGCCCGCACGCCGACCGACTCCCGGACCCATCGGCCGAATCCCGGACCCATCGGCCGAATCCCGGGCCCATCGACCGAGTCCCGGGCCCATCAGCTGAGTCCCGGGCCCATCGGCTGGGTCCGATCGGCTGAGGCCAACCTCACCGACACGTTGTCGGTGGCACGTCCTACGCTGGGGGACGCTGCCAATGGATGCCAGCCGCCGTCTGCTTTGAGTGAGGAATGGGCCGAAATGCCTGAGTTCGCGTACACCGATCTGCTCCCCATGGGAGAGGACACCACCCCGTACCGGCTGGTGACCGCCGAGGGTGTCTCCACCGTCGAGGCCGACGGGCGCACGTTCCTCAAGGTCGAGCCGGAGGCGCTGCGCCGGCTGGCCGCCGAGGCCATCCATGACATCCAGCACTATCTGCGCCCCGCCCACCTCGCCCAGCTCCGCCGGATCATCGACGATCCGCAGGCGTCCGCGAACGACAAGTTCGTCGCCCTGGACCTGCTGAAGAACGCGAACATCGCGGCGGCGGGGGTCCTGCCGATGTGCCAGGACACGGGCACGGCGATCGTGATGGGCAAGCGCGGGCAGAACGTGCTGACCGAGGGCGGCGACGAGAAGGCCCTCTCGCACGGCATCCACGACGCCTACACCCGGCTCAACCTCCGCTATTCGCAGCTCGCCCCGCTGACCATGTGGGAGGAGAAGAACACCGGCTCCAACCTCCCCGCCCAGATCGAGCTGTACGCCACCGACGGCGGCGCGTACAAGTTCCTGTTCATGGCCAAGGGCGGCGGCAGCGCCAACAAGTCGTTCCTCTACCAGGAGACCAAGGCCGTCCTCAACGAGGCGTCCATGATGAAGTTCCTGGAGGAGAAGATCCGCTCCCTGGGCACGGCGGCCTGTCCCCCGTACCACCTGGCGATCGTCGTCGGCGGCACCTCGGCCGAGTACGCGCTGAAGACCGCGAAGTACGCCTCCGCGCACTATCTGGACGAGATCCCGGCCGAGGGTTCGCCGCTCGGGCACGGCTTCCGGGACAAGGAGCTGGAGGAGAAGGTCTTCGAGCTGACGCAGCGGATCGGCATCGGGGCGCAGTTCGGCGGCAAGTACTTCTGCCATGACGTCCGGGTCGTGCGGCTGCCCCGCCATGGCGCCTCCTGCCCGGTCGCCATCGCCGTGTCCTGCTCGGCGGACCGGCAGGCGGTCGCGAAGATCACGGCGGAGGGCGTCTTCCTGGAACAGTTGGAGACGGACCCGGCGCGGTTCCTGCCGGAGACGACGGACGAGCACCTTGAGGACGCGGCGGAGGCTGCGGACGTGGTCCGGGTCGATCTGCGCCGCCCGATGGACGACATCCTGGCCGAGCTGACGAAGTACCCGGTCAAGACCCGCCTCTCCCTCACCGGCCCCCTGGTGGTGGCCCGGGACATCGCCCACGCCAAGATCAAGGAGCGGCTGGACGCGGGCGAGGAGATGCCGCAGTACCTGAAGGACCACCCGGTGTACTACGCGGGCCCCGCGAAGACCCCGGAGGGCTACGCCTCAGGCTCCTTCGGCCCCACCACGGCCGGGCGGATGGACTCCTATGTCGAGCAGTTCCAGGCGGCAGGCGGCTCCAAGGTGATGCTGGCCAAGGGCAACCGCAGCAAGCAGGTCACCGACGCGTGCGACGCGCACGGCGGCTTCTACCTCGGCTCCATCGGCGGCCCGGCCGCCCGCCTCGCCCAGGACTGCATCAAGAAGATCGAGGTCGTGGAGTACGAGGAACTCGGCATGGAGGCGGTCTGGAAGATCGAGGTCGAGGACTTCCCGGCGTTCATCGTGGTCGACGACAAGGGCAACGACTTCTTCCAGGACCCGGCACCGGCACCGACGTTCACGTCGATCCCGGTACGGGGGCCGGGGCTGGGGCTGGGCTGACGGAACAGGGCCGACGCCCGCCGTACCGACCCGAGGGAGCCTCCGGCCATGCGCCGGGGGCTCCTTTCCCTTGGCCACGAGGTTTTTGCCCACGGGATGGTTGCCCACAGGGTATTGCCCACGGGATATTGTCGCGGCGATTTAAATCCCCCGTGGGAAATCCCTGGCAGATCCCTGAGTACCCCCTGAGGAACACTTGAGAATCCCTGAGAAATCTTGAGAAACTCTGAGAAACTCCTAGAAACCTTTAAGGAAATCGCGGAGGGAATCTCCGGGGCCGCTCGGGACTTCAGCGAGGAATCTATCAATTACCTGTCGGAAACAATCGACTCACCCCCCTTTCTCCCGGCAACGCCGGGCACGTCCACCGCACCGCCACCCGACCATCCCGTTACTCCTGAGCAGCAACAACGGGGCTGCCCCCGTAACGGATTCGGGTCCCCCGGCACCAACGGACCACTGAATTCAGGGCAGTTGTCGAATACCTGTCGCCACCGTCCCGCCGGATTTCCCGTGGCAAGGTGATCGCGTCACCGAAACACTCCCTCGCACGACTGGAGCGGTAATGCCCCGCCTGTCAAAGACCGTCCGCGGCGCCGTGGTCGCGGTATCCGCCGCCGCGCTCACCATGACCAGTTTCACCGTGGCGTCGGCCGCCACCCCGACAGCCGCCGCGTCGGCCGCCGGATCGACGGCCCCGAAGGTGCATGTGATGGCCAGCTTCGACATCGGCCAGATGCAGCAGCCCGACAACATCGTGCTGGAGAGCGGCGGCTCCGCCGTGGTGAGCCTGCTCTGGTCCGGGCAGGTCGCCCGGGTCCTCCCCGACGGCACCGTCACCGTCCTGGCGAGCTTCGACGGCGGCACGGCGGCCGGCATGGTGCGCGGGGCCGACGGAAACCTGTACGTCCTGCACCGCGGCGGCAACGACCCCAACGGCCTGTACCGCATCGTCCCCGGCAACAGCACGCCCCAGTTGTACGCCGCGCTGCCGGACGTGGCCGTCCCCAACGGGCTCGCGGTCGACGGTGATGTCTTCTACGTCACCGACTCCTCCAGCGGCGTCATCTGGACGGTCGAGGACGGCACCGCGGCCCCGTGGCTCAGCTCCCCCACCCTGGCACCCGCCACTCCGGAGGGCTTCGGCGCCAACGGCATCCACGTCAAGGAGGGCGCCGTCTGGGTCTCCCAGGCGGAGGCCGGCCTCCTGGTCCGCGTCCCCCTGCAGCAGGACGGCTCGGCGGGTGCCGTCGAGATCAAGGCGACCGGCCTCGCCGGCATCGACGACTGGGTGTTCACCGGCGACGGGGACGAGATCCTCGCCGCGATCAACCGGCAGAACAAGGTGGTCGTCGTGCACCCGGACGGCACCAACACGACCTATCTGGACGGGATCAACAGCCCGACCTCGGTCGCCCTGAAGGGCAACAAGGTCTACATCAACAGCGCCGACCTGGTGAACGACCTGGACCCGAAGCTGCTCGTGGCGAAGCGGACCTTCTAGCCACGGCGAGGGCGTCGGCCGACGCCCGCCCCGGAGGAGGGAGGGGGCGCCGTACCGGTGGGGTACGGCGCCCCCTCCCTCCCGTGTTCCCTCCCTCCCGTGTTCCCTCCGTCCCGTGTTCCCTCCGTCCCGTGTCCCGTGTTCCCTCGGCCCCACCGCGTTCCCCCACCGGCTCTCGTTTCCCTCCTCCCGCCCCATTCCACTCCCCTGTGGTGTGTGACATATTACTGCCATGCGCAAGCAACTCACCTGCGACGTCGTGGTCGTGGGAGCGGGCATGGTCGGTGCCGCCTGTGCGTACTACGCCGGGCGGGCCGGGCTGGACGTGGTGGTCGTGGACCGGGGTTCCGTGGCCGGCGGGACCACCGGGGCCGGGGAGGGAAACCTGCTCCTCTCCGACAAGGAACCCGGCTCCGAGCTGGAACTCGCCCTGCTGTCCGCCCGATTGTGGGGCGAGGTCGCCGAGGAGTTCGGGGCGGCGATCGAGTACGAGGCGAAGGGCGGGGTCGTCGTCGCCCGGGACCCCGGAGGGCTCGCCGCGCTGGAGGCGTTCGCCGACACCCAGCGGGCCTGCGGGGTGCGGGCGGAGAGCGTCGGCGGCGATCGGCTCCGGGAACTGGAGCCGTACCTCACGCCGGATGCCGTCGGGGGCGTGCTCTATCCGCAGGACGCCCAGGTCATGCCCGCGCTGGCCGCCGCGCAGTTGCTGCGGGCCTCCGGCGCGGAGGTGCACATCGGGCGGACGGTCGTGGGCGTCCTGCGCGGCCCCGGCGGAGCCGTGCGCGGGGTCCGTACCGACCGGGGGGACCTGCACGCCCCTTGCGTCGTCAACGCCGCCGGGACCTGGGGCGGGGAGGTCGCCGCTCTCGCCGGGGTGCCGCTGCCGGTCCTGCCGCGCCGGGGATTCGTGCTGGTCACCGAGCCGTTGCCGCCCCGCCGGATCCGGCACAAGGTGTACGCCGCCGACTATGTCGCCGATGTGGCCAGCGACTCGGCCGCGCTCCAGACCTCGCCGGTCGTCGAGAGCACGGCCGCCGGTCCGGTGCTGATCGGGGCCAGCCGCGAGCGGGTCGGCTTCGACCGGTCGCTGTCCCTGCCGGTGCTACGGGCGCTGGCGGCCGGGGCGACCCGGCTCTTCCCGTTCCTCGACCGGGTGCGGGTGCTGCGGACGTACCTCGGTTTCCGGCCGTATCTGCCGGACCATCTGCCCGCCGTCGGGGCCGATCCCCGGGTGCCGGGCCTGTTCCACGCCTGCGGGCACGAGGGCGCCGGGATCGGGCTCGCCACCGGCACGGGGCTGGTGATCGCCGACCTGATGACCGGCCGCCGCCCCGAACTCGATACGCACGCCCTGCGCCCCGACCGATTCCCGGAACCGTGACGAGGCCATGACCGAAGGCCGTGCAGCAGGGATGAAGCGATGCCCGAAGGCCGTACAGCAGCAATAAAGCGATGCCCGAAGGCCCGTGCAGCAGCGATGAAGCGATGACGGAGGCCGGTGAAGAAGCCATGACCCGAGACCGCGAACCAGCAACCACCACCACCGCCCCTCTCTCCCTCACCCGAGCCCACCCCCACACCCCCTTCACCATCACCTTCGACGGCCGTGAGCTCCCCGCCCTGCCCGGTCAGACCGTCGCCGCCGTGCTGTGGACGGCCGGGATCGTCTCCTGGCGCACCACCCGGGAGCGGGGCGCCCCGCGCGGTGTCTTCTGCGGGATCGGGGTCTGCTACGACTGCCTCGTCACCGTCGACGGCCGCCCCAACCAGCGTGCCTGCCTCGCCCCGGCCGCGCCCGGCGCCGAGATCCGTACCCAGGAGGGGACGGGCCACGATGGCTGACCTCGACCTCGACCTCGACCTCGCCGTGATCGGGGCGGGCCCCGCCGGGCTGGCCGCCGCCCTCGCCGCCGCCGCGCGGGGTGTCCGGGTCACGCTCCTCGACGCCGCGCCCGGCGCGGGCGGGCAGTTCTACCGGCAGCCCGCGCCCGGTCTCGGCGCCCGCCGTCCGCAGGCCCTGCACCACCAGTGGCGCACCTGGGAACGGCTGCGCGACGGACTCGCGCGGGAACTGCGGACCGGGCGGATCCGGCATCTGACCGAGCACCAGGTCTGGTCCGTCGAACCGCGCCCCGACGGCGGCTTCACCGTCCACGCGCTGCGCGGCCCCGGCCGGGACGAGACCGCCACCCACCCCACCGACGCCGTGCTCCTGGCCACCGGGGGCTACGAACGCGTCCTGCCCTTCCCCGGTTGGACCCTGCCGGGGGTGGTCACCGCCGGAGGGGCGCAGGCCATGCTCAAGGGCGGGCTGGTGCTGCCGGGCCGCACGGTCGTCGTGGCCGGGACGGGGCCGCTGCTGCTGCCGGTCGCCACCGGGCTCGCGGCGGCGGGTGCGCGGATCGCCGCGCTGGTGGAGTCGGCGGATCCGCGTGCCGTACTGCGGGAGGCCCGCGCGCTGGCGCCCAAGGCGCCGGAGGCCGCCGGGTACGCCGCCGCGCTGCTGCGCCGCCGGGTCCCGGTCCTGGCCCGGCACACCGTCGTCGCCGCGCATGGCCGCGACCGGGTCGACGCGGTCACCGTCGTCTCCCTCGCCACCGGCGCCACCCGCCGGATCCCCTGCGACACCCTCGCCGTCGGCCACGGCATGCTGCCGCACACCGATCTCGCCGGGGCCCTCGGCTGCTCCCTCGACGGCGACCGCGTCCAGGTGGACGACGAGCAGCGCACCGATGTCCCGGGCGTCTGGGCCGCCGGGGAGACCACCGGAGTCGGCGGTGCCGCCCTCGCACTCGCCGAGGGGCATCTCGCGGGCCGTTCCGCAGCCGCCCGCCTCACCGGCACCGCGCCGGACCCCCACCCGGCCGCCGTACGCGCCCGGAACCGGATGCGCCACTTCGCCACCGCCCTCGAACGGGCCTACGCCCCGCCCCCCGACTGGCCGACCCGAGTCACCGACGACACGATCGTGTGCCGCTGCGAGGAGGTCACGGCCGGAACGGTCCGAGAAGCCGCCGCCACACTGGGCGCCGGGGACCTGCGCACGGTGAAGCTGCTCACCCGCGCGGGAATGGGCTGGTGCCAGGGCCGAATCTGCGCCCCCGGCGTAGCCGCCATCACCAACTGCGCCCAAACCCCCACCCACCACTTCCTGCCCCACCCCATCCCCCTGGGCACCCTGGCCACCCCAACGGACCCGACCTGACAGGGGCGCGAGGAACTGCGCGACCAGCCCCCACGCACCCGCACCCGCAATCCCAACCCCAAAGGAGCCCCCATGCCCACAACCCCCACCACCCACCCCTGGCACGGCGTACTCGTAGCCACCGCCCTCCCCCTGACCCCCGATCACCTCACCATCGACCACGCCAGGTTCGCCGACCACTGCACCTGGCTCCTCGAAAACGGCTGTGACGGCGTGGTCGTCAACGGCTCACTGGGCGAGTACCAGGTCCTCACCCCCGAAGAGCGCGCCGCGGTGGTGGAGACCGCCGTCGCAGCCGTGGGCCCCGCCCACGTCATCCCCGGCGTGGGGGCGTACGGCTCGGCGGAGTCCCGCCGCTGGGCCGAGCACGCCCGGGACGCCGGCTGCGAAGCCGTGATGCTGCTGCCCCCCAACTCCTACCGCGCCGACGAACGCTCCGTGCTGGCCCACTACGCCGAGGTGGCCCGCGCCGGCCTGCCCGTCGTCGCGTACAACAACCCGATCGACACCAAGGTGGACCTCGTACCGGAGCTGCTCGCGAAGCTGCACGCGGAGGGGCTGATCCGCGCGGTGAAGGAGTTCACCGGCGATGTCCGGCGCGCGTACCGGATCGCCGAACTCGCGCCCGGCCTCGACCTCCTGGCCGGGGCGGACGACGTCCTGATGGAACTGGGCCTCGCCGGCGCCAAGGGCTGGATCGCGGGCTACCCCAACGCGCTGCCGCAGGCGTCCGTACGGCTGTACCGCGCCGCCGTCGCCGGGGACCTGGACACCGCGCGCGAGCTGTACCGCGCCCTGCATCCGCTGCTGCGCTGGGACACCCGGGTGGAGTTCGTACAGGCCATCAAGCTGTCGATGGACATCGCCGGACGGTACGGCGGCCCGTGCCGCCCGCCGCGCATGCCGCTGCTCCCGGAGCAGGAGGCGGCCGTGCGGACGGCGACCGAGAAGGCCCTCGCCGCCGGACTGACCTGAAACCGGTACCCCGACCCTGCTCCCCGCTCCCCCTCCCCGAGAGGAACGACATGCGCAGCAAGCTCGTCCTGCACGCCGTCGACTCGCACACCGAGGGCATGCCGACCCGGGTGATCACCGGCGGCATCGGCATCGTCCCCGGCGCGACCATGAACGAGCGGCGGCTGTACTTCCGTGAGCACCGCGACGACCTCAAGCAGTTGCTGATGAACGAGCCGCGCGGGCACTCCGCGATGAGCGGCGCGATCCTCCAGCCGCCGACCCGCCCCGACTGCGACTGGGGGGTGATCTACATCGAGGTCTCCGGCTATCTGCCGATGTGCGGGCACGGCACGATCGGCGTGGCGACCGTCCTGGTGGAGACGGGAATGGTGGAGGTCACCGAGCCGATCACCACCATCCGGCTGGACACCCCGGCGGGGCTCGTCGTCGCCGAGGTGGCCGTCGAGGGCGGCCGGGCGCGGAATGTGACGCTGCGCAATGTGCCGTCGTTCGCGGTCGCCCTGGATCTCAAGGCGACCCTCGCCGACGGGCGGACGGTGACCTACGACCTGGCCTACGGCGGCAACTTCTACGCGATCCTGCCGCTGGCCGAGTTCGGGCTGCCGTTCGACCGGGCCCGCAAGGACGACATCCTGGCGGCAGGGCTGTCCCTGATGGACGCCGTCAACGGCGGGCCGGAGCGACCGGTGCACCCCGAGGACCCGTCGATCCACGGGGTCCACCACGTCCAGCTTCTCGCCCCCGGCTCCGACGCCCGGCACTCCCGGCACGCGATGGCCATCCACCCGGGCTGGTTCGACCGCTCCCCCTGCGGCACCGGCACCAGCGCCCGGATGGCGCAGCTGCACGCGCGCGGGGAGCTGGCGCCGCACACCGAGTTCGTCAACGAGTCGTTCATCGGGACCCGGTTCACCGGGCGGCTGCTCGGCACCACCGAGGTCGCCGGCCGCCCGGCGGTACTGCCGAACTTCACCGGCCGGGCCTGGATCACGGGGACGGCCCAGTATCTGCTGGACCCGGACGACCCGTTCCCGTCCGGGTTCGTACTCTGAACGGTCTGAACGGTCTGAACCACCAGATCGACCCGAACCGCCAGATCGGCCCGACCAATCCGAACAGCACGACCGGGACATCCGGGATGTCTTCGAGGAGCGCCACCCCATGACCCCGCAGCCGCCCCCACCTCCGCCTCCGCCCCCTCCCCTGCCCGCCCTCGGCGCTACCCGGGCGGCCAGTTACCGCGAGCGGGTCGCCGACGCGCTGCGGTCCGCGCTGATCGCCGGTGAGCTGCGGGCCGGTGAGGTGTACTCGGCGCCCGCGCTGTCCACCCGTTTCGGGGTGTCGGCGACGCCCGTGCGCGAGGCGCTGCTCGATCTCGCAAAGGAGGGCCTGCTCGAACCCGTCCCGAACAAGGGCTTCCGGGTGACGGCGGTGTCGGAGCGGCAGCTCGACGAGTACACCCGGATCCGCGCGCTGATCGAGATCCCGACGACGGCCGAGCTGGCGGCCGGGGCCGACCCGGCGGAGCTGGAGGCGCTGCGCCCGGTGGCCCGGGAGATCGTCACCGCCGCCGCGGCCGGAGATCTGATCGCGTACGTCGGGGCCGACACCCGCTTCCACCTGGGCCTGCTGGCGCTGGCGGGCAACGCCCATCTGGTGGAGGTGGTCCGGGACCTGCGGGGCCGGGCCCGGCTGTACGGGCTGACGAGGCTGGCCGCGCAGGGCCGCCTGGAGGCGTCCGCCGAGGAGCACCTGGAACTGCTGGACGCGCTCCTCGCCCGCGACGAAACCGCCGTTCGGGCGATCATGACCCGGCACCTGGGGCACGTACGGGGCATATGGGCGGACCCGGCGCACGGCTGCTGACCCAGCCGAAACCGGGCCACGGCGAACCACCCGGAGAGAAGCCGCGGGGAACCACCCGGAGGGAAGCCGCGGGGAACCCATGGAGGGAAGCCGCAGGGAACCCCCGGAGAGAAGCCGCAAGGAACCCCCGGAGGGAAACCGCAGGAAAGCCCCCGAAGGCAAGCCCCTGGAAATCTCCCGGAGGGAATACGCCCCCGCCCCCCACGCGCTCCCCCAGCGGGGCCCGCACCGCACTCATGGAGGAACCAGCACGATGACCACGACCGCCGCCGGAGACAACCAGCACAACGCCCAGAGCACCCAGAACGCCCAGGCCGCTCAGAACGCCCCGCACTCCCCGGGCTCCCCGGAGATCCCGGGCTCCCCCGCCTACCGCATCGAGCACGACTCGATGGGCGAGATCCAGGTCCCCACGGACGCGAAGTGGCGGGCGCAGACCCAGCGCGCCGTCGAGAACTTCCCGATCTCCGGGCAGCGCATCGAGCGGGCGCACATCGAGGCGCTGGCCCGGATCAAGGGGGCCGCGGCCAAGGTGAACGCGCGGCTGGGGGTGCTGGACAAGGACATCGCGGAGGCGATCCAGGAGGCGGCCGGTGAGGTCGCCGAGGGGCGCTGGGACGCGCATTTCCCGATCGATGTGTTCCAGACCGGCTCGGGCACCTCGTCCAATATGAACACCAACGAGGTGATCGCCACCCTCGCCACCGAGCGGCTGGGCCGGGCCGTCCACCCCAACGACCACGTCAACGCGTCGCAGTCGTCCAACGATGTCTTCCCGTCCTCGATCCACATCGCCGCGACGGCGGCCGTCACCCGTGATCTGATCCCGGCGCTGGAGCATCTGGCCGCCGCGCTGGAGCGCAAGGCGGCGGAGTTCGCGGATGTGGTGAAGTCGGGCCGGACCCATCTCATGGACGCCACGCCGGTCACCCTCGGGCAGGAGTTCGGCGGCTACGCCGCCCAGGTCCGCTACGGCGCCGAGCGGCTCACCGCCTCCCTGCCGCGCCTCGCGGAGCTGCCGCTGGGCGGTACGGCGGTCGGTACCGGCATCAACACCCCGCCCGGCTTCTCGGCGGCGGTGATCGAGGAGGTCGCGCGGGCCACCGGGCTGCCGCTGACCGAGGCCCGCGACCACTTCGAGGCGCAGGGCGCCCGGGACGGCATCGTGGAGACCAGCGGGCAGCTGCGCACGATCGCGGTCGGGCTGACGAAGATCTCCAACGATCTGCGCTGGATGGCGTCCGGCCCGCGCACCGGCCTCGCCGAGATCGCGCTGCCCGACCTCCAGCCCGGCTCGTCGATCATGCCGGGCAAGGTCAACCCGGTGATCCCGGAGGCCGTGCTGATGGTGTCGGCGCAGGTCATCGGCAACGACCTCACGGTCACCACGGCGGGCGCGGCCGGCAACTTCGAGCTGAATGTGATGCTCCCGGTGATCGCCAGGAACGTCCTGGAATCGATCCGGCTGCTGGCCAACGCCTCCCGGCTGCTGGCCGACCGCACGGTCGACGGCATCACCGCGAACCGCGAGCGGGCCCGCGAGTACGCCGAGTCGTCCCCGTCGGTGGTCACCCCGCTGAACAAGTACCTCGGCTACGAGGAGGCCGCCAAGGTCGCCAAGAAGGCCCTCGCCGAGCGGAAGACCATCCGCCAGGTGGTGCTGGAGGGCGGCTATGTGGAGCGCGGCGACCTCACCGAACGGCAGCTCGACGAGGCGCTGGACGTGCTGCGCATGACCCGTCCCTGACCCGGGGACGGCCCGCGCGTCCGGCCGTAGGGTGAACCGTGACCGGGACCGCAGCGTCCTATGCCGTCGGCACCTACTATCTGCCCATGGCGGACGACGACGAGCAACCGGTGGCGGACCCGACGGCGACAGCGGCGGCGCCCGGCGGTACCGCGTACTGGCCGCCGGGCAGCCGGATCCTGTGGCGGTACCGGGAGAACGGCGGGCCGGGCATCCACATCGCCCGGCCGGTCACCGTGGTGCGCGACGACGCCGAGCTGCTGGCCGTATGGCTGGCGCCGGGCACGGACTGCGTCAAGCCGGTGCTGGCCGACGGCACCCCGGTCCACCGGGAGCCGCTGGACTCCCGCTACACCAAGCCGCGCGCGATACGGCGGGACCGCTGGTTCGGCACGGGGGTGCTGAAGCTCG
Source organism: Streptomyces sp. NPDC004610 (assembly GCF_040609715.1). Taxonomy (NCBI): domain Bacteria; kingdom Bacillati; phylum Actinomycetota; class Actinomycetes; order Kitasatosporales; family Streptomycetaceae; genus Streptomyces; species Streptomyces sp. NPDC004610. The sequence goes on along the minus strand of NZ_JBEXLA010000004.1, from coordinate 204,776 downwards.
CCCGGCCGGGCGAGGCCTGGTCGGTGTGGCTGTTCTGGGGGCCCGGGTGGCAGTTCAAGAACTGGTACGTCAACCTGGAGGAGCCGCTGTCCCGTTGGGAGGGCGGAGTGGACTCCGAGGATCATTTTCTGGACATCTCCGTGGACCCGGACCGGTCCTGGCGGTGGCACGACGAGGACGAGTTCGCGCAGGCCCGGCGGGACGGTCTGGTGGACGCGGCGCTGGCCGGGCGGGTGCGGGCGGCGGGCCTGGCCGCGATCGAGGTGATCACGGCCTGGGGTCCTCCGTTCGCCGATGGCTGGCAGCACTGGCGCCCGGACCCGTCCTGGGGGGTACCGTCATTGCCGGACGACTGGGACCGTACGCCCGCGCATGTGTCCTCATGAGACCCTTGATGCGCCCCCGGGCAAGAAACGTAGGATCGTCCTCCGCCAGGAAGCTTGCGCGACAACTGCCGGAGCGTGCACGGAGTCTGACCAGATGTCACCGAGGGGCGGCAGGACGTGAGCGAGCGGGACGAGGGCACGGGGCGTGCGGGCCGCGAGCGGTCGGCCACCAGCACAGGAACAGCCGCTGACCACCCGGATTTTCCGTTCCTGGGACACGTATTCCGGGTATCGGGACTTCTGCGGGACGAACACGCGCGGCGCGCATGCCCCCGGCGAGCGCGGCGCACGGCCCCCGACGGACGGATGCGACACGCGTGACGGAGAACCCCACCTCCTATGAACGCCCTCAGCCGGGCGTCGACCCCGTGGACCCCCGCGGGGCGCTTCTGCACACCCCGACACCACCGCCCGGCGATCCCGCGCGTCCGGTGCCGGCCGCGGAGAGCGCGCCGGGCCTGCCGGCGGTGCCCCAGAGCGGGGCGGACGCCGAGCACTCCCAGCCGTCCGCCGACGAACCGCTGGTGGCGCCCCCGGCCCGGGAGAAGCCCGGCGACGGCGACCATCCGGCCGAGGACGGCGATCCCCGGCGGCGCCCGCCACAGGACGGCATCCCGGTCCAGCCGGACGCGGGCCGCACGGCGGCCCCGGAGCGGCGCAGCGGTCAGGGCGGTTCCCTGCCGGGCGGCAAGCCGACCCCGATGCGGCGCGACGGCGACCGGCTGCGGTTCGTGGGCGCGGCCACCCGGCGGATCGCCCGCGGTATGGACCTGGACGAGATCGTGATGGGTCTGTGCCGGGCGACCGTGCCGACGTTCGCGGACGCGATCCTGGTCTATCTGCGCGATCCGCTGCCGGTGGGCGACGAGCGGCCGACCGGTCCGGTGGTGCTGCGGCTGCGGCGCACCGACCGGATCCCGGAGGAGCGGGACACCGAGGGCGGTTTCCTGCCCGCCCAGACGCCGGAGCCCAGCGAGCTGTCCGCGGTCACCGCCGAACTGTGCGAGGTCCGGCCGGGCGGCGCGCTCGCCGAGGTGCTGCGCGGGGTACGGCCGGTGTTCGCCGACGCGCCCGCGGCCCGCGCCGCGCTGCCCGAGCTGCTCGGCGACGACGCCGAACTCGTCGTCCCCGCAGGTCAGCGGGCGATTCTGGCGCCGCTCAGGGGCCGTCGCCGGGTGATCGGGGCGGCGGTGTTCCTGCGCCGCCCGGAGCGCCTGGCGTTCGAGCCGGACGATCTGCTGGTCGCCGCGCAGCTCGCCACCCACAGCGCGCTGGGCATCGACAAGGCGGTGCTGTACGGCCGTGAGGCGTACATCGCGGACGAGCTCCAGCGCACGATGCTCCCGGAGACCCTGCCCCGCCCCACCGGCGTCCGGCTGGCCTCCCGCTATCTCCCGGCGGCGGAGACCGCCCGGGTCGGCGGCGACTGGTACGACGCGATCCCGCTGCCCGGCAGCCGGGTCGCCCTGGTCGTCGGGGATGTCATGGGCCACTCCATGACCTCGGCGGCGATCATGGGCCAGCTGCGGACGACCGCGCAGACCCTCGCGGGGCTGGATCTGCCGCCGCAGGAGGTGCTGCACCATCTGGACGAGCAGGCCCAGCGGCTGGGCACCGACCGGATGGCGACCTGTCTCTACGCCGTCTACGACCCGGTGTCGCACCGGATCACCATCGCGAACGCCGGGCACCCGCCGCCCGTACTGCTGCACCTCGGTGGCCGGGCGGAGGTGCTGCGGGTGCCCGCGGGCGCCCCGATCGGGGTCGGCGGGGTGGACTTCGAGGCGGTCGAGCTGGACGCGCCCGCCGGGGGCACGCTGCTGCTCTACACCGACGGTCTGGTGGAGTCCCGGCTGCGCGATGTCTGGACCGGCATAGAGCAGCTGCGGGAGCGGCTCGCCGCGACCGCCCAGCTCACCGGCCCCGACCATCCGCCGCCCCTGGAAGCCCTGTGCGACGAGGTGCTCGACATGCTCGGGCCGGGCGACCGGGACGACGACATCGCGCTGCTCGCCGCCCGCTTCGACGGGATCGCGCCCAACGACGTGGCGTACTGGTTCCTCGAACCGGAGGACGCGGCGCCCGGCAAGGCGCGCAAACTGGCCCGCCGCGCACTGGACCGCTGGGGCCTGCAAGACCTCACGGACTCGGTGGAACTGCTGGTCAGCGAGGTGGTGACCAACGCCGTACGGTACGCGTCGCGGCCGGTGACGCTACGGCTGCTGCGCACCGATGTGCTGCGCTGCGAGGTCGGCGACGATGTCCCGCAGCTGCCCCGGCTGCGGCAGGCGCGGGCCACCGACGAGGGCGGGCGCGGACTGTATCTGGTGAACCGGCTGGCCCGGCGCTGGGGCGCGACCCGGCTCAGCACCGGCAAGGTGGTGTGGTTCGAACTGAACCAGACCTAGGCTATCGCCAGTCCTGGACCGTATCCAGAAGTTGCCGATGTAGGTGGGGCGGAGTTCAGTGGATGGGGTGAGCGAGGCGACCTGACGACCTCAAGGAGGACGCTCATGACGCAGACGCCCCCACGCGTGCCGTACACGACGAACAACGCCGGGATCCCGGTGGAGAGCGACGAGCACTCGCTCACCATCGGCGACACCGGGCCGATCCTGCTCCAGGACCATTATCTGATCGAGAAGATGGCCCAGTTCAACCGGGAGCGGGTCCCCGAGCGGGTGGTCCACGCGAAGGGTTCGGGCGCGTACGGCACCTTCCAGGTGACCAATGACGTCCGTCAGTTCACCAAGGCGGATCTCTTCCAGCCCGGCCGCAGCACCGAGATGCTGGCCCGCTTCTCCACCGTCGCCGGTGAGCAGGGCTCCCCCGACACCTGGCGCGACCCCCGCGGCTTCGCGCTGAAGTTCTACACCGACCACGGCAACTACGACCTGGTCGGCAACAACACCCCGGTGTTCTTCGTCCGCGACCCGCAGAAGTTCCAGGACTTCATCCGCTCCCAGAAGCGGCGTCCGGACAGCGGACTGCGCGACAACGACATGCAGTGGGACTTCTGGACCCTGTCCCCCGAGTCCGCGCACATGGTGACCTGGCTGATGGGCGACCGGGGCATCCCGCGGACCTACCGGAACATGAACGGCTACTCCTCGCACACCTATCTCTGGGTCAACGGGGGCGGCGAGCGGTTCTGGATCAAGTACCACCTCAAGACCGACCAGGGCATCGAGTTCCTCACCCAGGCCGACGCCGACCGGCTCGCCGGGGAGGACGCCGATGTGCACCGCCGGGATCTGTTCGACGCGATCGACCGCGGCGAGCATCCGTCCTGGACGATGTATGTGCAGGTCATGCCGTTCGAGGACGCGGCGGACTACCGGTTCAACCCGTTCGACCTCACCAAGGTGTGGCCGCACGGCGACTATCCGCTGATCGAGGTCGGCCGGATGACCCTGAACCACAACCCGGAGGACTACTTCGTCCATATCGAGCAGGCCGCGTTCGAGCCGTCGAATCTGGTGCCGGGGATCGGGCCGTCACCGGACAAGATGCTGCTGGGCCGGCTCTTCTCCTACCCCGACACCCACCGCTACCGCATCGGGCCCAACTACGCCCAGCTCCCGCCGAACCGCGCCCACTCCGATGTCCGCTCCTACGCCAAGGACGGGCCGATGCGCTACGAGCCGGCCCGCACGGGGGCGCCGTACGCGCCGAACTCGTACGGCGGACCGGCCGCCGATGTCGACCGGTTCGGGGACATCGCCGGGTGGTACGCGGCCGGGGAGATGGTGCGGGAGGCGTACGCGCTGCACCGGGAGGACGACGATTTCGGGCAGGCCGGGACGATGGTGCGGGAGGTGCTGGACGGGGCGGCTCGGGAGCGGCTCGCGTCCAATGTCACCGGGCATCTGCGGAACGGGGTGTCGGCGGCGGTGCTGGAGCGGGCGCTTCAGTACTGGCGGAATGTGGACAAGGGGTTGGGGGATCGGATCGCGGGTGAGTTCAACGGTGGGTAGTGGGTGATGTTCGGTGGTGGGGCGCGGCACAGTCCCGCGCCCCTTGGGGCATCTGGGTCGCCCGGTGACTACAAGGGACTGTTCCAGTTCCAGGTGCGGAGTTTCTGTGCCGTCACCGGGACGCGGGGGTCGTCCGGGCCCACCGCGAGGTAGAAGAGGGACTCGTCAGGGTGTTTGTCGTGGCCGCCCCAGGCCAGGACGCCGTCGCAGTCGGTGAGGATCGACTCGATGGTGGTGAGCTGGTTCGGGAAGTAGCCGCCCTTCGTGCCGGAGGGGTAGTGGCCGGGGCGGATCTGGACGGCCGTGCCCGATGCCTGGTTGGACTCGGGCAGGCCCTTGCGGACCGTGGACGGGCTGCGCCAGCCGGTGAGGTCGTCGGGGCGCAGTTCGTCGATCTCGTAGTGGAAGCGGCGGACGGCGTGGACGAGGATCGTCTCGGCGTCGCCCATCCGGACCTGGACCCCGCGGACGGGGGTGCCGGGGACGGGTCTGGTGTAGATGTGGCCGTGGTCGTCGGCGGTGCGTTCCATCTCCCAGCCGTTGGTGGACGGAGTGCCGGTCAGTTGGCGCCTGTTGCGTTCCTGGGCGGCGCGGACGGCCGCGCGGAGCTTGTCGGGGTCGGTGGCCGCGGCGGCGGGGGACGACAGGAGCGGGGAGCCGAGTGCCACACCGGCGGCCACGAGGGCCGTGCGCCGCAGCACCCCGCGGCGGGACAGTTCACTGGTCACGGGACGATGTCCTTCTGTGATGAGCGAGGGCGATACCGGTCAGGGCCAGCGAGCAGAGGGCCAGCGCGGCCAGGGCCGGATTGAGGTAGGAGGGGATGACGGCCTCGACGATCTGTCCGTCGCCGGTCCGGCATCCGAAGCGCAGCGGGAGGAAGGCCGGGTCGTAGCCGGTGAGCCGGTCGCCGACCGCGTCGTTGCACGCCTGGGCCTGGCCGTGGTCGTCGGTGAGGAGCAGATGGAGCAGGCCCCAGACGTAGAGCGCGGCGGTGGCGGACCAGGACAGCAGTGCGGCGCCGGTGCGGGGCGAGGACGCCCGCAGGCGCCGGACGCCCTGGACCACGAGGATCAGGACGGCCGTGCCGGTGGCCAGGAGCAGGATCAGCAGCAGCGCGCCGTTGTGACCGGCGTAGGGCTCGTCTCCCGACATGAGGGGCTCCCCTGCTAGTAGTTCCGGGAGATGGAGTTGTACTTCTCCATGACGTAGTAGAGGCCCATCCGCTTCTTGGCCTCGGTGAACGCGGGCTCGCCCGGTCCCTGGTAGCGGCGCAGGACCTCGTAGATCTCGGTGTCCGTGTAGTCGAGGCCGGGGGCGCGCAGGGCCGGGGAGTCGTCGTCGCCGCCGGGCTTGCCGTCGATGTCCCAGCGGTGGATGAGGGCGACGCTGGTGAGGGCGTACCGCTCGTTGTCGTAGGCCTGCTTCCAGGCGTTGTACTTGTCCTCGTCCACCGCGGTGTCCCGGCGGGGCTGGTCGGAGCCGTAGCCGCGGTCCAGGGCGTGGTTGTGGGCGCCGATCAGGGTGATGGCGCGCTGCTTGGCGATGCCGGTGGAGGTGTCGCGGATGTACTGGCCGGTGGTGTTGAAGGCGGTGATGACGGCGAGCCAGGCGGCCTCGTCGTCGGGGGCGATGTGCCGCATCTCCCAGTAGGCGGTGGTCTGGATGAGGGCCTTGCGCATCGAGTGGCGCTGGGAGAGTTCGGTGATCAGGTCGTCATGGGCGGTGACGGTGCGCTCGAAGCACTTCCAGTGCTGGTAGCTGCGGACGCCGCCGTCCAGGGGGAAGCCCAGGGACTCCATGTACTTGCCGACGTCGATCTGCATGGCGTTCTGGACGTCCGGGTGCAGTCGGGTGTCCGGCTTGACGGTGCGGGGCGGGTTGAAGGAGCCCTGGCCGGTGTCGCGGCCGGAGGTGATGTTGACATCGATGTTGATGGCGCCCGCGCCGGTGCCGACGGTCTTGGTGACGATCTGGTCGTAGGCCCAGTTGGCGGGCAGCGGGTAGCCGAAGTTCCCGGAGAAGCCGGAGGACATGTCGGAGACGAAGGACGCGGAGGCGTGCCCGGCGTCGGAGACGCGGGTGCAGACGTTGCGGGGGCCGTAGACGCCGACGGTGTAGCGGTTGCCGTCGTCGCGGATGGCGTCCTCGATGCCCTTGAAGTGCGGGAGAACGTTGTCAGTGACCTCGTAGTCGTAGGCGTCGAAGTCGACCGCGAAGAAGATCCGGCTGCCGGTCTTGAAGCCGTGGTCGAGGGCGGCGTTGATGGCGGCCTGTCCGGCGGCCCGGCCCAGCGGGTAGCTGAAGTCCTCGGCGCCCCGGCCGAAGGTCTGGTAGATGGGGAAGCAGCGCATGCCCTGGTCGGCGATGGTCTGGAGTTCGCCGGGCTGGATGGTCTTCTCGGGGACCTGGCCGCCGCCGGGGATGGCGTTGGTGAGATAGCGGCCGACGATGGTGATGCCCTCGGCCTTGAGGGTGGCGGCCCGGTCCGGGGTGATCCGGGTGACGCCGTCGCAGGCGGCGCCCTTGCGGGTCTGGTCGCCGTAGGAGACCAGGAGCGAGGCCCAGGTGGGGTAGTCGCCCCGGCCGGTCACCGGGAGGGCCACGAACGACTGGAAGGCGCGGACCTCGGCGGCGTGCGCCTCGGTGAAGGTGCCGGCGAAGGTGACGGGCCGGGCGTTGAGCAGCATCCCGGCGGTGAACAGCTGCACCCAGGTGCCGGACGAGCCGACCGAGAGGGTGTTGGACTTCAGGCCGGCCTGGGTGCCGGGGCCGAAGTTGCCGTTGGCGGTGCCGTCGGCCATGCCGATCGTGTACTGGACGGCGTACAGCATCGCCTGGGCGACGGTGCGGGAGTGGCGGCCGTCGCAGGCGACGATGAAGAAGTCCCGGCGCTGGATGAAGGTGCCGTTCATCCAGCGCTGCACGGCCCGGATCTGCTCGGTGCCGGTGCCGACCGTGACATACGGGTCCATGTTGAGCAGGCCCTTGAAGACCTTGGGGGTGACCATGGTGCCGGGGAAGGCGAAGTCGACGCCCATGTCGGTCTTGAGCTTCGTCACGGCGGCCTGGACGCGGGCGTCGTAGACCCCGTCGATCTCGCCGCCGTCGTAGCCCTTGCAGTACAGGCCGGACTGGACGATCCGGACGATGTTCGCGGGTGACCCGGAGCCGATGCTCGGGTGCTTGGTCTGGAGGGTGGAGAGGGTGGTGGGTCCGAAACTGTCGGACAGGGCGGCGATGCCCAGTTCGTACTGGAGGGCCCTGGTGAGGGCGTACATGACGGTCCAACTGGTCTCACCGTTCTCGGTGAGCCGGGATATCCCGAGTTTGGCACCGTTGTCATAGGTGACGTTGATGAACATCTGCGCTCTGCGCACCATCGCGTCGGCCATGGATGTGGCGCTCCTTCATGGGGTTTCATGGGGAGTTGCACACGCGACGGCCCCGCCGGTGGGCGGGGCCGGATCACGACGTGATCACCATAGGCACGGGGTGTTCGGCAGGGGAAAGGGCCGTCGTCAGAGTGGCCGAAAGTCTCCCCTGCCACCGCGATCACGGGCGAACGGGCGCCCCTTGAGAGCCCTTTGCTCCGCGACCGGCCGGGTTCGCTACTCCTGACCGGGGTTGTCGGGGTTCGCCGGTGGTTCGGTGCTGGGACCGGTCGGGGTGCCGCTGGTCGGGGTCTGCGACGGGGGCTCGGTGGTGGGCTCCTCGGTCGTCGGTTCCTCGGTCGGCTCCTCGGTGGTGGGCTCCGGGGTCGTCGGCTCCTCGGTGGGTTCCTCGGTGGTCGGTTCCGGGGTCGGCTCCTGGGTGACCGGCTCCTGGGTCTCGGTGGGCGTCCAGGACGGCTGGACGGCCGCGCCCTGGTCGGTGTCCAGGTCGAACTCGGTGACCTCGCCGGTGGCGCCGAAGGTGTACTGGGCCCAGATCAGCGCGGGGAGGCCACCGCCGTTGACGCGGCCCTTGCCGGGCAGGGTGCCGGTGGCGCCCGCCATGTTGACCTGCTCGCCGGACTCGGCGTCCTCGCCGAACAGGCCCACCGAGGTCACCAGGTCCGGGGTGTAGCCGGTGAACCAGGCCGAGCGGCCGAAGTCGGAGGTACCGGTCTTGCCGGCCACCTGCTGGCCGTCGCGCTCCGGGTTGTCCCGCACCGAGGTGCGGGCCGTGCCGTCGTCGACCACGCCGGTGAGCACCGAGGTGACGGTGTCGGCGGCCTCCCGGCTGATGACCTGACCGCCGATCGGGTCGGGCAGATCGACCACGGTGTCCTTGTGCGCGGCGGAGGCGAGGATCGCCGGGGTGACCTTCTTGCCGTGGTTGTCGAGGGTGGCGTAGATCCCGGCCATCTCCAGCGGGCTCGCGCCCATCGAGCCGAGGGTCTGCGCGGGCACCGACTCCATGCCGTCGGTGTCCATGCCGAGCAGCCCGGCGACCTCCATCACCTTCTCCATCCCGACATCCACGCCCATCTGCGCGAACACCGAGTTGACGGACCTGTTCATGGCGGTCTGCACGCTGACATCGCCGTAGTCGACATCGTCCTGGTTGGGCGGGTTGAAGCCGACCTCCTCGCCGTCGGCCAGCACCTCGCGCTCGCTGTCGCCGCCGTAGACGGTGTCCGCGGTGATCGGGTCGCCGTCCTGGGTCTCGGAGCCCTCCTCCACGGCCGCCGCCAGGATCACCGGCTTGAAGGTGGAGGCGGCCTGGTAGTCCCGCCGGGTGGCGTTGTTGCGGTAGTGCTCGACGTAGTCGGCGCCGCCGTACATCGCGACGACCTTGCCGGTCTTCGGGTCGACGGAGACCGCGCCGGGCTGGATGTCGGCGTCGACCGGGCGTTCCTCGGCGTCCAGCTTGCCGATCAGCTGGTCCTCGGCCGCCTGCTCCAGCTGCTGCTGCTTCTTCTTGTCGATGTTGAGGGTGATGTTCCAGCCGCCGCGCTTGACCATCGCGACCGCGTCGTCCTCGTTCTCCGCCGTGCCCTGGGCGACGAGCTGCCGGGCGAGTTCGTCGTTGGCCGCGTCCACCAGATAGCCGGTCTGGCCCTGGAGCCCGGGGTTGCCCTGGACGTCCTCGGGCACCGGGAACTCCATGCCCTCCCGGTCACCGGCGTCCAGCCAGCCTTCCTCGACCATGTTGTCCAGGACATAGTTCCAGCGGCCCTGCACCAGCTTCTTGCTGGTCTGCGAGGCCACCGCCCAGTCGTACTGGCTGGGCGCCTGGAGCAGCGCCGCGAGATAGGCGCCCTGCTCCACGCCGAGGTCACCGGCGTCGACCCGGTAGTACGCCTGGGCGGCGGCCTGGATGCCATAGGCGTTGCGGCCGTAGTAGCTGGTGTTGATGTACCCGGCGAGGATGTCGTCCTTGGAGGTCTCGCGGTCGACCTTGAGGGAGATCACCAGCTCCTGGAGCTTGCGGGTGACCGTCTGTTCCTGCGTCAGGTAGTAGTTCTTGACGTACTGCTGGGTGATGGTCGAGCCGCCCTGGGTGCCGTTGCCGGCCAGGGTGTTGTACAGGCCGCGGGCGGTGCCCCTGAGGTCGACGCCCGAGTCCTCGTAGAAGGTCTTGTTCTCGGCGGCGACGAAGGTGCGCTGGACGTCCTTGGGGACCTGGGCCAGATCGACGATCTCCCGGTTGGTCTCGCCCTGCCGGGTCAGGACCGAGCCGTCGCTGTACTCGTAGACATTGCTCTGCTCCTGGGCGACCGCGTTGCCCTCGGGTATGTCGATCACGAGGTAGAGCACGATGAACGCGCCGATGCCCAGCAGGCAGAAGCCGAGGAACGTACCGAGGATCTTCCGCCAGGTGAGGAACCGGCGTATACCGGTGCGGCCCTGGCCGCCGGACGGACGGCCGCCCCTCGCCGCACGGCGGCGGCCACCGCGCTGCCGCGCTCGTCTCTCTTCCGCTCGCCCCATGTGTCCGTCTGCTCCGCTTCGGTCTCGTCTGTCACATCCGTGTCATCTCGGGTCGGCTCAGAAGCTAACACCGTCGTCTGTGACGAAGTGCGCATGATCCGGCCTATTACGGACGTGACAATCCGCACGTGTCCTGACCTGGCCCACTGAAACCGACGTCCGGAGGGGGGTTGGGGTTGCGGTGTGAGGATAATCTGTTATCAGTTAGATAGAAGCCAGCTAGCGGCTCCCGCACGGGGAGTCCAGGCAGAGAAACGGGGGGCACCATGTCCACATCCGAGAGCGCGGCCGTCGCCGACGCCCCGCAGATGCCCGAGCCCAGGGTCCGGGAGTTCGCCGCGCACAGTGTCGGTGGCGGTCCGGCGCTGATATTCGGCCTGATCGGGCTGTTCGGCGGGGTGGGCATCGCGGTGTCCGCGGTCGCCGTCACATCGAGCGGCGGCAAGGCCGCGCTGATCGTCGGCGGCTGCGCGCTCTCGCTCGCCGCCTTCATCGCGATGTGCGGGCTGAACACGGTGGCGCCGGGCGAGGCCCGGGTGGTCCAGCTCTTCGGCCGCTACCGGGGCACCATCCGGCAGGACGGACTGCGCTGGGTGAACCCGCTCACCGACCGGGCGAAGATCTCCACCCGGGTCCGCAACCACGAGACCGCCGTCCTGAAGGTCAACGACGCCTACGGCAACCCGATCGAACTCGCCGCGGTCGTGGTGTGGCGGGTCGAGGACACCGCGCAGGCCACCTTCGAGGTGGACGACTACATCGAGTTCGTCTCCACCCAGACCGAGGCCGCCGTCCGCCACATCGCCATCGAGTACCCCTACGACGCCCATGAGGAGGACGGCCTCTCGCTGCGCGGCAACGCCGAGGAGATCACCGAGAAGCTGGCCGTCGAGCTGTACGCGCGGGTCGAGGCGGCCGGGGTGGAGATCATCGAGTCCCGCTTCACCCATCTCGCTTACGCCCCCGAGATCGCCTCGGCGATGCTCCAGCGGCAGCAGGCCGGCGCGGTGGTCGCGGCCCGGCGGCAGATCGTGGACGGGGCGGTCGGGATGGTCGAGGCGGCGCTGGCACGGATCACCGAGCAGGACATCGTGGAACTGGACGCCGAGCGCAAGGCGGCGATGGTGTCCAACCTGATGGTGGTGCTCTGCGGGGACCGCTCGGTCCACCCGGTCATCAACACCGGGACGCTCTACCAGTGACCGCCCCGTCCGGGGGCGCCGGCCCCGAGCGCCGGCCGCAGCGGCAGCGCAAGCAGGTGCTGCTGCGGCTGGATCCGGCGGTGTACGACGCGCTCGCCCGCTGGGCGTCCGACGAGCTGCGGTCGGCCAACGCCCAGATCGAGTTCCTGCTCCGCCGGGCACTGGCGGAGCAGGGCCGGCTGCCGGGCGACGCGGGGCCGATCCCACGGCGGGGGCGCCCGCCGGGCCCTCCGCCGGGAACCTCGGACTCCGGCAGCGAGCAGCCGCCCCCCTGAGCCCCGCAACCCCGTCGCCGAACCGTGACAATCGGCCCTGACCTGTACATTCACCCTCCCCTCCATGATCTACACACCCCGCGTATACATAGTGGGTATACCCCGTGTGTAGAGTGCTCCGCATGTCCATCGGTCACACCCTTCTGGGTCTCCTGGAGTCCGGGCCGCGTCACGGCTACGACCTCAAGCGGGCCTTCGACGAGAAGTTCGGTCAGGACCGGCCGCTCCACTACGGCCAGGTCTACTCCACGATGTCCCGCCTGCTGAAGCACGGACTCGTGGAGGTCGACGGCATCGAGCCCGGCGGCGGCCCCGAGCGCAAGCGGTACGCGATCACCGACGCCGGGATCACCGACGTCCAGGAGTGGCTCGCGACCCCGGAGAAGCCGGAGCCGTACCTCCAGTCGACGCTCTACACCAAGGTCGTGCTGGCGCTGCTGACCCGGCGTGACGCCGCCGGCATCCTCGACACCCAGCGCTCGGAGCATCTGCGGATGATGCGGATCCTCACCGATCGCAAGCGCAGGGGCGATCTGGCCGACCAGCTGATCTGTGACCACGCCCTGTTCCATCTCGAAGCCGATCTGCGCTGGCTGGAACTGACCGCCGCCCGTCTCGACCGACTCAAGGAGGCGGTGGCACCATGACCTCTTCCGCCACGACCCCTTCCGCCATGACCCGTTCCGCCATGCCCCCCGGCTCACTGCTCGCCGCGCACGAACTGCGCAAGGCATACGGCCCCACCAACGCCCTGGACGGCGCCGGGTTCTCCATCCACCCCGGCGAGGTCGTCGCCGTGATGGGCCCCTCCGGGTCCGGCAAGTCGACCCTGCTGCACTGCCTCGCCGGGATCGTCACCCCCGACTCCGGGTCGATCACCTACAACGGCCGTGAGATGACCGCGATGAACGACGCCCAGCGCAGCGCCCTGCGGCGCACCGAGTTCGGGTTCGTCTTCCAGTTCGGCCAGCTGGTGCCGGAGCTGACCTGTGTGGAGAACGTGGCGCTGCCGCTGCGACTGAACGGCACCTCCCGCAAGGCCGCCGAGCGCACCGCCCTCGCCTGGATGGAGCGGCTGGAGGTCGACGATCTGCGGGCCAAGCGGCCCGGCGAGGTCTCCGGCGGCCAGGGCCAGCGGGTCGCGGTGGCGCGGTCGCTGGTGACCGGGCCCCGGGTGCTGTTCGCCGACGAGCCGACCGGCGCGCTCGACTCGCTCAACGGCGAGCGGGTGATGGACCTGCTCACCGAGGCCGCCCGCGCCACCAACGCGGCGGTCGTCCTGGTCACCCACGAGGCCCGGGTGGCGGCCTACTCCGACCGTGAGGTCGTCGTCCGGGACGGGCGTTCGCGGGACATGGAGCGCGCGGTATGAACGCTCGTCAGTGGGCGCGCGATCTCGCCATGGGCGCCCGGTTCGCCTTCTCCGGCCGCGGCGGGCTGATCCGGGCGGGGCTCACCGCGCTGGGCGTCGGTCTCGGGGTCGCCCTGCTGCTGCTCACCACCGCCATCCCGAACGCGCTGAACGAACGGCACATCCGCGAGGAGGCCCGCCAGGACTACACCTTCGATGTCGTGCCCCTGCCGAAGACGGACGCGACCGTGCTGGTCGCCGACAAGGACACCACCTTCCGCGAGAACGACATCCGGGGCCGCCAGGTGCAGCCGGAGGGCGCGAAGGCGACCCCGCCGCCCGGGGTGGCCGAGTTCCCGGCGCCGGGCACGATGGTGGTCTCGCCCGCGCTGAAGGAGTTGCTGGAGTCGCCCGAGGGGGCGCTGCTGCGCGAGCGGCTGCCCGACCCGATCGCCGGCACCATCGCCGAGCCCGGTCTGATCGGCTCGCACGAACTCGTCTTCTACCAGGGCGCCGAGGGCCTGGAACGGCATCTGGGCGACGAGTCCCGCCGGATCGACGCCTTCGGGCGGGACACGGCCACCGACCCCTGGGACCCGGTGCTGCTGCTGCTGATCCTGGTGGTGTTCGTGGTGCTGCTGATGCCGGTGGCGGTGTTCGTCGCCGCGGCCGAGCGGTTCGGCAGCGACGGCCGCGACCGGCGGCTGGCGGCGCTGCGGCTGGTGGGCTCGGACAGTCATATGACCCGCCGGGTGGCGGCCGGTGAGGCGCTCGCCGGGTCCGTGGTCGGACTGCTCTTCGGCACCGGCTTCTTCCTGATCGGCCGCCATCTCGCGGGCTCCGCCGCGCTCTTCGACTTCAGTGTCTTCCCCAGCTATCTGAACCCGACGCCGCTGCTCGCGGTGCTGGTCGCCCTGCTGGTGCCGGCCGCGGCCGTCGCGGTGACCCTGTTCGCGCTGCGCGGGGTGGTGATCGAGCCCCTCGGTGTGGTCCGCGCGGCCAAGCAGCGGCGGCGCCGGCTGTGGTGGCGGCTGCTGCTGCCGCTGGCCGGACTGGCGATGCTGTACCCGATGCTGGGCCAGGGCAGGGGCGAGGGCGAGTTCAACCAGTACCTGGTCACCGGGGGTGTGGTGCTGCTGCTGGTCGGGGTGACCGCGCTGCTGCCCTGGCTGGTGGAACGGTTCGTCGGCCGCCTCGGCGGTGGCCCGGTGGCCTGGCAGCTCGCCGTCCGCCGCCTCCAGCTCAGCAGCGGTACGGCGGCCCGGACGGTCAACGGGATCGCGGTGGCGGTGGCCGGTGCCATCGCGCTCCAGATGCTGTTCACCGGCGTCGAGGGCGACTTCACCAGGGACACCGGGCGCGATGTGCGCAGTGTGGAGATGCAGGTCGGCCTGTCGAGCGGCACCGGCCCCGAGCGGGCCGTCGAACTCCTCGGCGCCACGGAGGGCGTCCGCACGGTCCAGGGGTACGCGGAGGGCTACGCGGCGGAGCGGGGCAAGAACCCGGAGCGGGGCACTTCGGTGACCGTCGCCGACTGCGCGGTGCTGCGCAAGGCCGCGAAGCTGCCGTCCTGCACGGACGGGGACGTCTTCGCCGTCACGGACGCCGACTACGACCCGGACACCGGCGCCCTGGCCAAGCAGGGCCGCACGCTGTACTTCGATCCGTCCTACGACGACCAGCCGGGCGACGAGGTCCCCTGGACCCTGCCCGCCATCAAGCCGGCCGAGGCCAGCAGCGTGCTGACCGGCACCGAGTGGGGCGGTCTGTTCGTGACCCCGAAGGCGCTGCCCGCTCAGCTGCGTCCGGAGCTGACCGGGCAGGTGTATCTGACCTTCGACCGGACCGTGCCGGACGCCTTCGATCTGGCCCGCAACGCCGTCGCCGAGGTCGATCCGCTGGCCAGCGCGATGATGTGGGTCGCCGAAGAGCGCGCCAAACGCTTCGAGGCCATCCGCACGGGCCTGTTCGTCGGCGCCACGGCGGTGCTGATCCTGATCGGGGCGAGTCTGCTGATCTCCCAGCTGGAGCAGCTCCGCGAGCGCAGGAAGCTGCTGTCGGTGCTGGTCGCCTTCGGCACCCGGCGCGGCACACTCACCCTGTCGGTGCTGTGGCAGACGGCGATCCCGATCGTCCTCGGGCTGATCCTGGCCAACGCGGTGGGCCTGACCCTGGGCGCGATCCTGCTCCGGATGTCGGACGCCCCCATCGGCGTCGACTGGCCCAGCGTCCTGACCATGACCGGCATCGGCGCGGGCGTGGTCCTGGCGGTAACGGCCCTGAGCCTGCCCCCACTACTCCGCCTGATGCGCCCGGACGGCTTGCGGACGGAGTAGGCGGGGGGGGGATGGTGCCGGGGGCGTCCGCGGGGGGGGGTGGTGCCGGGGGCGTCCGCGGGGGGGGTGTCGGGGGCGTCCGCGGGGGGGTGTCGGGGGCCTGGGCGGGGACAACGCCCGGTCCCCCGGCCGGGTTTCTTCCGGGGCGCGAGGGTGCTGGGGGCTTGGCCGGGTTTGCAGGGCACGAAGGCGCCGGGGCCCGGCCGGGTTCTTCGGGGGCGCGGGGGTGCCAGGGACCTGGCCGGGTCTTTCCGGGCACGAAAGCGCCGGGGGCCCGGCCGGGTTCTTCGGAGGCGCGGGGGTGCCAGGAACCCGGCCGGGTCTTCCGAGGCGCGAGGGTGCCGGAGGCTTGGCCGGGTTTGCAGGGCACGAAGGCGCCGGGGGCCAGCCGGGTTCTTCGGAGGCACGGGGATGCCGGGGGCTTGGCCGGGTTCTTCGGGGCAGCGAAGCGCCGGGGGCCTGGGCGGGACAACACCCGGTCCCCCGGCCAGGTCTCTCAGGGGCGCGACGGTGCCGGGGGCTTGGCCGGGTCTTCAGGGGCGCGACGGTGCCGGGGGCTCGGCCAGGTTCCTTGGAGGCGCGCAGGCGCCGGGAACCCGGCCGGGTTCCTCGGAGGCACAGGGGTGCCGGCGGCTCGGCCAGGTCATTCAGGGCACGAACGCGCCGGGGACCTGCCTAGGTTCTTCGGGGGCACGCGGCGCCACGAGCCGTCGGGGGCCAGCACCCGGCCCCCACCCCCAGGCCTTTCAGGGGCGCGGGGAACCGCGCACAGTACTCACACCGACCGAACCCGAAATCACCGGCAAGATCAACGCCCCCCTCCCCCCGCTCACCGAACCACCCGCACCGGCAACTCCCCCATCCCCTCCCGCAACACCCCCGCCAACTCCACGTACTCCGCGGAGCGCACCGCGCTGGTCCGCATGGCCAGAGCGACCCGGCGCCCCGGCGCCGCGGCGAACGACGTCGTGAGCAACCGCCCCGACCGCCCCGCCTCCACCCCCACCGCCGTACGCGGCAGCAGCGTCACCCCGAGACCGCCGGCGACCAGCTGCACCAGCGTGCCCAGCCCCGCCGCGGTGGTCGTCGCGGGCACGCCCCCGCGACCGGCCTCCCGGCAGATGTCCAGCGCCTGGTCCCGCAGACAGTGCCCCTCGTCCAGAAGCAGCAGCCGCAGCTCGCGCAGCACCTCGCGCGAAACGCCCTCCCGGCCGCCGAGCGGATGCCCCAGCGGGGTGACCAGGACGAAGTCCTCGTCGAAGAGCGGGAGTTCGGTGACCCCGGGGACACCGAGCGGCACGGCGAGCAGCAGCAGGTCCAGCCGCCCGCCGGTGAGGCCGTCGAGGAGGCTCGCGGTCAGCTCCTCGTGCACCTGGAGGTCCAGGTCGGGATAGCGCTCGTGCACCAGCCGCAGCACCGTCGGCAGCAGATAGGGCGCCACGGTCGGGATCGTGCCGAGCCGCAGCGTGCCGGTGAAGGGGGCGCGGACCGCCTCCGCCTCCTCCAGCAGCGCGCCCATCTCGGCGAGGACCGCCTTGGCGCGGACGGCGAGCCGCTCACCGGCCGGGGAGAGGAGCACCCTGCGGGTGGTGCGCTCCAGCAGGGTGACGCCGAGGGTCTCCTCCAGCGCGGCGACCGCCCCGGACAGCGCGGGCTGGCTCATCCCGATGGCCGCCGCCGCGTCCCGGAAGTGCAGATGCTCGGCGACCGCCGTGAAGGCCCGCAGCTGGGCCAGGCTCGGCTGTCTCCGCCGCCCCGTCGAGTTACTCACAGTCACTGATAACCTCTTCCGATCAACCCGCCCGAGTGTAGCTATTACCGTAATCAATCCAGCGTATGAAAGCATCGAGCACGTCCAACCCATGGGGGGCACCCGCGTCCGAGGTGTCTCCTCGCTGCAAGGAGAGTTTGTGCTCACTGTCGGTGACAAGTTCCCCGAGTTCGAGCTGACCGCCTGTGTCTCGCTGGAGAAGGGCCGGGAGTTCGAGCAGATCCACCACAAGTCCTACGAGGGCAAGTGGCTCGTGGTGTTCGCCTGGCCGAAGGACTTCACCTTCGTGTGCCCGACGGAGATCGCCGCGTTCGGGAAGCTGAACGAGGAGTTCGCCGACCGTGACGCCCAGATCCTCGGCTTCTCCGGCGACTCCGAGTTCGTCCACCACGCCTGGCGCAAGGACCACGACGATCTGCGCGATCTGCCCTTCCCGATGCTGGCGGACTCCCGGCACGAGCTGATGCGGGACCTGGGCATCGAGGGCGAGGACGGCTTCGCGCAGCGCGCGGTGTTCGTGGTCGACCCGAACCGCGAGATCCAGTTCACGATGGTCACCGCGGGCTCCGTCGGCCGTAACCCCAAGGAGGTCCTGCGGGTCCTGGACGCCCTCCAGACGGACGAGCTGTGTCCCTGCAACTGGACCAAGGGCGACGAGACCCTCGACGCGGGCACCCTGCTCGCCGGAGAGTGAGCCCCATGTCCCTCGACTCCCTCAAGTCCCGCATACCGGACTACGCCAAGGACCTGAAGCTCAATCTGGGCTCGGTCATCGGCAACTCCGAGCTGCCCGCCCAGCAGCTGTGGGGCACGGTCCTGGCCACCGCCATCGCCGCCCGCTCCCCGCTGGTGCTGCGCGAGCTGGCGCCGGAGGCGAAGGCGAACCTGACGCCGGAGGCGTACACCGCCGCCCGGTCCGCCGCCGCCATCATGGCGATGAACAACGTCTTCTACCGCACCCGCCATCTGCTGTCGGACCACGAGTACGGCACCCTCCGCGCGGGTCTGCGGATGAACGTCATCGGCAACCCCGGTGTCGACAAGGTCGACTTCGAGCTGTGGTCGTTCGCGGTCTCCGCGATCAACGGCTGCGGGCTGTGCCTGGACTCGCACGAGCAGGTGCTGCGCAAGGCGGGCGTGGAGCGCGACACCGTCCAGGAGGCGTTCAAGATCGCCTCGGTGATCCAGGCGGTCGCGGTCACCCTGGACGCGGAGGCGATCCTCGCCGAGTGACCCCGTGCCGTACGAGGGCCCCGCTCACCCCTGGTGGGCGGGGCTTTCCGTGCCGGTGCCGCCGCCGTCGTCGTCGGCCCGGGGCGCCGGCGCCCCGCCGTCGCCCACGGCCACCGCCGAGTCCTCCACGGGCGGCCGGGCCGCGACGACCTGCCCGGCCCTGCCGTCGTACCGCCCGTCGGAGTAGGCCCGCAGATAGCCGGCGACGGTGTTGGTGACCGCCACCAGCGGGACCGCGACCACCGCGCCGCCGATCCCGGCCACCAGGCCGCCCGCCGCGACCGCCAGCACCACGGCCAGCGGATGCACCCGCACGGCCCGGCCCAGGATGAACGGCTGGAGGATATGGCCCTCGATCTGCTGCACCGCGAGCACCACGACCAGCACCATCACCCCGGTGAACACCCCCTGGGTGACCAGCCCGACGACCACCGCGAGCGCGCCGGAGATGACCGCGCCGACCAGCGGGATGAACGCGCCGAGGAAGATGAAGACGGCCAGCGGGACCGCCATCGGGACATCCAGGACATAGATGCCGAGCCCGATGAAGATGGCGTCGATGAGGGCGACCACCACCGTGCCCCGCACATAGGCGGTCAGGGTGCGCCAGGCGCGCGGACCGGCGCCCGCGACGCCGGGCCGGGCGGCGGCGGGGACCAGCTTCAGCGCCCACTCCCAGATCCGCCGGCCGTCGTAGAGCAGGAACAGCGTGCAGAACGCGGCGAGCGCGATACCGGTCAGCGCCTCCACGATGACCGTGACCCCCTCCAGTCCGGCGGAGGTGATCTCATCGGTGTTGGCGCCGACCGCGTCGCGGAGATTGCCCGCGATGTCGTTGATCTGTTCCTCGGTGACATGGAACGGGCTGTTGAGCAGCCAGCGCCGCAGTTCCTCGATGCCGTCCTGGACCTGGTGGGAGAGGGTGTCGATGTTCTCCATCACCTGCCAGGTGACGAACCAGCCCATCAGGCCCATCACCACGAACCCGAGGATCGCGGTGAGCGCGGTGGCCGGTCCGCGCGGCACCCCGTACCGGCGCAGCCGCGCCACGGTCGGCTGGAGCAGCGCGGTCATCAGCAGCGCGGCCACGAACGCGAGCACGACCAGCTGTACGGCGCTGATGACCCGCATCAGCACCCATAGGGTTCCGGCCAGCACCAGCAGCCGCCAGCTCGCCTCGGCGGCGACGCGCATCCCCCACGGCACGGCGTGCGCCGGGTCGGGGCGGGTGGTGGACACCGCCGGTGGATACGAGGGCGGGGGTGGTACCCGCTCGCCCTTGCCGCCGGGACCCGGGCCCGCATCGGTGTCGTCGTCGTCCGCGGCGGCCCCGGCGCGGCGGCGCTCGTCCAGCCGCTGGCCCATCTCGGTCAGCCCGGCACCCATCCGGCTCAGCCACCCTGGCACTCGCGACATGATCCGTCCTCTTCCCCCGTCCTTCCCCACTACTCCCCCCTGGAGCCCGTCGTGTCAGACCGTACAGGGCAAAAGCCCCTCCCCCTAGGACGGGGAGGGGCTTCACGGGGTTGAGCGCAAGGGCGCGGCGGGGGCCGGCCGGGGCTCTAGTACCAGTTGTTGGCCTGCCAGAACGTCCAGGCGTCACAGGGACTGCCGTAGCGCTCGTTCATGTAGTTCAGGCCCCACTTGATCTGGGTGGCCGGGTTGGTCTGCCAGTCGGCACCGGCGGAGACGTACTTGCCGGCGGGCAGCGCCTGGAAGAGACCGTAGGCGCCCGAGGAGGGGTTGACGGCCTTGTAGTTCCAGTCGGACTCGTGGTCCACGATGTTGCTGAAGCACGTCCACTGGCCGGAGGGCACCATCTGGCGGGCCATGGCCTGGATCTGCGCGACGGTGTAGGAGCTCTGGACGCTGAAGCTGGAGGCGTCGCTGACGGACTCCGACTTCTCGCGGCTGGCCTTCTCCTCGGCCTCCGCCCGCTCCTTGGCTTCCTTCTCGGCCTTCGCCCTGGCCTCGGCGTCCTTCTTCTTCTTGATGGCGGACTTGGCCGCCGCCTTGCGGGCCGCCGCCTCGGCGTCCTTCTTGGCGCTCGCGTCCGCGGCGATGGCCTGGACGTTGGCCTGCTGCGTGAGAGAGGCGATCTGTACCTTGGCCTGCTGGCCGGTGGGTATGTCCGCGAGAAGCGTCAGGTCGGTAGCCGCCGCTTCGGCGTCGTTGTTCTGTGCGGTGCTGCCCGAGGCAACGCCGACAACGCTACCGACGGCGGTGACCGCGGTGGCCGAGGCCACTGCGAATCCCCGGACCGAGATCCGGCTCACACGGTTTCCTTCCAGCATCGCCCGCTTCGGTGACCCTGGCGGACGCTGATCGTGCCCCTGACGCTGGCCTCCCCTACTGCGCGGTCACGGGAGGCACGGGCCCGGTGGGCAACTCCCCTGCGGGGAGCGCCGCGAGATGCTCGGGCGGCATACGGCGTCGCTGTTGAGTTTGCGGTGGTGCGTTGTGGTGCCGTACCCCTCGGGGTACACGAGTGCCGTATGCGGGGCCTGACAGGAACGAGACTCTGCCGCAACCCGGCGCCGGGTGGCAATTCTGTGTTGCGTGTGAAAGCTCACACCCCGCGCGGCCCGGGGGATTTCGGGAAAGGGCGGCGCACGACAGCGCCGCCCGGCTAGGGTCTCCCCTTTGCCGGGCGGCGCCAACTGCCGGATATTCGCCCCGTCGTAGGACGTCCGGGTCAGATCTGTCCGTCCTCCAGCATTTCGGTCACAAGGGCGGCGATCTGGGACCTCTCGGACCGGGTGAGGGTGACATGCGCGAAGAGCGGATGCCCCTTCAGCTTCTCCACCACGGCCACGACCCCGTCGTAGCGGCCGACCCGGAGATTGTCCCGCTGGGCCACGTCATGGGTGAGGACCACCCGTGAGTTGGCGCCGATCCGGGAGAGCACGGTCAGCAGGACGTTCCGCTCCAGCGACTGGGCCTCGTCCACGATCACGAAGGCGTCGTGCAGCGAGCGGCCCCGGATGTGGGTGAGCGGGAGCACCTCCAGCATCCCGCGCGCGGTGACCTCCTCGATGACCTCACGGCTGGTAACCGATGACAGGGTGTCGAAGACCGCCTGTGCCCAGGGGCTCATCTTCTCGGCCTCGGTGCCCGGCAGATAGCCCAGCTCCTGCCCGCCCACCGCGTACAGCGGCCGGAAGACCATGATCTTCTGGTGCTGACGGCGCTCCAGCACCGCCTCCAGGCCCGCGCACAGCGCCAGCGCCGACTTTCCGGTGCCGGCCCGGCCGCCCATCGAGACGATCCCGATGTCCGGGTCGAGCAGCAGATCGAGCGCGATGCGCTGCTCGGCGCTGCGGCCCTTGATGCCGAACGCCTCCCGGTCGCCGCGCACCAGCCGGACGCTGCCCTCCGGGGTGACCCGGCCGAGCGCCTTGCCGCGCTCGGACTGGATGGTCAGCCCGGTGTGCACGGGCAGCGAGGCCGCCTCGGGCACATACACGTGTCCTTCCTCGAAGAGGATGTCCACCTGTTCGGCGGGCAGCGCGAGTTCCGCCATCCCGGTCCACCCGGAGGAGTCCGTGATGGCCAGTTCGGCCCGGTACTCCTCGGCCAGCAGACCGACCGAGGACGCCTTGATCCGGAGCGGGAGGTCCTTGGACACGACGGTGACGTCGAACCCCTCCGCCTGGAGGTTCCGGGCGACCGCGAGGATGCGGGAATCGTTGTCCCCCAGGCGGTAGCCGGTGGGCAGCACGCTGGGGTCCGAGTGGTTGAGCTCGACACGGATGGTGCCGCCCAGCTCCCCGGTGGGGATGGGGGCGTCGAGGCGGCCGAACCGGACCCTGAGATCGTCCAGCAGGCGCAGGGCCTGCCGGGCGAAGTAGCCGAGCTCCGGATGGTGCCGTTTGGCCTCCAGCTCCGTCACGACCACGATCGGGAGCACGACCTCGTGCTCGTCGAAGCGGCTGAGGGCATTGGGATCGGCCAGCAGGACGCTGGTGTCGAGAACATAGGTGCGCCGGTCGGGCTTGTGGCGCTTTGTGCTGGTCACCACGGAAGGACGTACCCCCTCGGATGAGGTCGGGGAGCGACGGAGAGGAGCTGGACCGGTCCTCGGCCCCGTGGCACCACGGGCCGGGAACCGGCCCTCCGCGGCTTCATCCGTGCCGAGACCGCACGGTCGGGCTGGTGCAAAGGGCCTCCCGGGCGGACGGCCCCGTGCCGTCCGCTGAGATCGAGACATCCGTGGTTCGGACGTCGACCTGTCTGCGTTATGCCCTCGAACGAGCGCGGCCATGCCAGGGCATATGACGGCGCTCCGATGAACTCCGCGTTAAGCGGGGTACGTCCGGGTCACATCTGCTATGAGGGAGTACGTCACCTTTGTGTGACCCCGGTGACCGGGGCGGGCGCGGTGCCCGCCGCCTGACCTGCCGTCGGACGGGCGGCGCGGCGGCATCCCGCGCCGGCGGTCAGCCGCCGAAGCGCCGACCGCGCAGGGCGTAGTCGCGCAGCGCGCGCAGGAAGTCGACCTTCCGGAAGGCGGGCCAGAAGACTTCGCAGAAGTAGTACTCGGAATGGGCCGTCTGCCACAGCATGAATCCGGACAGCCGCTGCTCGCCGCTGGTGCGGATGACGAGATCGGGGTCGGGCTGGGCGCGGGTGTAGAGATGGCGGCCGATCATCTCGACGTCGACGGCCTCGGCCAGCTCCTCCATCGTCGTGCCCTTGTCATGGGCCTCCAGCATCATGGAGCGGACCGCGTCGGCGATCTCCTGCCGGCCGCCGTAGCCGATGGCGACATTGACCACTATGCCGTCGATGTCGGCGGTGGCCGCCTCCGCCTCCTTCAGGGTGCGCTGCATCCCGGCGGGCAGCAGATCGGGGGTGCCGACATGGTGCACCCGCCAGCGCCCGTCGGCGCCGAGGCTGCGCACCACGTCCTCGATGATGCCGAGGAGCGGGACCAGCTCCTCCTCGGGGCGGTCGAAGTTGTCGGTCGACAGCAGCCAGAGGGTGACCACCTCGACATCGGTCTCGGTGCACCAGCCGAGGAACTCCCCGATCTTCTCCGCGCCGGCCCGGTGTCCGTGCAGCGTGGGCGAGCCGGAGGCTTTGGCCCAGCGCCGGTTGCCGTCCATGATGACGCCGATGTGCTTGGGCACCTGAGCGTGGTCCAGGTGGCCTTCCACCCGGTGCGCGTACAGCCTGACGAGCAGGCTCCGCAGCGTGTCGCGCAGGTTCACGTGATTGTCAGCCCCTCCGGTACGGATCGGACGGCCCGGCCGAGTGCGGGTCCGGTCCGAGTGGCGGTCCCTTGAGGGGTGTGAGCCTACCCCCGTTCTACGACGGGTCCCCCAAGGGGTGTTGGGGGTGCGGCTGCCTGTGCGGGGCGGGACTCGGGGCGGGGCCGGTGGCCCCTGTCCGGCGGCGGCGCGGGGGCGGGGGGCGCGAGCCGGGCGCATCGGGGGGCGGTCGGGAGAGGGCAGAAAAACGGGCCGGTCCGTGGGGGGGATACGGACCGGCCCGAGGGGGGGCTTCCACCATAACCCTTCGTAAGTGATGCTGCGTGCATCGGCGTGCCACAACTACTCTCCGAAGTCGTCCGGCAACGCCTCGGCACCCGCGGAATGCCCGCTGCACAGGGAATGCATGGCTGATTCTCAGCGTTCGGAGTCCGGCCGGGCGAATCGCCGGAGATCCCTCCGACGGCCTAACCACCGGGCGAACACGCACGCGCGACGGTCCAATCGCCGGGCGAACACGCACGTGGCGCCCCGGGCGAACGGGCACGGCACCGCGCAGCCCCCTCCACCGCGCGGTGCCTACCGCGCAGCTTTGCTCACGCGAATTACCTTGGTCCGAACTTACGCGACGCTCACACCAGATGCGAATCGCCTGCGATAACAATGTGGAGAACCCGTGAACTGACGGACCAGCAGTTTGACTTTTGCCCCGCTTCAGGCGATTTGCCACCTTCCACCCCTCCCGACCAAGAGGTCGGAATCCGTCCTAGTGCCGCCCTACGGTCGCTCCCATGACCATGGCGATCACCTGGCGTGCCGCGAGCGCCCGCAGACTCGACCGACAATTCCTGGCCAATCCTGCGCCGGAGGACATCGGAGTGGCCCGGATCGCGTCCGCGATGCTCGGCGCGCACGCCCAGGTGCTGTCCGCGGCCGAGCTGTCCCTCGGCCTCCGCACCACCGGACGGACCCGGGCCGACGTACGGGCGGCGCTCGCGCCGACGGGCGGCACCGGGCCGGGGAGCCCCGCGCCCGCGGACCCCACCCTGGTGAAGACCCACGGCCCGCGCGGCACCGTCCATCTGCTGCCCGCCGCGGAACTGCCCCTGTACTGCGCCGCGCTGACCGCCGTACCGGCCGGGCCGAATCCGACCGGGCTCACCGGGGAGCAGACCGAGCGGGTGATCGCGGCGGTCGCGGCGGCCCTCGGCGAGCGGGGGCCGCTGACGGTGGACGAGCTGAGCGACGAGGTCGTGGCCCGCACCGGGCCGTGGGCCGGGGAGCGGGTGATGCCGGCGTTCCAGGACATGTGGCCGCGCTGGCGGTCGGTGCTGCACCGGGCCGGGCAGTCCGGCGCGCTGTGCTTCGGCCCGAACCGGGGGCGCAAGGTCACCTATGTCCGCCCGCCCCGCTTCACCCCGCTGGACGCGGACACCGCGCTCGCCGCCCTGGTCCGCCGCTACCTCCACGCCTACGGCCCGGCCACGCCCCGGCACTTCGCGAAGTGGCTGGCGGCACCGGCGGGCTGGGCGACCGGTCTGTTCGGCCGGCTCGCGGCGGCCGGGGAGATCGAGGAGGTCCGTTTCGAGGACGGCCCGGCCTGGCTGGCGGCCGGCGACACCGACTTCCCCGACGCCCCGCCGCGCGGGGTACGGCTCCTCCCCTACTTCGACGCCTACGCCATCGCCGCCCAGCCCCGCGAGCTGCTCTACCCCGGCCCCGCCCACCGCCGGGCCCTCGCGGGCGGACAGGCCGGGAACTTCCCCGTCCTGCTGGTGGACGGCGCCGTCGCGGGCGTCTGGCACCAGCGCCGCCAGGGCCGTCGTACGACGGTCACGGTCGAGCCGCTGAGCCCGCTCGGGGCGCGCCGGACACGGGAGCTGGGCGAGCGGGTGGAGCGCGTGGGCGAGGTGCTGGAGGCGCGGGCGGAGCTGGTGGTGGGCACGGTGACGGTGGGACCGCACGCCTGAGCCCGGAGGGTCCCTGTCAGGGGGTGGTGGGCCTGCGGGCCTCGACGAGCTGGCGGGTGCTGTGGGCGACGAAGGGGCCGTCGGAGCGGAGCCGCGCGTGCAGGGCGCGCAGCTCCGGCTCGTACGCCTCCACGGTGAAGCCGGGGACCATCCAGACGACCTTGCGCAGAAAGTGCACGACGGCGGCGAGGTCATGGAACTCCATCCGCAGCCGCTCCGCGCGCAGGGCGACGATCTCCAGCCCGGCGGCCTCGGCGTCCGCGCGCTCCCGGTCGGGGTGACGGGCGGAGCGGACGGCCTCCGGCTGGGGGCCGAGGAAGTACTCGACCAGCTCGAAGACGCTGGCGGGGCCGACATGCTGGGCGAAGTAGGTGCCGCCCGGGGTGAGCACGCGGGCGATCTCGGCCCAGTGCGGGCGCACCGGGTGGCGGCTGGAGACCAGATCGAAGGCACCGTCCGCGAACGGCAGCGGGGCGTCCTCCGGGGAGGCGACGACGGGGACGCCGTGCGGGCGCAGGAGGGCGGTGGCCCGGTCGACGTTGGGCGGCCAGCCCTCGGTGGCGACGGTGAGGGCCTCGGGGCGGGCGCTCGCACGGCCGAGGGCAAAGGCGAGCACCTCGCCGCCGCCGGTCTGGAGATCGAGCGCGGCGGTGGCACGGCCGAGCCGTCCGGCGAGGGCGAGGGCGTATCCCCAGGAGGGCCGCGCCTCGGTGGCGCGGCCCTCGAACCAGGAGAAGTCCCAGCCGTCGGTGGGGACGGCGAGCGCTTCGGCGACGAGCTCTTCGAAGGTCTGGGTGGTCTTGGGGGTCTTCAGGGTCTCGGAGGTCTCGGGGATCTCAGGGGTCTCGGGGATCTCAGAGGTCTCGGGAGTCTCGGGGGTGGGGTGGTGGTGCGGGTGCATGAGGGGTGGCCTAGGGGATCAGGGGGCGGACTTCCTCGGCGATGAACCGCAGGAAACCCTCCGGGTCGGGTTCGTCGCCGGTGGACTGGAGGATGACGGCGTCGGCACCGGCCCCGGCGAGCGCGCGTACGGCGGCGGCCACGGTGGCGGCGTCGCCCGCGACCCCGCGCGCCGGGTCGTCGGCCCGGCCCTCGGCGGCCAGCTCGGCGCGCACCCGCTGCTCGGCGCCGGGGCCGGTGGCGGCGAGAAGATAGACGACGACCCGGTGGGCGTCGCCCGTGCGTCCGGCGGCGCGGCGGCCCTCCTCGACCGCGGCGAGGGCGCGGCGCAGATCGTCCGGGGTGGTGCCGCTGGTGAGCACGGTCCCGTCGGCCGCCTCACCGGTGAGCCGGAGGGTACGGGGGCCGGTGGCCCCGGCGAGGATCGGCACGGGGCGGGCCGGGGGCCAGTCCAGGGTGACATCGTCCAGGGCGACATACCGGCCGGTGACGGCGAGGGTGTCACCGGCGAGGAGGGCGCGCAGGGCGGTGAGGTGCTCGCCCAGCAGGGTGAGCGGGGAGGCGACGCGGGCGCCGACCTGGCCCATCCAGTCCTGGACCCCATGGCCGACGGCGACGACGGCACGGCCCGGGAACATCCGGTCCAGGGAGGCGACCTCCATGGCGGTGAGGGCGACATTGCGCAGCGGCACGGGGAGCAGTCCGACGCCGACCCGCACCCGCTCGGTCCAGGCGAGGGCCGCGGCGGCGGTGGAGATACCGCCCTCGCGGAAGCAGTCCTCCCAGAGCCACAGCTCCTCGATCCCGGAGTCGTCGGCGAGCCGGGCGAGGGCCCGGAGGCGCTCGGGGGGCAGTTGCGGACGGAACACCACGCCGAGGGTTGTCATGGGGTCTTCCTATCCGGGGGTGGCGTTCGGGACAACTCCTTTGCGGGGGGGGGTGCGAGCGGTGCGGGTGTGGTGGGGTGGGGTGGGGTGGGAGGGGGTGGTCCGGCATGGGTCGGTCGTCGCGGTGGCGGGACGGGGTGGGGGTGCTGGTGGTGCCGGGGGAGGTGTCGGGTTCGGTCCCCTTGCCCGTGCCCGTGCCCGTGCCGGTGCCGGTGCCGGTGGAGATCGCCCGTTCTTATCGCGCCCGGACGAAGGGGCTGCTGGGGCGGGACGGGATCGAGGGGGCGCTGCTGCTGACACCGGCGGGGAGTGTGCACACGTTCGGGATGCGGTTCGCGATCGACGTGGCGTATCTGGACCGCGGGCTGCGGGTCCTCGCCGTCCGCACGATGCCCCCGGGCCGCCTGGGCCTGCCCCGCCTCCGCTCCCGGCATGTCCTGGAGGCGGAGGCGGGGGCGATGGAGGGGTGGGGGGTTCGGGTGGGGGTGCGGGTGGAGGTGCGGGTGGAGGGGAGTTGAGGGGGGTGGTTATCCGGTGCGGGGGAAGGTGACCTCGACGCGGCGGTTCTTCTTGCGGCCGGTCTCGGTGTCGTTGGAGGAGATGGGGTAGTCCTCGCCGTAGCCGCGGACCTCGAAAGTGACGCCGGGGTCGTTCAGCTCCGAGTCGAGGATGTCGTGGACGGCGTTGGCGCGCTCCTTGGACAGGGCGTCGCCGCTGGCGGCGGAGCCGAGGTTGTCGGTGAAGCCGAAGACGCGGACGGTGGTGGCGCCCTGCGTCTCGATCTCGGCGGCGATCGTGGCGATCCGGGCCTTGGCCTCGCCGGTGAGGATGGCGCTGCCCTTGGGGAACAGCACCTCGGCCTGGAGGGCGAACTTGACGTCGGCGTTGGTGTCCTCGCGGCGTTCGTCGCCGCTCTGCTCCTCGACGACGGTCTTGATGTCCAGCACCTTGGGCTCCGCCAGGGTGGCGCCCTCGGGGAGTTTGAGGTCGGGGTCGTTGGGATCGACGTCGACGGGGGCGGAGGCGCTGGGTTCGGTACCGGGCGGCACGCTGGGGTCGTCGTCGGCGTGGGCGGCGGTGCCGGAGAGCAGGAGGAGGGTGGCTGTGGCCAGGGCTAGGGGGGTGGTGAGACGGGGGCGGGTGAGGGGGCGGGGGCGGGTGGAGGTAGGGGTCATGGTCGGGGCCTCATCCGGAGATCTGGATGGGGGCGGCGGCGAAGGTGGGGAGTTGGAAGGTGACTTCGGAGGAATCGGAGGTCGGTGCAGGGAACTGCATGAAGACGGGAATCGAAGCGCCGGCCTTGATCTGGGGCATGTCCGTGGTGGTCAGAGGACGGCCGTCCGTGTCGCGGAGCACGTAGTACCGCTTCTTGGTCCCGGAGTCCACAAGCGTCGCCCCGCCGAGCGACTCGCCGTGCCGCACGATCTCGGTCTCGTCACCACGTGTCTGGATCGGGATCCGGATCGAGTCCGAACCGTCGTTCTTGATCTCTCCGCTCACGGTGACGAATCCACCGGCGTCCCTGACAGCGGACGTGATCGTCAGGATCAGCCCGTCCTCGCCCCGCACCTCGGCAAGTGGTGTGTCCGTGCCTTCCTGGGTGTCGAGGCCGGAGCTGTCACGCTCGGAAGCGGATGCGGATGCCTCCGGCTTCGCGTCGTCTCCGCCACCGCCGCCGCAGCCGGTCACGCCGAGGACCAGTCCAGCCGCAACGGCCAGCGCAGCCATCCCCCTGCGAGCCTTCGCCGTGCACCGAATACTCATGACTCCGCTTCCTTCTCAACTCGTCGTTCGCTTGTCAGTCGGCCAGGTGGACATCGAAGAGATCCTCGGGGCCCGGCAGGTCGATGGGTTCCTCCGGATCCAGCTCCCAGTTCTCTCCGTCACACGAGAGGTCGGGCAGCGCTTCCTCACCGGCGTCCTCACCGGGAAGCTCGAACTCGCAGCGCGGATCGATCACGGCCCGCGCCCGCGCGGTCGCGTGCTTGCCCTCCGTGCCCGGCACGATGGAGTCACCGACGGGCTCGGTGGTCGTCGCCTCGACCACATACGCGAGGAGACCGTCGGCCGTGCAGTCGGCTTCGGCATCGTTCATCGACGCGAGTTCGTAGGCACGCCAGCAGCCCGATTCGATGCCTGCCGCGTTGCCGTCGAAGATCGCCCGCCATTGGGCCGGATCCAGCAGGTCGTCCAGCCAGGCGCCGGTGAGGTCGTCCCGTGTCTCCTGGGCCGCTGCCAACGCGGCGGCGTCTGCCGCGGTCTGGGCGTCGCTCCGGTTGACCGCCGCCTGGCCCACGGCGACGAACGCGAACGCGAGAAGGAGCAGGCCCGCCACCACCGTGATGTAGATGGGAAAGGCCTGCCCCGCGTCACCGGATCTACGAGCGTGGGTCAGCCAGTCAGTTCGTCGATCTGCTCGATGATGGCCTCGTAGATCGCCGAGCCGATGTCCGTCCCCGTGATCGCCAACACAATAGCCACCACCACCGCGATGATCCCCAGGTACTCCACCGCCGTCTGCCCCCGGTCGTCGTCCCGGGCGACGCGGTCCCGATCCCTGACGTACGAGATCGCGGAGTTGATCCAGTTGCCCATGACGCACCCCTCCAGGGTCACCGTGGCCGGTGCCGCTTCCGACGCGGCCACCGTAGTGCCGTGTGGCCTGTCTGCCCCAGGGTCCACGGGCCCAATCCCGGGCCCAGAGCGGGCGCCGGGTCATCGGGCGCCCCACTGGTCGTCGGGAGCCGTTCCCAGCCACTTGGCGGTCGCCTCGGAGCGGGTGTCGCTCTGGAGTTTGGCGAAGATGCGGTTGATGTGGTTCTTGACGGTCTTCTCGGTGATGAAGCACAGCGCGGCGATCCGCTGATTGGTCATCCCGGATGTGATCAGGTCCATGATCTCCGCCTCCCTCGCGCTGAGCCGGAACCTCGCCCGTGCCGCCGATGGCACGGCCCCTGGGGAAGACTGTGCCATAGGAGATTGCATTCGCGAAAGCTGTTTGGGGGAAGAAGTGCCATCGGTAAGGGGGAATTCGTCAGTTGCGTGTGCAGTCGCATCGTAGTCGCGCAGGAGCGCTTCCGTTGCGGTCGGCGTCAGGTGCCGGCGGCCCGCCGTGATGTCGCGGACCGCTGTGACCAGTTGCTCCACCGTGAACTCGCCGTGCACCAGATACCCCCGCGCCCCCAGCCGCAGCGCCTCCCGGACGATCTCGGGTTCGCCGCTGTACGTCAGCATCATGACCGGTGCGCGGGGGGCCAGGTACGGAAGTGCCGAAATGCCGTCCACACCAGGCATCCTGACGTCCAGCAGGACCACGTCCGGCCGGTGCCGGTCCACCGCCTCGCACGCCTCGCGGCCGTCCGCCGCCTCCGCGACCACCGTGAGGTCCGGGCGGCCGGACAGCAGTGCCGTGAGGCCCGCGCGGACCACCGGGTTGTCGTCGGCCACCACCACCCGCAGGCCCCTGACCGGCGGTGGCGAGGGCAGCTCCCCGCGGGGCAGTCCCTCGTACGGGATCGTTCGTGTGCCGGTCATGTGTCTCTCCTCCACACCCTCAGCGGGACGTCCAGCCTGACTTCCGTGCCGCGGGCGCGCTCCCCGCGGCCGATCCGGATCCGTGCCCCGATCGCCGCCGCCCGCTCGACCATGCCGACCAAGCCGAAATGGCCGGATCCACTCAGTTCTTCCAGGGTTGTGTCCGGGGGGAGGCCCCGGCCGTCGTCGGCCACGGTGAGGCGGAGTCGGTCGCCGTGGACCTCGACCGCCGTCTCCACCCGGTCCGCGTGCGCGTGGCGGTACGCGTTCTCCAGCGCCTCCGCCGCCACCGCGAGGACCTGGCGGGCCACCCCGGCGGAGGTCCGGGGGAGCGTCGGTGCGCCCACGTAGGGCGCCGCCAGGCCCGTGCGGGCCGTGAACTCGGCCAGAGTGGCGCGGAGTTCGGGGAGGATGTCCGTGCCGGTCGGTGCGGCGGGGTCGGTTCTGAGGTCGCGGAGGAGTTCGCGGGACTCCGCCGCCGCCCGGCGGGCCGAGCGGGCCACCAGGTCCGCCTGGCGGCGGATCAGCGCCGGGTCGGCTCCGTCGCGGGCCGCGGTCGCCGCCAGGCCCTCCGCGGCGAGGGCGACGCCGTGCAGGGTCTTGGCGACCGAGTCGTGCAGTTCGCGGGCCAGCCGGGCGCGTTCCGCGGCCACCGCCTCCGTGGCCGCGAGCCGGGTGCGGACCTCCGTCAGGGCCTGGGTCGCGGCGCCGAAGCGGAGCATCAGATTGCGCAGGGTCGAACCGACCGCGCCGACGATCACACAGAGGCCGGGCAGGAGCAGGGACTCGGCGAGGGTGGTCGGCCGGTCGCGGTTCAGGGTCGCCTCCACCAGCCACAGGATCAGACCCTGGAGCGAGGCGAACACCGCCGCCGCCCGCCAGCCGTACACCAGGCCCGCCAGCAGCGGGGTGCAGACGCTGACATAGGCCAGGGTGCTGTCCGGGCCCGCCGAGATCAGCAGCAGGGAGCCGAGGGCGGTGTCGGCGGCCAGCAGGGCGGGGTGGCGCAGCAGCAGCGGTCCGAAGCGCTCCCAGTCGCGGAAGAGGACGTACGACACCATGAACGTGGCGACCACCGCCGCGCCGACCAGGGGGGCGCCGAGGCCGGGGCCCGCGTTCAGCAGGGCGGCGGGGGCGGCCACCGCGATCATCGCCAGCCGGAAGCCGAAGACCTGGCGGCACAGCGCCTGGAGGGCGTTCACCTGGAGCGGGATGGCCGGTTCGGGGGCGGGGTCCCGGGGGGCGGCGGAGAGCGGGGGGCGCCGGGTGCCGGGGAACCGCCATCGGCCCCGGGCGGGTCTGGTCGCCCGTGGTGTCGGCAGCGTGGTCATCCGCGTTCCCCGTCCCTACTTCTTTCTGCTGGTTCCTGTGGCCTACTCGCCGGTGAGGGTGCCGAAGTCGGTGCCCGAGCCGAGGAGCAGGCCGGCGGCGAGCAGGAGCATGGTGGCGGGGACCATGAACGTGGTGATCATCATGGTGGCCTTGGGGACCGCGCGGGCCGCCTTGCGGCGGGCGTTCTGGGCGTCCGTGCGGCGCATGTCGCGGGCGAGCGCGACCAGGGTGTCGACGATCGGGGCGCCGAGTTCCTCGCCCTGCTGGAGGGCGGTGACGAACATGGCGACCTGTTCGGAGTCGTTGCGGCGGCGCAGTTCGGCGAACGCCTGGCGGCGGCTCATGCCGAGGTCCATCTGGCGCAGGGTGATCCGGAGTTCGTCGGCCCAGGGGCCCTCGTACTTGGACGAGACCCGGTCCAGGGCCTGGCGGAAGCCGAGGCCGGCGCTGACCACGACGGCGAGCACGTCCAGGAAGTCGGGCAGGGTGCGTTCGATGACGTCCCTGCGGACCCGGATCGCCGACCAGATGCCGACCTCCGTCCAGAACGCGCCGAAGGCGAGGAGGAGGAGGGCTACGAGGTAGTCGCCGCGCAGGAGGAAGACCAGGAAGCCGGTCGCGCCGAGGACACCGTAGACCGCGCGGCGGGCGGCGTAGCGGTCGATGGTGAGGCCGCCGGGGTTGCCGGCCAGGTCTATGCGGCGGCGGTATCGGGCGACCTGTTTGGGGCCCATCAGGCGCAGGACGGCGGGGGCGTAGCGCATGCCCATGCGGTCGACGACGGAGTCGACGGCGCCGGTGCGGGTGGCGCCGACCTCCAGGGCGAGCTGGAGATCGGGCGGGAGCTTGACGTCGGCGCGGTACATCCGGATGCCGGCGAAGACGCCCCAGACGCTGAGGGCGGCGAGGGCCGCGAGGAGGAGTGCCATGGTCGTCGTCGCCTCCCCTACACGTCGATCCGGGACAGGCGGCGGATGAGGAGGAAGCCGATGGCGTAGAGGCCGAAGGCGATGATGACGGCGGCCTGGCCGTAGGGGGAGCCGGTCATCCGGTCCAGGGCTCCCTCCCTGACGCCGTTCATCAGGAACAGGGCGCCGACGCCCATCGCGGGGACGGCGTAGGAGGTCATGCTGACCTGGGAGAGCTGGGTGCGGATCTCGCGGCGGGTCTCCTTGCGCTCCTCCAGGGTCTCGGTGAGGTTGCGCAGGGCGCCGACGACCTGGCCGCCGGCCCGGTTGGCGAGGACGAGGGTGGTGACCAGGACGACGAGTTCGCGCGAGGGCAGGCGCCGGGCCATCTCGTCGAGGGCGTCGTCCAGGGAGGCGCCCAGGGCGAGCTGGTCGGCGACCTTGGCGAGTTCCTCGCCCGCCGGGGCCTCCAGTTCCTCGGCGGCCATGCCGATGGAGGTGCGCAGGGCGAGTCCGGCGTTGGTGGCGTTGGCGAGGATGCGGGCGAGTTCGGGGAGCTGGTTGATGAACTTCTCGATGCGTTTCTGGCGCTGCCAGTTGAGGAACTGGAGGGCGGCGCCGACGCCCAGCAGCCCGGCTATGGGGCCGAAGAAGGGGGCGAGGGCGGCGTGGCCGACCAGCCAGAGTCCGGCGACGGCGACCAGCATCCCGGCGGCGAACTCGCCGGGGGTGATGTCCAGGCCGGTCGCCGCGAGCCGGAGTTCCAGGCGGCGGCCGAGGCCGGTGCGGCGCAGTCGCCGGTCCAGGTCGCGGAAGTGGCGGCGGCGGCCGGTGTCGGGGGCCTGGCCGGTGGCGGTGAGCCGGTCCACCAGGGCGCGGCGCTGGGCGCGTCCGGCGGCGTAGACGTGCACGCCGGCGACGGCGAGCAGCAGGGTGAGGAGGGTGACGCCGATGGTGAGCGTCGTGAGGTTCTCCAGGTTCAGGTTCAGGTTCATGGTCATCGTCATGGTCATGTTCATGGCGGCGGTGGTCGTGGGCATGGCGGCGGGTCCTACCTGGCTTCTCGGGTGGCGAGCATGTCCTCGGTGAGGGCGATGCCGAAGGCCTGCGGGATGGGCTGGCTCGCCATGTAGAGGCGGTCGGCGGTGCGGCGCGGCAGCGGGAAGTAGCGGAAGACGCCGTGGATCCGGCCGTCGGAGGCCATCGGGCGGGCGTCGAAGCGGGCCACGCTCACCAGCCGGTACGGCTCCCCGCCATGGCTGTCGAGGAGGGCGATCTCGGTGATCCGCCGGGTGCCGTCGGCGAACCGGGCGAGCTGCACGATCACATCGACGGCGCTGTTGATCTGGTCGTGCAGGGCGACGAAGGGGATCTCGACGTCGGACATGGAGGCGAGGGTCTGGAGCCGCATCAGGGCGTCCTCGGCGCTGTTGGCGTGGACGGTGGCGAGCGAGCCGTCGTGGCCGGTGGACATGGCCTGGAGCATGTCGAGGGACTCGCCGCCGCGGACCTCGCCGACCACGATCCGGTCGGGCCGCATCCGCAGGGAGTTGCGGACCAGGTCGCGGATGGTGACATGGCCCTTGCCCTCGACGTTGGGCGGGCGGGACTCCAGGCGGATGACGTGGGACTGCTGGAGCTGGAGTTCGGCGGAGTCCTCGATGGTGATGATGCGCTCACCACCGGGGATCAGTCCGGACAGGGCGTTGAGGAGGGTGGTCTTGCCGGTGCCGGTGGCGCCGGAGACGATCACATTGAACTTGGCCTGCACCAGCCCGGCGAGCAGATACAGCATGTGCTCGTCCAGCGAGCCGAAGCCGATCAGCTCCTGGAGGGTGAAGGAGCGGGGGAAGCGGCGGATGGTGAGGGTGGGGCCGGTCAGGGACAGCGGCGGGATGATGACGTTGACGCGTTCGCCGGACGGGAGGCGGGCGTCGACCATCGGGTTGGACTCGTCCACCCGGCGGTTGACGGTGGAGACGATCCGTTCGATGGTCTGCATCAGCTGGTCGCCGGAGGCGAACCGGATCGGGAGCTGCTCGACCCGGCCGCCGCGCTCCACGAAGATCGCGTCGGGGCCGTTGACCATGATCTCGGTGATGGAGGCGTCCTCCAGGAGGGGTTCGAGGATGCCGAGGCCGAGGGCCTCGTCCACCACCCGCCGGATCAGCTGGGACCGTTCGACGGTGGACAGCACCGGGCCCTCGCGGCTGATGATGTGCCCGAGGACCCGCTCCAGCCGGGCGCGGCGGTCGGCGGCGGCCAGTGAGCCCATCTCCGCGAGGTCGATCTCCTCCAGCAGCTTGGCCCGGTAGGAGGCGACCAGATGGCCGTCCTCGCCCCGGCTGCCCTGCTCCTCCGGGGAGTTGATGCGTGCCCTCAGACTCATCGCGGGCCCCCTCTCTCGGTCGCGCTGTCAGTCGGTCTGTCAGTCGCTGTGGTCGATCGGCATGACGGCGGTGCGGGTGGCGGGGCCGAAGTCCCAGCCGGGGACGAGGGACGGGATGTCGACGGTGGCGGTGACCTCGACCTCGTCGCCGAGCCGCCCCTCGGAGCAGGCGGCGTCGAGCCAGTCGCTCACGGCGGCGGTGCAGCCCTGCTGGGCGCCGAGG
Source organism: Streptomyces sp. NPDC004610 (assembly GCF_040609715.1). Taxonomy (NCBI): domain Bacteria; kingdom Bacillati; phylum Actinomycetota; class Actinomycetes; order Kitasatosporales; family Streptomycetaceae; genus Streptomyces; species Streptomyces sp. NPDC004610. Next base: position 168,971 of record NZ_JBEXLA010000004.1, on the reverse strand, counting down.
TCGAGCGAGGCGGCCCGCGCCCCGGCCCGCGCCGCGGTCCCGGCCTGCTGTCCGGCGTAGGCGATCAGCCCGAGCTGGACGGTGCCGAGGGCGACGAGCAGCAGGATCGGCAGGAATCCGAGGTACTCGATGGCGACCTGCCCCCGGTCCCCTGCCCGGTCCCGGCGCCGTCCGGACGGTGATGCGTACGGCATGTCAGCCCCCCTCTCCCGTGTCCTCCTCGACCGCGCCCGCCTGGCCCCGCACCTCGAAGGGAAAGGCGACCGTGCCCGGGAAGAGCACCGGGACGCGCAGGACGACCCGCGCGGTCACGAAGCCCCCCGAGGTCCCGCAGTCCACCTCGGCGTTCCCCGCCCAGGCACCCGGCAGCTTGTCGAGGCCCGCCTCCTGGCAGGCCCCCTGCCGCGCCCCCGGCGCCGCCGCCGTCCCGGCCCGCACCGCCTCGTCGGCGGCGTTGCCCGCGAGGGTGAAGGTGTACCCCAGCAGCACGAACTGCCACAGCAGCACCAGCGTGATGACGATCAGCGGGGTCATCCCGAGGAACTCGATGGTGACCTGCCCACGGTCGTCACGGAGGGCGGAACGGGGGTGGGGCGGGGGCGCGTCGAGCGTGGCGGCCCGTCGCTCCGGCGCCGGGCGGGAACGCGCGGGGGCGGGGGTGGGGTGGGCCGATGCCCGGGGTTGCTCCGGGGGCGAGGCGCGGCGCGCCGGAGCCGACCGGGGCCACGCCCAGCGCGGCGCCACCGCCCCGGCATCGCGGGTCGATGCCGGTGGCCGCCCCGTCGCCCCGGCCCGTTGCGCCGGGCGGGGCCGCTCCACCACCCCGGCACCGCGCTCCGGTGCCGGGCGGACCCCGCTCACCGCCCCAGCTCCTTGCGCCGCCGGAACGTCAGCGCCGCCCGGTCGCCGCCTCGGGGCGTCGTGGGCTCGGGCTGGCGGGCGGTGTCGGTGCGGGAGCGGGAGCGCGCGCGGGAGCCGCCGCGGCGGTGGCCCGTGGTGGTGGCCTCGGTGCCCTGGACCAGGCCCAGTTCACCGGCGAGGGTCCACAGGGCCTGCTTGACCGTGCTCTTGGCGTCGAGTTCGTGCAGCCGTCCGGCGTCCACCACCGCCTGGAGTTCCTTGAAGTGGGCGGGGACGACGGTACGGGCGACGGCGGTGCCGGTGATCCGCTGGATCAGGGCGGGCTGGATCTCGGTGCTCTTGGTGTGGCGGTTGACGACGACGGTGGTCTCCTCCGCCTTGCGGATCTGGAGCCGGTCCCAGAGGCGGACCAGGCGTTTCGCGCCCCGGACGGCGACCACGTCCGGTGTGGTGACCAGCAGTGCCGTGTCGGCCATCTCGACGGCCGCCGCCCCGGCGCCGCTCATCTGGGAGCCGCAGTCCAGGACGACGGTCTCGTAGCGGGAGCGCAGCGCGCTGACGATCTGGCGGGTGGCGCGGTCGGTGACCTCCTCGCCGCGTTCGCCCTCGCCGGGGGCGAGCAGCAGGGCCAGCCCGGTGTCATGGCGGAAGACGGCGTCGGCGAGGACGCGGGGCGAGATGTCGGTGATGGTGGCGAGGTCGACGACCGAGCGGCGGAACTGGACATCGAGGTAGGCGGCGATGTCGCCGGTCTGGAGGTCCATGTCGACCACGCAGGTGGAGCGGCCGGACGCCTGCGCGGCGAGGGCGAGCTGCACGGCGGTGAGGGTGGTGCCGACCCCGCCCTTGGCGCCGGAGACGGTGACGACGGTGCCGCCGACGCCGGGGAAGGAGTCGGCGCCGCCGTGCCCGAGATGGCGGCGGACGCCGGTCGACCACTGGGCGACGGCCTGGACGCGGGCGCCCAGCTCCTCGTAGCTGAGCGGGAGGGCGACCAGGCCGCGGGCGCCGGAGTCCATGGCGGCGGCGAACAGCCCGGGTCCGGCGTCGGAGGTGATCAGGATGACGCCGACGGCGGGGAAGCGCAGGGCGACCTCGCGGATCAGCTCCAGCGCGGGCACCGGGCCGATCCGCTCATGGACGACGACGACCTCGGGGAGTTCGTCGACGGACTCGGCGGCGAGCCGGGCGAGGGTGTCGATCAGCTGGGTGGAGTCGAGGACCGGGCCCACGGGTTCGGCGTCCGGGAGCTGGCTGAGGAGTGTGGTGATCGAGCGGACCGCGTCCGCGTCGGACACCGCCGGAAGGATTCTGGTGGGCATGGAGCGGCCTCTCCCTGGTCCCTGCTCGTCGTCACTGGTCGTCGGCGAGTTCGTAGGTGCGGTCCTCTTCGGGGACCGCGCCGTCGCCGCCGGGGGCGACGAGGGCGAGCCGGACCTGCTCGGCGAAGGACTCGGCGTAGGTGATGCGCTGGGCGTCGGGCGCGGACAGCGCGAAGGTGATCGGCACGGCCTCGGTGCCGGCCCGGGAGCGGTCGTTGTCGTCGGGTTCGAGGGGGGTCAGCCGGCCGACGTCCAGGACCCGGGCGCCCGCGATGATCACCCGGGACTGGTCGGGGTCCTCCTCGCGCGCGCCCTCGAAGGTGGCGTAGACATTGACCGTGGCCCCGGGGGTGATCTTGCCGGCGACACCGGTGGCCGCGTCGATCATGATGGCGACCTCCTGCTCGCCCGCCTTCAGCGCGGGCTGGTCGACGATCATGTCGCTCTGGAGCAGGGAGCCCTTCTTCAGGGCGGTGACCGCGATCTTGCCGCGGATCTCGGTGAGATCGGTGACGGCGGTCGGCGACAGCCAGCGCTCGGGCATCTCCACCGCGCTGAACTGGCCCGCGCTGAGCGGGGTGTAGGGCGCCACGTTCGACTTCAGCTCGTACGCGGTGACCTCGGGGCCGACCTTGGAGCTGACGTCGTTGACGACGGAGAGCACGCCGGCGAAGGCGCCGAGGGCGCACAGGATGGACAGGAGCAGGAGTATCACGCCGCGGCGCTGACGGGAGTTCATGAACCGTGCGTCCTCGATGGGGGGTGACGGGGATGGAGGCGGGCGGTGGTGCGGGCGGTCAGGGGGTGAGGGCCCGGCGGGTGCGGGCGGGGCCCTCGGTGAGCCGGCGGTGCGGCGCCGGGTCGCCGGTCGCTCCGTCCGGCTCGGGTGGGTCCCCGGCGTCGGGCGGGGTGGCGCTGCAGAACACACAGAGGTCGCCGATGACATCGAGGCCGCACCAGTGGCAGACGGTCTGGCGGACGGAGGTGACCAGCTGGTACAGCACGGACAGATCGCTCAGATGGGCGCAGAACTCGATCAGCCGTCCGGTGCCCCACCAGCGGGCGGAGTCGGCGGGCAGCGGGACCTCGCGCAGCCCCTGGGCCTGCCAGGCCGGGGCGAGGGTGGCGGTGACCCAGTCGGCGGTGAGCTGCCCCTTGGCGACCACCATCCGGGTCGCGAACTCGGGTCCGGCGAGGGTGGCGTCGGGTCCGAGGCGGACGAGTTGCGGCTGGGGGTGGGCGAGGACGGCGAACTGGCTGCCGGGCATCCAGGACTTGGCGTGCGCCTTGAGGGTGACGGGCACGCGGTCGAGTCGGGCGACGGAGCCGAGCAGGGCGCCGGCGTGGATGTAGTGGGTGAGCAGCCGTCCGGCGGAGGCGAGCACCCCGGGGCTGAGGTCGCAGGAGGCGAGCTGGCGCAGCTGCCGGGCGAGGACGGCGACACCGAGCGGGGGCAGTTCGGGGCGGAACAGGGCGATGCGGTCGCTCTCCAGGAGGGAGCGGACGGTGTGCAGCCGCCGGTACACGGCGGCGGGGGCGGCGCTGGAGCAGACCACGACGAGCTGCCCGTGCTGGTCGAGCAGGATCTGCACCTCGGCGAGCACCTGGTCCAGCGGGCGCCGGTCCAGGTCGGGCAGCACGGCCGCGGGCAGGGTCCGTTCGTCCTGCGCCGGGAGCGCCAGGTCGGCGCCCGTCACGGCAATGGCAGTTGGCACGCGCAGCTCCCCGATTCCGCCGGCCGGTGCGCGGGCGTGACTCCGGTGCACCGAGATGACTTCATTGCGTGACTACGTCAGCACTGTATCCGCGCCTCTGTGGCCGGAGAACAGCGTTTCGGTGGCTCTGCGACAACTGACATCGCACAAGTCGCTTCAAATCAGGGCAGGTTAGACGCGTTCCGTTCCTGTGAACTCGCCACGGACTTGGTCCAGACCTTGACAACACAATTGGTCTGGACCACCTTTGACGCACAGCGGTGGCCACCGTTCCCCTTCCTCTCCACTTCTTCTCAGCTCCCTCTCCTCCCCCACGGCTCCTCCCTGGTTCCTCCCCGGTTCCTTCCCGCAGTCGCTCCCCCTCACGTGCTTTCCCGCACCTGACTTCTCGTGCTCTTCCCCCCTCCTCGTCCCGACTCCCCATCGGAGGCCCGAGTGGACCTCGTACGGAACAGACGCAGCACCGGCACCGCCAGACGCCCGCTCCGCAGGCGGATCTGGGCCGGCGCCACCGTCGCCGCCCTCGCCTTCTCCCTCTCCACGGCCGTGGAAGCGTCCGCGGCGGACATCAACAACGCCCGCAACGCCGGCTTCGAGTCCGGTGTCAGCAACTGGACCTGCTCCGCGAACAGCGGCAGCGCGGTCTCCACCCCGGTGCGCACCGGCACCGGGGCGCTGCGCGCGGCGCCCTCCGGCCAGGACAACGCCCGCTGTTCCCAGGCGGTCGCCGTCCAGCCCAACTCGACGTACACCCTGAGCGCCTGGGTGCAGGGCGGCTTCGCCTATCTCGGCGCCACCGGCACCGGCACCACCGATGTGTCGACGTGGACCCCCGACTCGTCGGCCTGGAAGCAGCTCTCCACCACCTTCACCACCGGCGCGAACACCACCTCGGTGACGGTCTACACCCATGGCTGGTACGGCCAGCAGCCCTACTTCGTCGACGACCTCTCGGTCTTCGGCCCGGACGGCGGCGGCGGTACGGACCCGGGTCCGACGATCCCCACCGCCCCGACCGGCCTCACGGTGGGCGCGACCACCCCGACCGCGGTCAACCTGTCCTGGAGCACGGTCTCCGGCGCCACCGGCTACTCGATCTACCGCGACGGCACCCGGATCACCGCGGTCACCGGCACCTCGGCGACCATCACCGGCCTCACCGCCTCCACCTCGTACTCCTTCCAGGTGACGGCGACCAACGCGGCCGGTGAATCGCCCCGCTCGACCGCGGTCACCGCGACCACCCCGGCCGACGGCGGCAACGGCGGTGGCGGCGTCCCGAGGCACGCGGTGACCGGCTACTGGCAGAACTTCAACAACGGCGCCACCGTCCAGCGGCTCTCCGACGTCCCCGCGGCCTACGACATCATCGCGGTGTCCTTCGCCGACGCGACCCCGACCCCGGGTGCCGTCACCTTCAACCTGGACACCGCGGGCCTGAACGGCTACACGGTCGCCCAGTTCAAGGCGGACATCGTCGCCAAGAAGGCGGCCGGCAAGAAGGTCATCATCTCGATCGGCGGTGAGCTGGGCACGGTCTCCGTGAACAACTCCACCTCCGCGACCAACTTCGCCAACTCGGTCCACGCCCTGATGCAGGAGTACGGCTTCGACGGGGTCGACATCGACCTGGAGAACGGCCTCAACGCCACCTACATGACCCAGGCGCTGCGCTCCCTGTCGGCGCTGGCCGGTCCGTCGCTGGTCCTGACGATGGCCCCGCAGACCATCGACATGCAGTCGACCTCCGGCTCCTACTTCCAGACGGCCCTGAACGTGAAGGACATCCTCACGGTCGTCAACATGCAGTACTACAACAGCGGCACCATGCTGGGCTGCGACGGCCGGGTCTACGCCCAGGGCACCGTCGACTTCCTGACCGCCCTGGCCTGCATCCAGCTGGAGAACGGCCTCGCCCCCTCCCAGGTCGGCCTGGGTGTGCCCGCCTCCACTCGCGCGGCCGGCGGCGGCTATGTCGCCCCGTCGGTGGTCAACAACGCCCTGAACTGCCTCACCCGGGGCACCAACTGCGGCACCTTCACGCCGCCCCGCACCTACCCCGACCTGCGCGGCGCGATGACCTGGTCCACCAACTGGGACGCCACCTCGGGCAACGCCTGGTCGAGCGTGGTCGGCCCGCACGTGGACGCGCTTCCGTAACGCATCCCCACCGCTCACGGACCGGCGCCCGGGACCTCCACGAAGGAGTCCCGGGCGTCACCCGTTCCCACGGGCCGTCAGAGGAAGCCGTCGGAAGGAGCCGTCAGAAGAAGTCGTCAGAAGAAGTCCGCCCAGGGCTGGTCCCAGATCTGCTTGACGCACAGCACCAGGAACAGCAGCCCCGCCGCCGCCAGCAGGGTGTTGCTGACCGGCCCGTTGCGCCACTCCCTCGGCGTGCGCGAGGAGTTGAGCAGCCACAGCAGGGTGCCGGCCAGGAAGGGCAGGAAGGCCGCGCCCAGGACGCCGTAGAGGATGACCAGGCGGAAGGGCTGGTCCTGGAAGAGCAGGACCATCGGGGGGAAGGTCAGCCAGAGCAGATAGCCGCGGAAGGCCCAGGAGCGTTCCCGGGTGCCGGAGGCCACCTCGGCGCCGGTGAGGCCGGTGGCGTCCTTGCCGAAGCGGGCGGCGAAGTCGGCGACCATCAGGCTCACCCCGTGCCAGACGCCGATCAGGGAGGTGAAGGACGTGGCGAAGAAGCCGATCAGGAAGAACTTCGCGGTGGCGGCGCCGTACTCGGCCTCCAGGATGTCGCCGAGCTGGATCAGGCCCTTGTCGCCGGTCTCGATGGCCACGTTCGCGGAGTGCAGGAGTTCCGCGCCGACGAAGAGCATCGCCACCACGAAGACACCGGTCGTCGCGTACGCCACCCGGTTGTCCAGCCGCATCACCTTCATCCAGCCGGTGTCCGTCCAGCCCTTGGCGTTGACCCAGTAGCCGTAGGCGGCCAGCGTGATGGTGCCGCCGACGCCGCCGATCAGGCCGAGGGTGTTGAGGATGGAGTCCTGCGCGTCGGGCAGCACCGGCAGCAGGCCCGCGAAGGCGTCGCCCAGATTGGGGGTGACCCGGACCGCCAGATACACCGTCACCACGAACATGACGCCGACCAGCACCGTCATGACCTTCTCGAAGACGGCGTACTTGTTGAACCAGACGAAGGCCAGGCCCACCAGTCCGCAGGCGATGCCCCACCACTCCAGATCCATCACATCCGGGAACAGCGCCTGGAGCGGCAGCGCGCTGGACGACATCGCGGCGGCCCCGTAGACGAAGCCCCAGATCACCGCGTAGACGGCGAAGAAGTAGAGGGTCCAGCGGCCGAGTCCGGCCCAGCCGTCGAAGAGGGTGCGGCCGGTGGAGAGATGCCAGCGGCCGGCCGCCTCCGCCAGGGCGATCTTCACCAGACAGCCGATGACCGCCGCCCAGAGCAGGGTGTAGCCGAAGTTGCTGCCCGCGATCAGGGTCGCCACCAGGTCCCCGGCGCCGACACCGGTCGCGGCGACCACGATCCCGGGCCCGATATGGCGCCAGCTCGACCTGCGCCGGCCGGGGCCGGTGCCGGTTCCGTCCGGGGTCCTGGTCGGTGAGGTGTCGCCCGTGATGTCGGCCATGGGGTCAAGTAAGCGCACCGGCCGGGGGCGGACAAGAGGGTGCGCGGCGATCTTCACCCGATGTACGCAGCCGCGAAGAAGGGAACGGTCCTTGCCATCCCTGCCGTTGCCCCGCGCTCCTCACGACCCCCGGCGGGAACCGGCCGCCGGGCATCGCCGCCGGGGCCCGCCGGGGTCGCGCGTCCTACGGCTGTCGCCGACCGCAGCCGTCGCACGCGCAGGTGCCGAGCTCGAACCAGACGGTCCTGCCCGGCCCCTCCTCGCGGCGGCCCCAGCGCCGGGCGAGCGCCGCCACCAGGAACATGCCGCGTCCGTGTTCCGCGCCGGACGCCTCCCGCGCCCGCGGGGGCCGCGGGCCGCTGTCGGCCACCTCGCAGCGCAGGGTGCCGTGCGCGGCGGACAGGGTGAGGGTGAAACGGCCGGCGGAGTGCAGCAGGGCCTGGGTGGTCACCTCGCTGACCAGGAGTTCCGCCGTGTCCACCAGGTCGTCGGGGGCGCCGCGCCCCTCGGCCAGGCCCCATTCCTCCAGGTGCCTGCGCACCGTCGCGCGGGCCTCCCGGACCGCGGTGGGGCGGGGGGCGTACGTGACCCTCAGATGGCCGGCCCGCAGCGGTGGCTGGGGGAACGCGCCGTCCGGAGAGTCGTGGCCCGGTGGCCGGTTCCCGGAGAGCTGGAGCATGCCGTCAAGACTGCCCGCCGGGAGCCGGTCGGGCACGGGGAGGACTACCCCATTCACTACCTGTGCCCCCGTGTCCCCCACCACCCCGCCCGTCACCTCAGCGCCCGTACTGCAACCGGATCGTGGTGACCGGGGCCCCGGCCGCGTCCCGGACGTCCACATAGGCGCAGACCTGCCGGGCGAACCACAGGCCCTGGCCGCGCTCCGGGCCCGGTCCCCCGGCCGGGGGCACGAAGCCCGCGAGGGGGTCGCCGAGACGGCCCGGGGCGGTCAGTTCGGCCACGCAGGCCGGGGCGCCGCCCCACACCCGCGCCTCGGCGTCGTCCCCCAGTCCCAGGGCGTCCGCCGCCTCCCGCACGGCCCCCGCGAACAGTTCCGCGTCACTGGCCCCCAGCCCCCGGTCCCCCACCCACCCGGCCACCCCGTCCAGCCCCAGCGCCCGCGCGTCGACCGGCGCCGGTGGCAGGGGTACGGCGTCCAGTGCGGCGGTCAGCCGGTGCGGGTCCTCGTAGGCGGCGGTGCCGGGGTGGGCGCGGCGGGCCCGCTCGATGACCTCGGGGCGGGCGATCCGGGTGTCGTAGACGCACAGGGCGGTGGTGGCGAGGGGGGCGAAGAGCAGATTGGCGAGGGACTCGTAGCGGATCCACTCGGCGCTCTCGCGCGCCGAACTCCCGGCCCGGCCGGCCCAGTCGGGTTCCATGAGGAGATGGACCCGGCCGCCCGCGCCCGCGTTGCGGGCCAGGTATCCGGCGCCCTGGGCGATGGCGTTGGGCGCCGAGCCGGTGTACCAGTCGGTGTGGGTGACGCGGGTGACGGTGTCGCCGAAGGCGTCGCCGAGCAGGGCGAGGCGGGCCGGGGTGGTGATGGCGACCGGCGCCGGTTCGCCGGGGGCGCGCAGGCCCTCGGTGAGGAAGGGCACCGCGGCGCCGAGGAACTCCTCGTCGGTGCCGAACACGGCCATGCGGTGGTCGAAGAGGCCGGGCGGGGTGGGCGTGGTGGGCATGGTGGGCATGGGGCTCCCAGGGGTGAGTGGTCGTCCGGTCGGTCCGGGGGGCGTCACTGGCGGGCCGCGACCCAGGCCGCGATCTGGCTGCGGCTGGTGAAGCCGAGCTTGGTGAGGATGCGTTCGACATGGCCCTCGGCGGTGCGGCGGGCGATGACGAGCCGGTCGGCGATCTGCTGGTTGGCGAGGCCCTCGGCGACCAGCTGGGCGACCTCGTTCTCGCGCCGGGTGAGCGGCGCCGGGGCCGGGGCGGGGGCGGGGACCGGGGCGGGGGCGGCACGCCGCTCCTCCAGGGCGTGGCCGACGATCTCCTCCAGGCCGAGCGAGCCGCCGAGTTCGTACGCCTTCTGGAACAGGGCCGGGCCGAGGGCGGCGCGGGAGCGGGTCTCGGCGTCGGCGCGGGCGGTGTTGAGGGCGTCGGAGCCCCAGCGGTCGCGGGAGACGGCGGCCCAGACCCGGTCGGCGCCGCCGAGCAGGACGGCGGCCCGGTCGGGGGCGCCGCGCAGGACGGTGATGCGGGCCAGCAGATCGAGGGTGAGGCCGATGCCGAGGACGTCGTGGACGGCCCGTTTCAGGCGCAGGGCCTCGCGGGCGTGGCGCTCGGCGCGCGGGAGGTCGTCCTTGACGACATGGGCGAGGGCCAGCATCCGCAGGACATAGGAGAGGACCCAGGCGTCGCCGTGCCGTTCGCACAGGCGGCGGGTCTCCTCGCAGACGGCGATGGCCTGGTCGGCCTCGCCGAGGAAGGCGAGGGCGCAGGCGAGTTCGACCCGGTCCAGGGCGACCATGCTGAGGTGCTGGCCGGGGACGGGGCCGCGGGCGACGCCGGCGCGGAAGTGGGCGAGGGCGGCGGGCAGGTCGTTGCCGAACAGGACGACGACGCCCATGACGTACTCGGCGTGCGCGGCCTCCGCCCGGTCGCCGAGGCGCAGGGCGAGGGCGCGGGCCTCCTCGGCCTGGCTGCGCCCCCGGGTGAGGTCCTCGGGGCAGCCGGCCAGCAGGGCGGAGGTCCACAGGGCGCGGGCGCGTTCGCGGGTGGGGCCGGGGTTGGCGTCGAGGGCGCGGTCGAGCCAGTGGCGGCCCTCGCGGGGGGCGCCGCAGGCGTGCCAGTAGAACCAGAGGGTGCCGGCGAGGCGGAGCCCGGCGAGGGCCTCGCCGGGGTCGGTGAGGGCGAAGTCGAGGGCGGCGCGCAGATTGTCCTGGTCGGCGCGGAGCCGGGCGACGATCTGGCGTTGCGCGGGGCCGAACCAGGCGCTCTCGCTCTCCTCGGCGCGGCGCTGGGTCCAGGCGAGATGGCGGCGGCGGGCGGCGCGTTCCTCGCCGGGGCGGGCGCGGAGCTTCTGGCGGCCGTAGTGGCGCAGGGTGTCCAGGAGGCGGTAGCGGACGGGGGTGCCGGTGTCCTCGGCGGGGGTGTCGGGGGCGTCGGTGGTGTCCGGCTCGGGGGGTGGCGGTTCGCGGCACAGGACGGACTTGTCGAGGAGCCCGGCGACGGCTTCCAGGACGTCGTAGGAGCGGACGAGTTCGCCGTCGGCGCAGACCGCCTCGGCGGCCTCCAGGTCGAAGCCCCCGGCGAGGACGGAGGCGCGCGCCCACACCAACTGCTCGCGCCGGGTGCACAGTTCATGGCTCCAGTCGATGGCGGCGCCCAGGGTCTGGTGGCGGGGCAGGACGGCGGGGCTGCCGGCGGAGAGCAGCCGGTAGCGGTCGTCGAGGCGGGCGATGAGCTGTTCGACGCCGAGGACGCGCATCCGGACGGCGGCGAGTTCGATGGCGAGCGGGAGTCCGTCGAGGCGGCGGCAGAGGCGGGCGACGGCGGCCCGGTTGGCGGCGGTGAGGCGGAAGCCGGGGACGACGGCCGCGGCGCGGTCGGCGAACAGGGTGAGGGCGGGGCCGGGGTGGGCGGTGAGGTCGTCGTCGGGGCCGGGGACGGGCAGTGGCCGTATCTCCAGGAGGTGTTCCTCGGTGAGGCCGAGGCGGTGGCGGCTGGTGGCGAGGACCCGGATGCCGGTGGTGCCGTGCAGCAGGGCGGCGGCGAGTTCGGCGCAGGCGGCGGTGAGGTGCTCGCAGTTGTCGAGGACGAGCAGCAGCCGGCGGTCGCGGACCTGTTCGACCAGGGCGTCCAGGACGGGGCGGGCGGAGTGGTCGTGCAGGCCCAGCGCGTCGGCGGCGGCCAGCGGGACGAGGCCGGGGTCGTGCAGCCCGGCGAGATGGACGAACCGCACCCCGTCGGGGAACGCCCGCTCCACGCGGGCCGCGATCCGGGCGGCGAGGCGGGTCTTGCCCACGCCGCCCGGCCCGGTCAGGGTGACCAGCCGTGCCCGCGCGAGCAGTTCCCGGCCTTCGCTCTGCTCACCGCGCCGGTCGACGAAGCTGGTCGTCTCGACCGGCGGCCGACCGTCCCGTCGTGGCGCTGATCCGCTCATGATCAGCCTGTCCTGTGAGGGTGGGGTACGGGAGCCGGAGTACGGGGCTCCCCTCCGCGAACTGTCACTCTCCCCCCTTTCTCACATATATGCACCCCAGGGTCACGCCCCAGGGTGCAGTTGGGGACTTGGCCCGTGGAAGCCCTCCCATGGCGCGTACACTGCGCCGTTTCTCAGGGGCCGTCAGCTCGGGGCGAGGGCTCGGCAGCCCGGCGTGGGGCGGCTCACCACCCCGGCGCGGGAGGGTCGCTCACAGGCCACTCCCAGACTCGGTCTTGACCTGCGCATGCCACACCCGGACGATGAGCGCCACCCGTACGTCGCACGGAAGAACCACCCCCCGCTCCACACCCCCACCTCCGGAGATCCCGGAGCACCGGAGAAACAAGGAGACTTCATGCGACTTCGCCCACGCGGCTCCACCGCCAGGGGCAGACGCGGCGCCGCGCTCGCCGTGCTGCTCGCCCTCGCCCTGGCCGCCCCGATCTCGGCCACCACCGGCGACGCCAGCGCGGACAGCGCGAGCAAACCGGCCGCGTCCGCCGACGACATCCGCCAGTACGAGATCCTCATGCGCTCCACCCCGCAGGACCGCACCGCGATCCAGCGGACCGGCGTCACCGTCGACGAGGCCGACGAGCACGGGGTCGTGGTCTCCGGCCGCGCCGACCAGATCAAGAAGCTGCGCGCGCTCGGCTACGAGGTCACCCCGCTCGGCGCCGCCCCCGACCGCTCGGCCGGCGAGGACGACGTACGGCTGCTCGACTTCCCGACCGCCGACTCGCAGTACCACAACTACGCGGAGATGACGGCCCAGATCAACACCCTGGTCTCCGCCAACCCCACGATCGCCAGCCAGCGGGTGATCGGCCGCTCCTACCAGGGCCGCAATATCGTCGCCATCAAGATCAGCGACAACGTGGCCACCGACGAGGCCGAGCCGGAGGTGCTGTTCACCCACCACCAGCACGCCCGTGAGCACCTCACCGTCGAGATGGCGCTGTATCTGCTGCGCGAGCTGACCAGCGACTACAGCACCGACTCCCGGGTGAAGAACATGGTCGACAACCGGGAGATCTGGATCATCCCGGACATGAACCCGGACGGCGGCGAGTACGACATCGCCACCGGCTCCTACCGGTCCTGGCGCAAGAACCGCCAGCCCAACACCGGTTCCTCGTACGTCGGCACCGACATGAACCGCAACTGGAACTACAACTGGGGCTGCTGCGGCGGCTCCTCCGGCTCCACCTCCTCCGAGACCTACCGGGGGACCGCCGCCGAGTCGGCGCCCGAGGTGAAGGTGGTCGCCGACTTCGTCCGCAGCCGGGTCGTCGGCGGCGAGCAGCAGATCACCGCGGGCGTGGACTTCCACACCTACAGCGAACTGGTGCTCTGGCCGTACGGCTACACCTACTCCGACACCGCGCCCGGGATGACCGCGGACGACCGCAACGCCTTCGCCGCGGTGGGGCAGAAACTGGCGGCCAGCAACGGGTACACGCCGGAGCAGTCCAGCGACCTCTACATCACGGACGGGTCGATCGACGACTGGCTGTGGGGCAACCAGAAGATCTTCGGCTACACCTTCGAGATGTATCCGCGGACGGCGAGCGGAGGCGGGTTCTACCCGCCCGATGAGGTGATCGAGCGGGAGACCTCGCGGAACCGGGACGCGGTCCTTCAGCTGCTGGAGAACGCGGACTGCATGTACCGGTCGATCGGGAAGGAAGCCCAGTACTGCGCCTAGGCGCTGGGTTCCTCTTCGGCCTTCTCCGGTTCGGGCTTCTCCGGTTCGGGCTTCTTGCCCTCGTCGAAGTACGCGTCGAGGACCGCGTCCAGTGAGTCGTCCCACTTCTTGTGGTCAGACTTGGACTTGGCCTCGATCTCGATGGGGTACCAGCGACGCTCCGGGGTGTGCACGGTCACGGTGAACCGCTTGCCGAAACGGGCCGCCGCGGTCTCCACCGCGGCGATCTCGTCCCAGCGGAACTCGCACCGCTCCTCGTCGAGGCTGAGGCGGACGCCCTCGGCGTCGGCGACGATCCGGGCGCGGCGGTCGGCGGCCTCGAACGCGGGGCCGTCGGCCGCTTCGGCGTCCGCCGCGTCCGCCGTTTCCTCCGGCTCCTCCGGCTCTTCGTTGTCCGCCGCGCTCTCCGTGTCCTCCGTGTCCGGTTCCTCCGGCGCGGGGGCCTCGGCCTCGGCCGGGGTCTCGGGGGCGGTCGTCCGTTCCGCCTCCTCGACCCCGTCCTCCGGCTCCGCCGGCGCGGGCTGTGTGAGCCCGGGGATGTGCGCCGGGTTGACCCCGGCGTCCAGGGGCTGACTGCTCGTACCTATGCGCTGCTGCTCCACAGCCCCGCAGTATGGTCGACAAACCTGTGTCAGAGACAGTCGGGCCCTACTTCGTTATGGCGACGATGCCCAAAACCGGGCCATCCGGCCTAGACGAAGAGGCTCAGCACCGCCGCCGCCACGAAACCGGCCACCGACAGCACCGATTCCAGGACGGTCCAGGTCTTCAGGGTGTCGCGCTCGCTGATGCCGAAGTACTTGGCGACGATCCAGAAGCCGCCGTCGTTGACGTGCGAGGCGAAGATCGAGCCGGCCGAGATCGCCATGATGACCAGCGCGATGAACGCCTGTGAGTGATCGCCCTCGGCGAGCAGCGGGGCCACGATCCCGGCCGTGGTGACGATCGCCACCGTCGCCGAGCCCTGGGCGACCCGCAGGACCAGGGAGATCAGATAGGACAGGACGATGATCGGGAGGCCGACGTCGTTGAAGGTGTCGGAGAGGGCCTGGGCGACCCCGCTGGCCTTCAGGACCGCGCCGAAGACCCCGCCCGCGCCGACCACCAGCAGGATGTTGCCGACCGGCTTCAGGGACGAGGTGGAGACGGTCTCCAGGGACTTGCGGGACCAGCCGCGCCGGATGCCGAGGACGTAGTACGCCATCAGCAGGGCGATGGTCAGGGCCACGAAGGGGTGGCCGAAGAACTCGATCACCGAGCGGAGGGTGGAGGGGTCCAGGGCGATGGAGGAGAAGGTGGCGGCGAGGATCAGGATCAGCGGGGTGCCGATGATGGCGAGGACCGTGCCGAGGGCGACCGGCTCCTCCCGGGGCTCGACGCCCGCGCCGCGCTGTTCGGCGAGGACGGACTCCCTGGCCTCGTCGGCGGCCTCCACCATGTCCTGGGGGACGGGGACGAAGATCTTGCGGCCGATCCAGGCGGAGTAGGCCCAGGCGGCGAGGACGGCCGGGACACCGCAGATCACGCCCATCAGGATGACCCAGCCCAGGTCCACCTTCAGCAGGCCCGCGGCGGCCACCGGGCCGGGGTGCGGGGGCAGGAAGGCATGGGTCATGGAGAGACCGGCGAGCAGCGGCAGACAGTAGAGCAGAATCGATTTGCCGGAGCGCTTGGCGGCGGCGTAGACGATCGGGGCGAGGACGAAGATGCCGACGTCGAAGAAGACCGGGATACCGAAGATCACACCGGTGACGCCCATGGCGAGCGGGGCGCGTTTCTCGCCGAACAGTCCGAGCAGCCGGGAGGCCAGCACCTGGGCGCCGCCGCTGACTTCGAGGATGGCGCCGAGCATGGTGCCCAGGCCGATGATGATGGCGACATGGCCGAGGATGCCGCCCATGCCGGACTCGATGGTGGAGACGGCGTCGGAGCGCTGGACGGTGCCGAAGAGTTCGGTCACCGAGAGACCGGCCATCAGGCCGACGACGATGGAGACGGCGAGCAGCGCGACGAACGGCTGGAGCCGGGTCTTGATGATCAGGAAGAGCAGCAGGGCGATGCCGATCGCGGCGACGGTCAGGAGTCCGGCCGTGCCGTCGATGAGCAGGAGCAGTCCACCGGTGTGGGGTGGCGCTTCGGAGGCCGACGCCGAGGCGGCGAGCGGCAGGGATATATGGGACATGTGGGGGTCCTTCGGACGTTCATCTGGTGCATGGGCGGTGCTTCGAGGTGCTTCAAGGTGTTTCGGGGTGCTTCTGGGCGTGGGGGAGCGCGGCACGGCGTCGTTGTGCGGACGCCGTGCCGTGGACAGCAGGGGGGAGAGGGGTCAGCCGAGGACGGCCAGCGCGTCGATCTCGATCAGCAGACCGGCGGGCAGCCCGACGTAGACCGTGGTGCGGGCGGCGGGCGGGGCGGTGAGGCCCTGCTCCTCGAAGTAGGTGTTGTAGAGCCCGTTCATCTCGGCGAAGTGGTCGACGTCGGTGAGGTAGACGCGGATCATCATCACGTCGTCCCAGCTCGCGCCGCCCTCCTCCAGGATCGCCTTGACATTGGCGAGGGTCTGGAGGGTCTGCTCGCGCAGGGTGGGGCCGGCCGGGGTGGGCGCCTGGCCCTCGACGGCCGGGAGGAAGCCGACCTGGCCGGCGACCTGGAGGATGTTGCCCTTCTTCACGCCGTGCGAGAACTTCGCGGGCGGGGTGGTGTGGGTCTTCGGGGTGAGGGCGGTCTTCTCAGTCATTGCTGTACCTGGGTCCTCGGGTCGGGGTTCGTTAGGCGTGGGTTCTGCCGGAGTACTCGCCGCTGATGGCGTCGGCGGTGCGGCGCACCAGCGGGAGCAGGGTGAGGAGTTCGTCGGCGGTGACGACGACATTGGGCGCGGACACCGACATCGCGGCGACGACCCGGCCGTCGGCGCCGCGGATGGGGGCGCCGACGCAGTTGATGGACTCCTCGTGGCCACCGAGGTCGGTGGCCCAGCCCTGTTCGCGCACCTTGGCCAGCTCCTTGAGGAAGGCGTCGGCGTGAGGGGTCGAACGGGGCGTGAACATGGGGTAGTCGAGCTTCTCGGCGAGGGCGCGGCGCTCGTGCTCGGGGAGGTCGGCGAGCAGCAGTTTGGCGACGGCGGCGACCGTGATGGCGACCGGCTTGCCGATCCGGGAGTACATCCGCACCGGGTAGCGGCTCTCCACCTTGTCGATGTAGAGGACCTCGCCGTCCTCGTGGACGGCGAGATGGACGGTGTGGCCGCAGCTCTCGTTGAGGCGGACGAGATGGGGGTGGGCGATCTCGCGGATGTCCAGGTTCTCCATCGCCTCCTGGGCGAGGGCGAAGAGCCGGGCGCCGAGCCGGTAGCGCTGGTCGGACTGGCGGTAGACGAGGCCGTGGTCGTGCAGGGTGCGCAGCAGGCGCAGGGCGGTGGACTTGTGCACCCCGAGCCGTTCGGCGACCCGGCCGAGGTCCGCGGGGCCCTCGGCGAGCAGCGGAAGGATGCTGAGCGCGCGGTCGACGGTCTGGCTCATGGGGTCGGTACCTCCTCGTCGGCCCGTTCGTCGGCGTGGGTCCAGCCGGGGCCGAGTCGCAGTCTCCCCCACGCCTTGTCGTCGAGGGCGGCAAGGCGGTCGGCGCGGGCGCGGGCGGGGGGTGTGGCGAGATCGCCGGGGACGGTGAGGGCGGCGGCGGCCATCAGATGCCCGTGCCGCAGCCGGTCCCGTACGGGCAGACCGCGCAGGGTGGCGGAGAGGAACCCGGCGGCGAAGGCGTCTCCGGCGCCGGTGGCGGCGACCACGTCGACGCGGGGGGCGGGCACGAAGACCGGCTCGGGGTCGGGGCGGACGTACGCCGTGGCGCCGGTGCCGCCGTCCTTGACCACCAGGACCGCGGGTTCCGGGAGCAGTGCGCGGATCCGGTCGGGGCCGCCGGTCGCGCCCCAGGCGGCTTCCGCCTCGTCCTGGCCGATGAAGACCAGGTCGGCGGTGCGGGCGAGGGTGAGCAGAAGGGCGGGGCCGTCGCCGGTGGGGGGCCAGAGGCGGGGGCGGTGGTTGACGTCGAAGGAGATCAGCGGGCGGTCGGCGGAGGGGGCCATCAGCGCGTGCAGCAGGTCCCGGCAGGTGGGCGAGAGGGCGGCCGTGATGCCGGAGAGATGCAGGATCCGGCCGGTGCGTACGGCGTCCGGGTCGAGGGTGGTGAGGGACATCGCGGAGGCCGCCGAGCCCGCCCGGTAGTAGGCGACCTCATGGGCGTCGGTGGCGCGGTCCCCGGCGGTACGGAAGTAGATGCCGGTGGGGCGGCCGGGGTCGCGCTGGACGGCGGAGGTGTCGACGCCGTAGCCGCCGATGGCCGTGACCAGGTGGTCGCCGAAGGGGTCGGCGCCGACCCGGCTGACCCAGCGGGTGGAGTGCCCGGCGGCGGCCAGCACGCAGGCGAGGTTGGACTCGGCGCCGCCGATGCCCCGCTCGAAGGAGGAGACGTCGGCGAGGCGGCCCGGTGTGGAGGGAAGGAACGTGACCATGGACTCGCCGAGCGCTACGACGTCCACGACGTCGGGGGTGGGTCCGGTGACCGGCACGATGCTGTGGCTCCCTCGGGCGTGGCGAGGCGGCTCCGTTGACCCCGCGTTGGCCGAGATGTTAGACAGCAGTAAGCAATATACGCAATGAGTGTTGCAGACAATGCAACGCGCCGGATCAGGGAGGCTTCATGGCCCACGACACCGACGTCCGTGGCTCAGACGTCCGTGGCTCCGACGTCCCGGACTCAGACACCCCGGGCGCCCGCCTGGCGGGTCTCGCCGAGGAGCGGATCGACCACCGCTTCAAGGGCCTCCCCCCGGACGCCGACGGCCTCACCGTCGCCGAACTCGCCGCCCAGCGCCGCAATCTGTTCACCGGCGGCTTCACCACCCCCGTCCTCGCCCTCTCCGCCGAGCGCCTCGAACACAATCTCGCGCTGATGGAGACGTACACCGCACGCCATGGGCTGGCGTTCGCGCCGCACGGCAAGACCTCGATGGCGCCGCAGCTCTTCCACCGTCAGATCGAGCGCGGGGCCTGGGGCATCACCCTGGCCCTCCCCCATCAGGTGCGGGTGGCGCGGGCGTTCGGGGTCGGGCGGATCTTCCTCGCCAATGAGCTGGTGGACGCCGCCGCGCTGCGCTGGATCGCCGCCGAGCTGGCCGCCGACCCCGGCTTCCGCTTCCTGTGCTACGTCGACTCGGTGCGCGGGGTCGAGCTGATGGACGCGGCGCTGCGCGGGTCGTCCCGCCCGGTGGACGTGGTGGTGGAGCCGGCCGCCGGGGACGGGGCCCGCACCGGGGCGCGCGGCGAGGCGCAGTGCCGGGCCGTCGCCGACGCGGTGGCCGCCACCGGCACCCTGCGTCTCGCCGGGGTCGCCGGGTACGAGGGCGAGGTGCCGGACGCCGACCCGGAGCGGGTGCGGGCGTATCTGCGGCGGCTGGTGGCGCTGGCGGCGGACCTGGACGCGGCGGGCCGTTTCGCCGGGCTGGACGAGATCGTGGTGAGCGCGGGCGGCAGCGCCTGGTTCGACGCGGTCGCCGAGGTCTTCGCCGGGGTACCGGAGCTGTCCGCGCCGGTGCTGAAGCTGCTGCGCTCGGGCGCGTACGTGTCGCACGACGACGGGCACTACCGGGAGCTGACCCCCTTCAACAGGGTCCCGGAGGAGGGCGCGCTGGAGCCCGCGTTCCGGCTCTGGGCCCAGGTCGTCTCCCGCCCCTCCCCGGCCCAGGCGTTCGTGAACGCGGGCAAGCGGGACGCGGCCTACGACCTGCACCTCCCGTTCGCCCAGGTGGTGCGCCGGGACGGGAAGGAGACGGCGGCGACCGGCGTCGAGGTGACCGGCCTGTCCGACCAGCACGGCTGGCTGGCCACCACCCCGGAGGCGGATCTGGAGGTCGGGGACTGGCTCGGCATGGGCCTGTCCCACCCCTGCACCTCGTTCGACAAGTGGCAGCTGATCCCCGTCACGGAGGCGGACGGCACGGTCGTGGACTACATCCGCACGTTCTTCTAGGAGGCCCCGCAGCATGGCAGAGCTGGTTATCAGGGACGCGGACGTCGTGGACGGCACCGGGGCGCCCGCCTACCGGGCGGACGTGGTCGTGGACGGCGGCCGGATCGTGTCGATCGTGCGCGAGGCCGCCGCGTCCGGCTGTCAGCGGCCCACCGCGACCCGGGAGCTGGACGCGGACGGCCTCACCCTCGCCCCCGGCTTCATCGACATGCACGCGCACAGCGATCTGGCGCTGCTGCGCGACCCCGATCACAGCGCCAAGGCCGCCCAGGGCGTCACCCTGGAGGTCATCGGCCAGGACGGGCTGTCCTACGCCCCGGTGGACGACCGCACCCTCGGCGAGGTCCGCACGGCGATCACCGGGTGGAACGGCCACGGCGACGACCTCGACTTCGACTGGCGGTCGGTCGGCGAGTACCTGGACCGGCTGGACCGGGGCATCGCGGTCAACGCCGCCTATCTCATCCCGCAGGGCACGGTCCGGGCGCTGGCCGTCGGCTGGGAGGACCGGGAGCCGACCCCGACCGAGCTGGGCCGGATGAAACGCCTGGTCGCGGAGGGTCTGGAGCAGGGCGCGGTGGGCCTGTCCTCGGGGCTGACCTACACCCCGGGCATGTACGCCAAGGACGCCGAGCTGACCGAGCTGTGCCGGGTGGTGGCCTCGTACGGCGGCTACTACTGCCCGCACCACCGCTCCTACGGGGCCGGGGCGCTGGAGGCGTACCGGGAGATGGTGGCGCTGACCCGGGAGGCGGGCTGCGCGCTGCACCTGGCGCACGCCACCATGAACTTCGGGGTGAACAAGGGCCGCGCCCCCGAACTGCTGGCCCTGCTGGACGAGGCGCTGGCCGCCGGTGCCGACATCAGCCTGGACACCTACCCCTACACCCCCGGCTCCACCACCCTCGCCGCGCTGCTGCCGAGCTGGGCGAGCGAGGGCGGGCCGGCGGAGGCGCTGCGGCGGCTCTCCGACCCGGAGACGGCGGAACGCATCCGCCACCACCTTGAGGTGCTCGGCTCGGACGGCTGCCACGGGGTGCCGGTGGAGTGGGAGACGATCGAGATCTCCGGCGTCACCAGCCCCGACCTGGCGGAATACGTCGGCCGCACCATCGCCGAGTCGTCCGCCGCCCGCTCCGAGCCGCCCTGGACGACCGCCCACCGGCTGCTGGTCCGGGACCGGCTGGGCCCGACGATCCTCCAGCACGTGGGCCATGAGGAGAACGTCCGGCTGATCATGCGGCACGCCGTGCACACCGGCGGCTCGGACGGCATCCTCCAGGGCGCGAAGCCGCATCCCCGGGCGTACGGCACCTTCCCGCACTACCTCGGCCGGTATGTGCGGGAGCTGGGGGTGCTGTCCCTGGAGGAGTGCGTGGCCCGGCTGACGTCCCGCCCGGCGGCCCGGCTGCGGCTGCCCGACCGGGGGACGGTCCGCGAGGGCTTCCGCGCCGACCTGGTGCTCTTCGACGCGGCGACGGTGGCGGCGGGCTCGACCTTCGAGGCACCGCGCACCCTGCCGGTGGGCATCCCGCACGTCCTGATCGACGGACGGTTCGTGATCGAGGACGGCCGGCGCACGGATGTCCTGGCGGGGCGTGCGGTGCGGCGGACGCCGACGGCCGCGGGGTAGCGGTGGGGTCGCCCCCCGTGGGGCGACCCGCCCGTGTCTCATGTGGCGGAAAGCACCACGCGGCCCCCGCTACCCGGTCGTAAGCTCCTTGACATGCAGGTGATCCAGTCGACCAAGCTCGCCAACGTCTGTTACGAGATCCGGGGCCCGGTTCTTGAGGAGGCGATGCGGCTGGAGGCGGCCGGTCACCGCATCCTCAAGCTGAACACCGGCAACCCGGCCGCGTTCGGCTTCGAGTGCCCCCCGGAGATCCTGGAGGACGTCCTCCGCAATGTCTCCACGGCCCATGGCTACGGCGACGCCAAGGGACTCCTCGCCGCCCGCCGCGCGGTCGTCATGCACAACCAGACCCTCGGCATCGAGACCGATGTCGAGCATGTCTTCATCGGCAACGGGGTCTCCGAGCTGATCACCATGGCGATGCAGGGCCTGCTGGACGACGGCGACGAGGTCCTCGTCCCCGCGCCCGACTACCCCCTGTGGACCGCCGCCGTCGCCCTGTCCGGCGGCACCGCCGTGCACTACCGCTGCGACGAGCAGTCCGACTGGATGCCCGACCTCGCCGATGTCGAGCGGAAGATCACCGACCGCACCAAGGCCCTCGTCATCATCAACCCCAACAATCCCACGGGGGCCGTGTACGACGAGGAGATGCTGCGCGGGCTGACCGACATCGCCCGCCGCCACGACCTGCTGGTCTGCTCCGACGAGATCTACGACAAGATCCTCTACGACGGTGCCGTCCACACCCCGACCGCCGCCGTCGCCCCCGATCTGCTCACCCTCACCTTCAACGGGATGTCCAAGGCGTACCGGGTGGCCGGGTACCGGGTCGGCTGGATGGCCGTCTCCGGCCCGCGCGCCCACGCCCAGTCCTATATCGAGGGCCTGACGATCCTGGCCAATATGCGGCTGTGCGCCAATATGCCGGGCCAGCACGGGGTGGCCGCCGCGCTCAGCGGACGCCAGTCCATCGACGATCTGGTGCTGCCGGGCGGCCGGCTCAAGGAACAGCTGGATGTCGCCTACGAGGCCCTCACCCAGATCCCCGGGGTGACCTGCGTACGGCCCAAGGGGGCGCTGTACCTCTTCCCGAGGCTCGACCCCAAGGTGTTCCGGATCAAGGACGACCGGCAGATGGTGCTGGATCTGCTGCGCCGCGAGAAGATCATGGTCGTCCACGGCACCGGCTTCAACTGGCCCGAACCCGATCACTTCCGGGTGGTGACCCTGCCCGGCGCGGCGGATCTCAAGGACGCGATCACCCGGATCGGGAACTTCCTGGACGGGTACGGGCAGCCCTGATCCCGCGAGGCGCCTTGTTTAGACTCAATCCAAGGTAGGATGGTTTCTGTCAGAGCACAGGAGGCCATCCATGTACGAACCGATCCGCACCAAGTCGGTCCACAGCACCCTGGCCGACGCCCCCACCTCCGACTTCCCCCACCGGTCCCGTGAGGAAGAGCTGGACATCCAGCTCGCGGGCCATCTCGCTGCACTGCTCGCCGTCACCGACGAGCTGCGCGCGGTTGCCCCGTCCACCGATCTGGACACCGCGGCCACCCGGCTCGCGGAACAGGTGGCGCGGTTGCGGGGCGGGGCCGCGGTTCCCTCCGGGGGTTCCGCGGTTCCCTCCGGGGGGTCGGCCGGTCCCTCCGGCGGGTCAGCCGATCCCTCGGTACTGCACTCCCGGGCGCATGCCCTCGCCGGGCGGGCGCTGGTCGTCGCGGCGTCTCGGGCGGACACGGTGGTGGTGATTCTGGTGGCGGAGCGGATGGATGTGCATGCGGCTGCCGCGCCGGAGCTGAGCCTCGCCGGGTAGCCCCGGCGGGGGGTGCTCTCGAACGGCCCCGGTCCGCGTGCGCCCGCAGAGACGCGCGGACCGGGTGCCATGGCACTGCGTTGGCTGGAGCGGGGGCGCCCTGTGTGGGGGTGGGTTCCGTCGTCGGGCGGGTGCGGGCCGGTGGTCGCTTCTCGCGCAGTTCCCCGCGCCCCCAACAGCAGGGGCGTCATGGGCGCCCTCTGTTGAAAACGTGGTGATCCGGGACCGGTACGTCACCTCTCGTTCATGCTGCGAGATGGGGAACGTTGGGTTCCGGGAGCACGCTCCGTCAGGTGAGACGAATAACTGGAACAGTCCTCGCGGTTCTGCTGATCGGTGGCGTCGTGGCCGCCGTGCTCGCGGGCCGGACGGAGGACAGCGGCACGGCAACGAAGACCGTGCAGGCCGTCATCGGGTCGGAGAAGGCCGAGTTCTTCGCCGATCCCGAGGTCGTGGCGGCGCTGGCGGCCAAGGGGTACGCCGTCGACGCCGAGCCCTCCGGGTCCTGGGCCATGGAGGGGCTGGACCTCAAGGGGTACGCGTTCGCCTTCCCCTCCAGCCAGGCGCCCGCCGATGAACTGGCCGCGAAGCTGAACGTGCAGCAGCCACTGCCCCGGCCCTTCTACTCGCCGCTGGTCGTCGTCGCCCACCGCAACGCCGCCGAGGTACTGGAGCAGAGCGGTCTCGCCACCGTCGACTCCCATCGGGGCACGCTGAAGATGAGCGCCTTCCTGGCGGCGGCCGAGGACGACGAGCGGTGGCAGGACCTCAAGGGGGCCGCGCCCTACGGGGAGCTGACCGGCACCCTGTCCATCGCCACCACCGACCCCGAGACCTCCAACTCCGGCGCCCTCTACCTCGCCGCCACCTCCTATGTCGCCAATGACGGACGGGTCGTGGCCTCCGACGCCGATCTCGACCGCACCGCGCCCCTGCTGCGCAAGCTGGTCAGTGTGCAGGGCGCCCAGCAGTCCAGCTCCGACGCCGCCTTCCGGGACTTCATCAGCGGCGCCGGAAACCCGCTGGTGTGGGTCTACGAGTCGCAGGTCGCCGCCCTGCTGACGGCCGGTCAGGGCATTGACGACCTGGTCGTGCTGTACCCGGACACCACCGTCAACAGCGACCACACCGTCGTCCCCCTGACCGACGACGGACGGAGGATCGGGGAGCTGCTCAGCACCGATCCGGCGCTGCGGAAGCTGGCGGTCGCGCACGGCTTCCGGCCGCAGGGCGCGGCGCCCGAGTTCATCGAGGCCACCGCGGACCGCACCGACTATCTCAACCAGAAGCTGACCGGCGTCCGGCAGGCGCCCGTGCCCACCTCCGCGGTGCTGCACGAGATGGCCCGCCGGGCGCGCGGATGAGGGGGACAGTGACCATGAACGACACCCACGGCACCGGCGGGTTCGACGGCTTCCTAGGTGCCAGCACCAGCCAGAACAGCAGCCGGAGCAGCGAGGAGACCTTCACCCTCACCCCGCCCGAACCGGTGGCCGCCGTGCCCCGGGAGAGGGCGGGCGGGCTGGTCCCGGTGGAGGAGGGCGTCCGCGCCGACATGGCCCGCAAGGCCGCCGACTATGTGGCCGGGCTCGCCGCGCTCGACGCCCGCTCCCCCGAGTTCGCCGGCAAGGTCGGCGAGATCACCGCGCTGGGCGCCGGGGAGATGCGGACCGCCGCCGCCCAGTCCAACCGGATGCTGGAGCGGACGGTACGCTCCCTGCCCGGCAAGGGCGGGGACCCGTCGGCGAAGGTGGCCGGTTCGCTGGTCGAGCTGCGCCGGGTGGTGGAGGATCTCGACCCGCGCGATCTGCCCGCCGCCAAGAGCCGCAGATTCCTGTCCCGGCTGCCCGGCGGCAACAAACTGCGCGACCACCTCGCCAAGTACGCCTCCGCACAGGGCACCCTCAACCGGATCGTCGGCTCGCTGCGCGGCGGGCAGGACGAACTGCGCCGCGACAACGCCGCGTTGCAGACCGAGCGGGTCCGGCTCTGGGAGACCATGGGCAAGCTCCAGGAGTACGTGGTGCTGACCGAGGCGCTGGACACCGCCGTCGCCTCGCACATCGCCGGGGTGGAGGCCACCGGCGAGCCCGGCGCCGCCGACTCGCTGCGCGCCGATGTGCTCTTCCCCGTCCGGCAGAAGCACCAGGA
The DNA here is from genome assembly GCF_040609715.1 of Streptomyces sp. NPDC004610. Lineage (NCBI taxonomy): Bacteria > Bacillati > Actinomycetota > Actinomycetes > Kitasatosporales > Streptomycetaceae > Streptomyces > Streptomyces sp. NPDC004610. Next base: position 143,980 of record NZ_JBEXLA010000004.1, on the reverse strand, counting down.
CCTGCTGACCCAGCTCGCGGTCTGCGCCCAGGGCTACCTCGCCATGGATGTCGTACGCCGCAACAACGACGAGCTGATCAAGGGCGTCGACCGGGCCGCCACCACCACGGTGTCCGCGCTGCGGATCTCGGTGATGCTGGCGTCCGCGCTGGACAGCCAGAAGAAGGTCATCGAGCAGGTCAACGCCCTGCGCGGGACCACCGAGGACCTGATCCGGGCCAATGCCGAGATGCTCTCCACCCAGAGCGGCGAGATCCAGCGGATCGCGGCGGACCCGGCGGTCGGCGCCGAGACCCTGCGCGCCGCGTTCCAGCAGATCTACCGCACGCTCGACGCCATCGACTCCTACAAGGTGCAGGCCACCGAGGTCATGGCGAACACCGTCGAGTCCCTCACCACCGAACTCCAGCACGCCGGCGCCTATCTGGAGCGCAGCCGCTCGCAGGGCGCGCTCGAAGGGGGCGGCCTCGTATGAGACGACGACGACACCGGCTGAGCGCCCTCGCCCTCACCTCCCTCGCCTCCCTCACCCTCCTCACCGGCTGCTCGGTGACCGACGACTCCGATCCGGCGCCGGAGCAGACCTACCGGGCCGGCACCCTGCGCGTCCTCGCCTCCAGCGAGCTGAGCGACATGACCCCGGTCCTCGACCGGATCCGCGAGGACACCGGCATCACCGTCGAGCCCACCTACATGGGCACCCTCGACGCCGTCGATCTGATCGCCGAGGGCAGGGCCGACACCTCCTACGACGCGGTGTGGCTGTCCTCCAACGACTCCCTGCGGCTACGGCCCGAGGCCGCGGAGAAGATCGTCTCCGAGACCTCCGTGATGTCCAGCCCGGTCGCCATCGGCGTCCGGTCCGACACCGTCCGCACCCTGGGCTGGGACCCGGCCGACGTCACCTGGACCCAGATCGAGGAGGCGGTCCGGGACGGTGAGCTGACCTACGGCATGACCGACCCGGCCCGCTCCAACTCCGGCTTCGCCACCCTGGTCGCGGTCGCCTCGGCGCTCTCCGGCGCCCAGTCCGCGCTGACCGACGCCGATGTGCGGGAGGCCACGCCCCGCCTCAAGGAGTTCTTCCAGGGCCAGAAGCTGACCTCCGGCTCCTCCGGCTGGCTGGCCGAGGCGTACGACCGGCGCGGCACCGTCGACGCCCTGCTCAACTACGAGTCCGTCCTCACCGGTCTGCCCGGCCTCACCGTGATCCGCCCCACCGACGGCGTGATCACCGCCGACTACCCGCTCTCCTCCCTCGCCGCCTCCCCGAAGTCGGCCCGCGACGACGTCCGCCGCCTCACCGAGGCGCTGCGCAGCCCCGCCATCCAGCGCGAGATCACCGAGCGCACCCACCGCCGCCCGGTCGTCCCCGCCGTCTCCCCCGCCCCGGGCCTGGACACGGACCGCCGCCGCGAACTCCCCTTCCCCGGCACCCGCTCCGTGGCCGACGGCCTCCTCGACTCCTACGAGAACGAACTGCGCCGCCCCTCCCGGACGGTCTACGTCCTCGACACCTCCGGCTCCATGCAGGGCGACCGCCTCGACCGTCTCAAGAGCGCGCTCACCGCCCTGACCGGCGACTTCCGCGAACGCGAGGAGGTCACCCTGATGCCGTTCGGCTCGGAGGTGAAGAGCGTCCGCACCCATGTCCTGGACCCGGGCAACCCCGAGGCGGGCCGCGAGGCCATCCGCCAGGACGCCGACGCCCTGGCCACCGAGGGCGACACCGCGATCTACACCTCGCTGGAGGAGGCGTACGACCAGCTGAGCACCGACCGGGACACCTTCACCTCGATCGTGCTGATGACGGACGGCGAGAACACCACGGGCGCCGCCGCCACCGACTTCGACGGCTTCTACACCGGCCTCGACACCACCGCCCGGCAGACCCCCGTCTTCCCCATCCTCTTCGGCGACTCCTCCCGCGAGGAGCTGGAGCACATCGCCGACCTGACCGGCGGCCGTCTCTTCGACGCCCAGCAGGGCTCCCTGGACGGCGCCTTCGAGGAGATCCGTGGCTACCAATAGGCTCGTCGGCCGGCTGGGATCCTCTCTGGGGTCCTCTCTGGAGTCCCGCAAGAACATCACCGGCAGCGTCTGCGGTCTGCTGGGCCTGGTCCTCACCTTCACCGGTGTCGCGGGCCCCTACTGGCCGGTCGTCGTCCTGGGCCTCTACGGCGCAGGCGCCCTGATCGCCCCACCGGAACGCCCCGCGCTCCCCGACTTCCCCGACCCCTCGGCCCAGCTGAACGAGATCCGCGCCGACTTCACCAAGCTCCAGGACTACCTCTCCGGCGTGGACCTCCCCCCGGCCACCGCGACCCGGCTGCGCACCCTGACCGACCTCCTGGACGCCCTCCTGGACCCGGGCTGGGTCGCCGAGATCCTCGCCCAGGACCCCGAGGGCGTGCACACCGTCTCCCGAGCGGTCCGCCAGGACATCCCGGAAGCGGTCGACGCCTTCGTCCGCACGAGATGGTGGCACCGCATGACCCCGGGCCAGGACCCCCCCGAACAACACCTGGAACGCCAGTTGACAGTCCTCAACGAGGAGGCCCAGCGCTTGGCAACAACCTTGAGAGAAACAGAGGCAAGACGCCAGGAATCGCATACGCGCTACTTGGAAGACCGACAGGGCTAGCCTTTTTCCTCACGGGGACTGCATCGGCTTTTCAGGGGCGCGGGGAACTGCGCGAAGAGCGACCACGGCCCGCACCCGCCAAACCACCCCCGCACACAACGGCGAGAGCCCGCCCCCTTCCCTCCGTCGGGGCGGACGGAGGGGAAGGGAACGGGCCCAAAGAACCACGCACAACACTGGACGCGGCTCCGCCGAAAAAATCCGCGGCCGACCGTGACGATAACGCTGGTCAGGGCACTGTCGGTTCGCAGCCGACCGCGGAGCTCAAGGGGACATCAGCCAAGTCGAGCGACCAGCGCCCGGTATTCATCCCACAACTCCTTCGGCGTGTGCTCCCCGAAGGTGTTCAGATGCTCAGGAACCAGCGCGGCCTCCTCGCGCCAGATCTCCTTGTCGACGGTGAGCAGGTACTCCAGATCCTCCGGAGCGAGGTCCAGCCCGTCCGTGTCCAGCGCGGCAGCGGTCGGCAGGACACCGATCGGCGTCTCCACGCCCTCCGCCCTGCCGTCGAGCCGCTCCACGATCCACTTCAGGACGCGGGAGTTCTCACCGAAGCCGGGCCAGACGAACTTGCCCTCGTCGTTCTTGCGGAACCAGTTGACGTAGTAGATCTTCGGGAGCTTCGAGGCGTCCTTGTCCTTGGCGACATCGACCCAGTGGCCCATGTAGTCGCCCATGTTGTAGCCGCAGAACGGCAGCATGGCGAACGGGTCGCGGCGCAGCTCACCGACCTTGCCCTCGGCCGCGGCGGTCTTCTCGGAGGCCACGTTCGCGCCGAGGAAGACCCCGTGGTTCCAGTCGAAGGACTCCGTCACCAGGGGTACGGCGGTGGCGCGCCGCCCGCCGAAGAGGATCGCGGAGATCGGGACGCCCTTGGGGTCCTCCCACTCGGGCGCGATGATCGGGCACTGGGACGCCGGGACGGTGAAGCGGGCGTTGGGGTGGGCGGCGGGGACGTCGGAGGACGGCGTCCAGTCGTTGCCCTTCCAGTCGGTGAGGTGGGCCGGGGTCTCCTCGGTCATGCCCTCCCACCAGATGTCGTTGTCGTCGGTGAGGGCGACATTGGTGAAGACGGAGTTGCCCCAGAGGGTCTTCATGGCGTTGGCGTTGGTGTGCTCGCCGGTGCCGGGGGCGACGCCGAAGAAACCGGCCTCGGGGTTGATGGCGTAGAGGCGGCCGTCCTCGCCGAAGCGCATCCAGGCGATGTCGTCGCCGATGGTCTCCACCGTCCAGCCGGAGATGGTGGGCTCCAGCATGGCGAGGTTGGTCTTGCCGCAGGCGGAGGGGAAGGCGGCGGCGACGTACTTCGACGCACCGGTGGGCGGGGTGAGCTTGAGGATGAGCATGTGCTCGGCGAGCCAGCCCTCGTCGCGGGCCATGACGGAGGCGATCCGCAGGGCGTAGCACTTCTTGCCGAGCAGGGCGTTGCCGCCGTAGCCGGAGCCGTAGGACCAGATCTCGCGGGACTCGGGGAAGTGGGAGATGTACTTGGTCTGGTTGCAGGGCCAGGGGACATCGGCCTCGCCCGGCTCCAGGGGGGCGCCGAGGGTGTGCACGGCCTTCACGAAGAAGCCCTCGGAGCCCAGCTCGTCCAGGACCGGCTGCCCCATGCGGGTCATGGTGCGCATGGCGACGGCGACGTACGCCGAGTCGGTGATCTCGACACCGATGGCGGACAGCGGCGAGCCGAGGGGGCCCATGCAGAACGGGACGACGTACATCGTGCGACCGCGCATCGAGCCGCGGAAGAGCCCCTTGTCACCGGCGAAGATGTCCCGCATCTCGGCGGGGTCCTTCCAGTGGTTGGTGGGGCCGGCGTCCTCTTCCTTCTCGGAGCAGATGAAGGTGCGGTCCTCGACGCGGGCGACATCGGTGGGGTCGGAGGCCGCGTAGTAGGAGTTGGGGCGCTTGATCGGGTCGAGCCTGCGGAAGGTGCCCTTGTCGACCAGTTCCTCGCAGAGGCGGTCGTACTCCGCCTCGGATCCGTCACACCAGACGACGCTGTCCGGTTCGGTCAGTTCGGCGATCTCGTTGACCCACGAGATCAGTTCCTGGTGTCGGGTCGGGATGACGGGGGGAGCCGCGATATCGCGCGCCACGATCGCTCCTTGTTGAGGGTTTTTGTCTGTTCTGCCCCATGGGGGCCGCGGCCCGGATGCTTCGCAGCTGCCGCACTCGTGCTGCACTTGGCGCTCATCCGGTGCCGACCGCACTCATCTGATCATGCGAGTTGCACGCCCATCTGTCCAGAGGGCCGCACACCTGAGCGGCGTGAGGAATCACACGTAACCCTGTGTTTCCATTCGTCTCTTTACGTACACGTTGAGTTCGCATGACCGGCCTTTGGGGGACTCCCTGATTCGCGACCTACGGTGGCGTCGCTACCATCGGCGCATGACTGCGCCTTCCTCCGACGCGCCGGAGGACTCGACGAAGGACTCGACGAGAGACTCGATGAAGGACTCGGCGAAAGACGCGACGAAAGACGCGACGACGGTCGCCGATCGCGTCTCCGCCGCCCTCTCCCTTCCGCATCCGGTCAAGCCGAAGCTGCGCGGCTGGCTGCATCTGGGGATGTTCCCGGCGGTGATCGTCGCGGGACTGGTGCTCACCGCACTGGCCGAGACCCCGCGCGCCCGGCTGGCCTGCGCGATCTACGCCCTGACGGCCTGTCTGCTGTTCGGGGTGAGCGCGCTCTACCACCGGGGCGACTGGAGCCCGCGCATGGACGGCATCCTCCGCCGTCTGGACCACTCGAACATCTTTCTGATCATCGCGGGCACCTACACCCCGCTGACCATGCTGCTCCTGCCCGAGGCCAAGGGGCAGTGGCTGCTGTGGAGCATCTGGGCGGCGGCGCTCGCCGGGATCGCCTTCCGGGTCTTCTGGGTCGGCGCCCCGCGCTGGCTCTACACCCCCTGCTACATCGCGATGGGCTGGGCGGCCGTCTTCTTCCTCCCGGACTTCCTGCGCACGGGCGGTATCGCGGTCCTGGTCCTGGTCGTCGTCGGCGGGCTGCTCTACAGCGCGGGCGGTGTGATCTACGGCATGAAGCGGCCGAACCCGTCACCGCGCTGGTTCGGCTTCCACGAGGTGTTCCACTCCTTCACCCTGGCAGCGTTCGTCGTCCACTACGTGGGGATCTCCCTGGTGGCGTACCAGCACGCGTAACACCCCCTCCGTCCACTCCGGGCCACGGCTTCTCATGAGCCGTGGCCCTTTCTCATTGACAGTCACTAGATTTTGAGAGTAACTGTCAATTCATGCCTACTGTCACTGACGCTCTCGCCGTCACCCAGGATTCCCCTCCCGACCGCCGACGCTGGTGGGCGCTGGCCGCGCTGGTCACAAGCATGCTCACGCTCAGTTTCGATATGACGATCCTCAATGTCGCCCTGCCGACCATGGCCGGTGACCTCGACGCGAGCACCGGCCAGCAGCAGTGGATGGCGGACTCGTACGTCGTCGTCTTCGCGGCGCTGATGCTGCCCGCCGGGCTGCTCGGCGACCGGTTCGGGCGGCGCCGGATGCTGGTCACCGGGCTCGCGATCTTTCTGGCCGGTTCGGTGGTGGGCGCCCTCGCCCCCGATGTGACCTGGGTGATCGTCGGCCGCGCGGTGATGGGCATGGGCGGCGCGCTGGTGATGCCGCTGGCGCTGTCGGTGCTGCCGTCGCTGTTCAGCGGGGCGGAGCGGACCCGGGCCGTCGCCATCAACTCGGCCGCCGCCGCGCTCGGGATGCCGCTGGGCCCGATCATCGGCGGCTGGCTGCTGAACCACTTCTGGTGGGGCTCGGTCTTCCTGATCAATGTCCCGATGGTCGCCATCGGCATCGCCGCCTGTGTCTTCCTGCTGCCCGAGACCCGCGACCCGGCCTCTCCCAGAGTCGACCTCGTCTCCACCGCGCTCACCGCGCTGGGCCTGGGCGCGCTGATCTACGCGATCATCGAGGCGCCCGTGAAGGGCTGGGGCGACGCGCTGGTGCTCGGGCCGGTCGCGGGCGCGCTGGTGCTGCTCACCCTGCTGGTGCTGCGCGAGCGGAAGTCGCCGCGGCCGATGCTGGATCTGACCCTGCTCGCCGAGCGTGGCTTCCTGCTGAACGCGCTCGCCGCGACCCTGGTGACCTTCATCCTCTCCGGCCTGCTGTTCGTCCTCCCCCAGTACCTCCAGACCGTGCTGGGCAACGACGCCTTCGGCACCGGGCTGCGGCTGCTGCCGATGGGCGCCGGGCTGATCGTCGCCGCGCGGGCCGCGCAGCCGGTCACCGCCCGGTTCGGGCCGCGCGCGGTGGTCACGGCGGGGCTGGTGGTGCTGGCGTTCGCCGCGCTGCTCGGCACCCGCACCACCGCCGACTCCGGCTACGGCTTCACCGCGCTGTGGCTGTCGATCGCCGGTCTCGGCTTCGGCTTCTCCATCGTCCCGGCGATGGACGGGGCCGTCGGACGCCTCCCGCGCGACCGGGCAGGCAGCGGCGCCGGGCTGCTGATGACCCTGCGCCAGGTCGGCGGCGCGATCGGCATCGCCGCGCTGGGCAGCCTCCTCGCCACCGCCTTCCGGGACCGGCTGGACGTCTCCGCGCTGGCCGGGTCCGCCGCGGACACCGCGCGGGAGTCGGTGGTCGCCGCCCATCTGACCGCCGAGCGCTCCGGTGTCCCCGCGCTGACCGGCTCCGCCGACGAGGCGTACGTCCACGGCATGGTCCTGGTACTGCTGGTGTGCGGCATCGCCGCCCTCGCCACGGCCCTGATGACGGCGGCCCTGCTGCCCGGCGCCCCGGAGGCGGAGCCCGCCGGGAAGGACGGGAGCGACGCCCCGGCCATGGCCGCCGTCCCGGCGGATGCCGGACAATGACCACTATGACGGCCGCACAGACCACCTCCCCCGCCGACCGCCCCCCGCTGGGACTCCGTGAACGGAAGAAGATCAAGACCCGCACGGCGATCCGCACGGCGACCTATGAACTGGTCGGGGAGCAGGGGTACGACGCCACCACGATCGAGCAGATCGCGGACCGGGCCGAGGTGTCGCCGTCGACCGTCTTCCGCTACTTCCCGACCAAGGAGGACATCGTCCTCACGGACGAGTACGACCCGCTGATGCTGGACGATCTGCGGCAGCGGCCCGTGGACGAGCCGCTGGTGGAGTCCCTGCGGTTCCTGGTGCGGCGGGCGGTCACCATGGGCCTCGCGGAGAGCCCGGAACTGGTCCGGCTGCGGATGCGGCTGATGCTGGACGTACCGGCGGTGCGGTCGCGGGCCATGGAGAGCATGTCCGCCACGGGCGGGGTGCTGTGCCGGGCCATCGGCGAGCGCACCGGCCGCGACCCCGGCTCCCTGGAGGTCCGGATCTGGGCGATGGCCCTGGTCGGCGGCATGATGGAGGCGTCGCTGTACTGGGCCGAGAACGGCTGCCGCGAAGACCTCCCGGAACTCTTCGACCGGGCCGTGGACATCCTGGCCCACGGCCCGGCGCCGCGCGAAAACCCCTGAGGCGGTACGCCGTCCACGTGCCATCCTGGCTGGTGTGACGGATGTGAACGGACCCGAGATCCAGGTCGAAGTCGCCCCCGGGCTGGCCCTGTTCGTGCCGCATGCCCGGCGCTCGGGGGTGAGCGCGCTCGCCGTGGACGGGGTGTCCACACTGGGTCATGTGATCGAGTCGCTGGGCGTGCCGCTCACCGAGGTCGGCGCGCTGGTGGTGGACGGGCGGGAGGTGCCGGTGGGGCACATCCCGGCGGACGGCGAGCGGGTGGCCGTCCGGCCGGTGGCGCGTCCGCAGCGGGTACCGGGCGCTCCGCTGCGGTTTCTGCTGGACGTCCATCTGGGGACGCTGGCGCGGCGGCTGCGGCTGCTCGGGGTGGATGCGGCGTACTCCTCGGCGGACCCCGGCGATCCCGCGCTGGCCGCGCGGTCGGCGGCGGAACGGCGGGTGCTGCTGAGCCGGGACCGGGGGTTGCTGCGGCGGCGGGAGCTGTGGGCGGGCGCGTACGTCTACAGCACGCGGCCGGAGGAACAGCTCGATGACATCCTCGACCGGTTCGATCCCGAACTGCGCCCGTGGTCGCGCTGCACGGCGTGCAACGGGCCGCTCCGCGCGGCGACGAAGGACGAGGTCGCGGGGCAGCTGAAGGACGGGACGGAACGGTCGTATGACGTGTTCGCCCGCTGCGAGGAGTGTGGGCGGGCGTATTGGAAGGGCGCGCACCACGATCAGCTGAACGCGATCGTGGAGCGGGCCCTCGCGGTAGCGGGTCGGGGGAGGTAGGGGGCGGTCACGGTAGGGGGGCGGGTGCGGGTGCGTCGTGGCTGATCGCGCAGTTCCCCGCGCCCCCAATAGCAGGGCGCTGCCCTGCGGCCCGATTCGACCTCGCGACGTGCAGCCACGGCAGCCGCGGGCATCCGCCCGAGCCACGCGCGCCCGCCGTCGCCCTGCCCATCCGCCCGCGCCGCGCGCCGCGCCCAGACGATGGCCACCCCCGCCCCAGCCGCAGTCGCCCCACCGCCCTAGCCGCGGGCACCCCCACCGCCCCTAGCCGCGGGCAGTCGTGCCGCTGGGGCGATGGGGGTCCCCCCGCGCGAGCGAAGCCGAGCGTGGGGGAGGGTGGGCGCAGCGGCACCCGCCAACGCGGTGAGTGACACGCCCCGCCCCAGCCACAGACGCCCCGCCGCCCTAGCCGCGGGCAGCCGCACGGGTGGGCGCCGCGGCACCCGCCAACGCGGTGAGTGACACGCCCCGCCCCCCACCCGCGCCGCGCCCCCCTCCAGGGCTACCTCCGCCGCACATCCCCCTTCCCGCAAGCCACGCCGTCCCGGTTCGGGTCGAGGCGGAGGGGGTCGTCCTTGCCGTTGACCTTCAGGCGGCCGTACTCATGGGCGGTCAGCCACGCGCAGCGGGCCGTCGTCGTCCTCTTCACGTCGGCCGGGAAGGCCGTCGGGACGCAGACGTTGGCGGAGCCGTAGTGCGGGTCGCAGCCGGAGACGGTCGGGGACACCGGTGCCGACGCGCGCTTCTTGCCGGGCTTGGTGACCTTGCCCGTCAGGGAGTCCGCGAAGTCGTGGACATGAGCGGACGCGTCCGTCGCCGCGAGGGCCTGCGGGCCCTGGAGGTGGACCCACTTCGCCACCGACGGGACCCCGGCGGCGTCCACCGCGAAGAGCATGTACCACCCCGGAGGGGCGAGGTTGGGGTTGCTGGTGACGTTGAGGTCGATGTTGTTGCCGTCGACCGTCAGGGGGAGGTCGACGAAGCGCTGGTTGGGGTCGGAGGAGTGGGTGACGGCGGCCGGGCGGATGAGTTCCGCCTTGGCGATGGGCCGGTCGACCGTGATCCGCTGGGTGTCGCCGTAGTTCCACTCGGTGTCGATGACGGAGGTGATGGCGGGGCGGTCGCCGCGGAGCAGGTACGGCGGGGTGTAGAGGGAGACGTTGTGGTTCCAGGAGCCGTTGCCCGGGTTGTCGCCGGTGGTCATCACCCGGCCGTCGGGCAGCAGGAACGCGGAGGAGTGGTACCCCCGGGCCTCGGGATCGGCGGCTACGGGGTCGAAGGTGTTGGTCCCCGGGTCGTAGAGGGACGACTCGAAGACCGGGTTGGCCCGGTTGTGCAGGGCGCCGCCCGTCTCCAGGACCTTGCCGTCCGGGAGCAGTACCGCGGAGACGTACATCTTGCCCTGGTCGCCGGTCTGCGGGACCGGCCCGGCGCCGAGGTCGACGGTGCCCTGCGGGATGGGCGGTCCGGCGACATACGCGGGGTCGGGGTCCTTCAGGTCGATGACGTCGGTGAGGCGGTTGGCCTCGGGGTTGGAGTCGATGTTGCCGCCGCCGAGGGTGAGGACCTTCTGGTCCTGGGCCGGAGGCAGCAGCACGCTGGCCGACTGGTCGCGCTCGTCCTTGTCCTGGAGGCCCGGGATCTGGGTGATGGTGTTGGCGTCGTAGTCGTAGATCGCGGAGCCGGTGCCGGGGATGTTGTTGCCGAAGACATGGCTGCCGGAGTAGAAGAGGCGGCCGTCCTGCATCAGGATCATCGACGGGTACAGGCCCCAGTAGGACCAGGTCTGGTTGACCTGCCAGGTCGGCAGCCACTTCTGCTGGGCGTCGGACCAGAGTTCGGCGGTGACGGACCCGGTGGAGTCCTCCTTCAGTCCGCCGAAGGAGAGCACGTCACCGTTGCCGAGGACCGTCGCCGACGGGTACCAGTGCCCGTCGTTCATGTTGTTGGTCTTGGTGTAGGTCTCCGTGTCGGGGTCGAAGATGTAGGAGTCCTTGTAGCCCTGGTAGCCGATGGAGCCGTCGGCGGAGGGGTAGCCCTTGTTGCCGCTCATCACCAGCACCCGGCCGTCCTGGAGCTGGACATGGCCGGCGCAGAACATGTCGTCGGGGGTGGGGATGATCTCGTAGCTGCCGTCGGCCGGGTCGTAGACGGCGGAGGTGAAGGTGCCGGCCTCGAACATCGTCGGGTCGTTGCCGGAGCCGGCGATGAGCAGCACCTTGCCGTTGTGCAGGACGACGGAGTGCATGGAGCGGACCGGGTTCTGCACCGGGAGGACGTCCCAGCGGCCGTTGGCGCACTCCTCGGCGGTGCCGGTGCACTCGGGCTGCGGCATCGGTTCGGCGACCTGCTCCATGGTGTAGTCGTCGGTGGTGGCGGAGCCGGTGCCGTAGACAGAGACGCCCCAGGTGATGCGGTCGGTGCCGGCCGGGATCTCGGGGGTGCGGACGCCCGCCTCGGTCCAGGTCGCGGCCATGTCGAGGGTCTTGAGGTCGGTCCAGTACTGCCAGCCGGCGGTGGTGTCGTGCCGGAAGAGGGTGATGTTGGCGTCGGGGGTGGTCGTCTTGTACCAGAGGGAGAGGTCGTACTGCTTGCCGGCGGTGACGACGGGCGCGCACGCCGCGGACTCGGTGAGCATCGCCTTGCGGTCGCCCTCGGTGCGGCGGGTGAGGGTGACCTTCATGGCGCTGTCGCCGGAGTGGGCGTCGGAGGTGGTCTCGAAGGTGAAGTCGTTGTCGCCCCAACCGGACTTGGACCAGCAGGACGGCATGTCCCCGCTGCCGGCCGTCTCGAAGCCGGGGTTGGTGATGAGGTTGGCGGCGGACGCGGACTGCGGCGCGGTGAGCAGCAGTCCGCCCGTGAGTGCGGCTACGGCGAGCAGCGCGGTGGAGGTACGGTGTCGTCTCCCCCTGCGTCTCATGCGGCTCTCCCTTCACTGCTGCTGGTCACACTGGTCTCGTTCACTCGGCTCTCGCTCTCCCTTGCTGTACCGCTCTCTTCCTGGTCGCCCCGTGTTCCCCTGCGGGGCAGATAGACCAGCGCCTCGGTCCCGACGAAGCGCAGGACGAATGTCGTCACCAGCGCGAGCGCGGTGGCGGGCAGTGCCTCCATACCGAACCGGCCGACCAGCAGCGCGATCAGCGGGATGCGCAGCAGCAGATCGGCGTTGGCGAGCAGGGCGAACCGGCCGAGCCGGTCCCACCAGCGGCGGAAGTGGCGGCGGTCGCGGAACAGCAGCCGCTCGATGAGCAGGAAATTCCAGGCGACGCCGAACTGGTTGGCGACCACCTCGGCGGGGACGTAGTGCATCCCGGCGGTGGTCAGGCCCCACAGGCCCAGCAGATTGGGCAGGAAGCCGGTGGCGCCGATCAGCCCGAAGACGGCCATCCGGGCGACCGGGGAGGCGGTGCGCAGTCCGCCGAGATGGCGCAGGAAGCGCAGGCCCTCGCGGGCGGTGGACTTGGACTCCCCGGCGTAGCGGTCCTGGAAGACGAAGGGCACCTCGCTGACCTGGCGGGGTCGGCTGCGGACGGCGAGTTCGAGGAGGATCTTGTAGCCGAGCGGCTTGAGGATCTCGGCGGTGACGGCGGAGCGGCGGATGGCGAAGAAGCCGCTCATCGGGTCGCTGATGCCGTGCAGCCGGCGGGGGAAGAGGGATTTGGTGAGCCAGGTGGCGAGCCGGGAGACGGCGACCCGGTAGCTGCCGGCGAGTCCGGCGCGGCTGCCGCCCTTGATGTACCGGGAGGCGACGACGAGTCCGGCGCCGGTCCGCTCGCCGGTGGCGACGAGTTCGGGGACCAGGGACGGGGGGTGCTGGCAGTCGCCGTCCATGACGACGATCCAGTCGGACCCGGCGGACCTGATGCCCTCGACGACCGCGCCGCCGAGCCCTCCGGCGGGTTCGTCGCGGTGCAGCACGGTGACCGGGTAGGGGCAGTCGCGGGCGGCGGCCCGGATGACATCGGGGGTGTCGTCGGTGGAGTCGTCCACGAAGACCACCTCGCAGGGCAGCCGCGCGGGCACCGCCTCGGTGATCTGCCGCAGCAGCTGCCGTACGTTGGCGGACTCGTTGAAGGTCGGGACGACGATGGTGACGGCGCCGGGTTCGGGGACCTCGGTGGTGACCCGGGGGACCCGCGCGGGGTCGCCGAGGATGTGGTCCTGGCTCATCGGGCGCCCCCAGCGGTGGCGTCGGCGGTGATCCGGCGTATCTCGACCCGGTCCTCGCCCTCGCCGAACACGGCGACCGGGGTGGAGTGCTCGATGGCGGCCTTGACATTGGGCAGATCGACGGCGTCCCGGCGGACGGTCGGGGAGGCGACCACGTAGTCCAGGTCGCGCCAGCCGTCGGGCATGGTCTTGGTGACGGCGGGGTCGAGGTCGGCCTTGTAGAACCAGATGACGCCGAGGCCGGGTTCGTAGCCCGCGTGCACCAGGTCGAGCCACATCGCGTCGTCGACCAGGACGCGGGTGCCCGCCGGGTCGGGGACCTCGGTGGACATCCAGCGGGAGGCGGCCTGGTAGGGGGCGTTGGCGTCGGCGGTCATGGCGGTGCGGTCGCCCTCGTACCAGCGGGGGACGACATACGCCCCGGCGGCGAGCGCGAGGACCGCGGCGAGGGCGTACCGGCCGTGGGTGAGGGCCCGCTTCTCGCCCGGGTTCCGCCATCGGCGCAGTACGGCGTGGGCGACGGACGCGGTGCCTCCGGCGCAGACCAGGGCGAGGAAGGGCAGCGCCTGGATGATGTACATCGCGGGGAGGTAGCCGCTGGGGCGCAGGGCGACCAGGGCGAGGATGGCGACGGTGAGGCAGGGCCCGGCGAGGGCGCGGGCGGTGACCGACCAGCGCCAGGTCACCAGGAGCAGCAGCGCGCCCGCGAGGCCGCCGAGGAGCAGGACCCGGTCGTAGTACAGCCAGGACTGGAGGACGCCCCAGGAGCCGGTGCCCTGGTCGAGGATGAACCCGGAGCCGGGGCGGGTCATCTGGTAGGTGATGCCGTCCCAGAGCGACACATGCCCCTCGCCGGGCAGGAGTTCCCCCTTGAGCAGGGCGAACAGGGGGTAGGAGAAGCCGATCAGGGCGCAGGCGGTGATGGCGCCGGTGACGGCGAACTTGCGGGTGTCGCGATGGCTGTGCCGCCACATGGTGAGCAGCAGCGCGGGCAGGACGACGAGCATCGTCTCCTTGGTGAGCACGGCGGTCGCGGCGGCGATCCCGGCGCCGAAGTGGTGCCAGAGGTGGCGGTTGGGGGAGGCCGCGAGGCAGAACGCCAGCAGGGTCCACATCACGGCGAGGTTGTCGAGGAATATCTCGCGCTGGAGGACCACGGAGAGCGGGGAGAGCCCGAAGAGGGCCATGGCGAGTCCGGCGGCCCAGCGGGGCAGGGCGAGACGGCGGGCCAGGACATAGAGAAGCACCGCGGAGGCCGCGCTGATCAGCAGCATCGCGGTGCGCATGGAGCCGACGGTCATCGACTCGGGGCTGAGCCAGGCCGGTATCCAGGTGAGGACGGCGAGTTGTATCCAGCCGAGCGGGGGATGGTCGTACCAGTAGGTGTAGTGGGCGAGGCCCCGGCCCTCCTGGACGGCCCACGCCTGGGCGAGGTAGGTGCCCTCGTCGTCGCTGAGGGTGGGGTAGTCGGCGATGTTCCAGCCCTGGACGACCATGATCGCGATCAGCAGGGCGCCGCACAGCAGCAGATCGGGCCGGGACGAGCGGAGCCGCCGGGGCGGGGTGGGCCGGCCGGTGGGCCGGGTCGTCGGCCGGGCATGCCGGGGCTGCGCGGGGACCGTGGTGGTCACCGCGTCGAGGGTGGAGGTCACGCGGGGACGTCCTCTCGGATGTCTCGGAGGTCTCGGGTGGCGCGGGCGGGCCGGGTCTCGCTGTCCGGGCCGAGATGGGCGCCGACATGGGTGGTCAGCTCCCAGTCGTTGCGTCCGCGCTGCTCGCGCCAGACCGCGCGGACCGCGGCCCCGGCGAGGAGCACCTGGTAGAAGGGGCCGCCCACGACGAGCTTGAGGTAGTGGACGAACCGGACGCGCAGTCCGTACTGCTTGCCGAAGTCGTGCAGGCCGACGAGTTCGAAGACAAAGGTGACCAGGGCGGTGACGGCCGGCAGGAAGGTGATGAAGGCGATGCCGACGGGGACGTCGAGGAAGAGCGCTATGGCGATGTTGAGCGGGATGATCAGCCCGGTGAACGCCTGCATGAACGGGGTCATCAGGGTGTAGCGGGCGAGCAGGCGCTGCCCCAGGGTGGGCAGTTGCTTCCAGTCCTTCTTCCGGTACACCTGGAGGAAGCCCTGGTTCCAGCGGGTGCGCTGTTTGAGCAGGGACATCAGGGAGCCCGGGGTCTCCTCGCGGGTGACCATCTCGGAGTCGTAGGCGACGACGACCTTCTTGCCGACGCTGGAGAGCCGTACCCCGAGGTCGCAGTCCTCGGCGAGGCAGTCGGGATCCCAGCCGTCGGCCTCCCGCAGCACATCCGTGCGGACGAAGACGGTGTTGCCGCCGAGCGGGATGAACCCTTTCTGCGCGTGCAGATGCAGCCGGGAGCGGAACCAGAAGAAGTACTCCAGGCAGTTGCGCAGGCTGTACCAGCTGGAGTGGAAGTTGATCAGCTGCACCCCGCCCTGGACGACATCGGCGCCGGTGGTGCGGAAGGCGTGGTCGACATGGGCGAGCAGCTCGGGATGGACCTGGTCCTCGGCGTCGAAGACCCCGACGACATCGCCCCGGCAGTGCGGCAGGGCGGTGTTCATCGCTTTTGGCTTGTTCTTCTTCTCATGGGTGTCGACGACGACCCGGACGCGCGGGTCGCGCTCCTCGGCCGCCCGTGCCACTTCGGTGGTCTCCGGGTCGTCATGGCCGACGATGACGATGATCTCGTAGTCGGTGTGCGAGGACTCCAGCAGCCGCTGGATGGTGTGGTCGAGCACGGCCTGTTCATGGCGGGCCGGCAGCAGCAGCGAGAACGAGACATGTCCGGTCCCGTCCGGTCTGCCGAACCGGGTGGAGGCCAGTACCTCCGGTGTACGCCACGCGTGCATCTGCCACCACAGGGTGAACGCGGCCATCCAGAACAGGGCGAGCGAAACCGTGGCGACGAAGACAGACGTCAGCAAGAAAGATCCCCCCAGATCTTCAAATCCCCCCGGGCGCGACGACAGGTCTGAGTCGTCGCGTCACCGTGGAGAGATTAAGGGGGATGTGTGAAGCGCGGAGGCTGTTCCGATAAAAAGCGTGTTTCGGATCGGTGGGTCGGAAGGGGGCGTACCCGAACAGGTGCTCACATTCGGGCTGCCCGTAAGGGTCGAAAACCGGCCACTGCCGGGTATTTCCTCGTGGCCGGGAACCCCGTCTCACCCCCCGAGCGCGGCCCGCAGGGTGTCCGGATCCGTCGTCGGCGCGTCGCAGGTGAAGCTACGACAGACGTAGGCCGCCGCCTGGCCACCCACGAGCGGACGCCCGTCGAGCAACGGGAACTCACCGCTGTCCGGCACCCCGTACGCGACCACGGCCCCCGGCGCGGTCCCCAGCAGCGCGACCCGGTGCAGTTCCTTCGCCTCCACGTCATCCAACCGCCCGGACCCGACGACCGCCACCTCCTTCGGCCCGTCCACCAACGCCTCGGCGACGGCCAGCCCCCACCCGATGAACCGCGGCACCCGGGGCCCGAGCGCCTTCACCACCCCGAGCGCCCGTTCGGCCGCGGTCCGGTGCGGTTCGGAGCCGGTCTGGGCGGCGTACCCGAGCAGCGCGCCCGCGGCGGCGGTCCAGCCGGAGGGCACGGCGTTGTCGGTGGGGTCCTGAGGCCGCCGGATCAGCCGCTCGGCATCGACGGCGGTGTCATACAGCGCCCCGCTCTCCGCGTCCCTGAACGAGAGGAGCACATGGTCGAGCAGAAACCCCGCGAACTCCAGCCACACCCCCTCCCCGGTGACCGCGGCCAGCGCGAGGAACCCCTCCGCCACATCGGCGTAGTCCTCCAGCACCCCGGCGTTCGCCCCGACCCGCCCGTCCCTGCTGGTCCGGGCGAGCCGCGCGTGCTCGTCCAGATGCACCCGGACGACGAGATCGGCGGCGGCGACGGCCGCGTCCACCAGATCGGGACGGCCGAAGTAGGCCCCGGTCTCGGCGAGCGCCGCGATCGCCAGCCCGTTCCAGGCGGCGACCACCTTGTCGTCCCGGCCGGGCGCGGGCCGCGCGTCCCGCGCCGCGAGCAGCCGCTCCCGCACGGAGGCGATCCGCCCGGCGTCGAAGACCCCCTCCTCCTGCGGAAGCTGAAGCACGGAGGCGCCTTCCTCGAAGGTCCCGTCCTCGGTCACCCCGAAGTACCGCGCGGCCAGCTCCGCGTCCTCCTCCCCCAACACCCCCCGCAACTGCGCGGGCGTCCACACGTAGTACGCCCCCTCCACCTGCCGCCCGCCACCGTCGTCGCTGTCGGCATCGAGCGCGGAGGCGAAACCCCCCTCGGCGGTGCGCAGTTCACGGACCATGAAGTCGGCGGTCTCCAGCGCCACGCGCCGGGCCAGATCGGACCCGGTGGCCCGCCACAGATGCGCGTACACGCGACACAGCAGGGCGTTGTCGTACAGCATCTTCTCGAAGTGCGGCACGACCCAGTCCCGGTCCACCGAATACCGGGCGAACCCGCCCCCGAGCTGGTCGTAGATCCCGCCCCGGGCCATCCGCTCCCCGGTGTCGGCGGCCATCTGCAACGCCCCTTCGGCCCCCGTCCGCGCATGATGCCGCACCAAAAACTCCATCACCATGGACGGCGGAAACTTCGGCGCCCCGCCGAACCCGCCGCGCTGCGGGTCGTACTCCCGCGTCAGCCCGAGCAGCGCCTGCGCCAGCTCCTCCTCGCCCGGCACCTGGTCGTCCCCGTAGGAGATCTCCCGCCCCGCCAGATCCCGGACGATCTTCTCCGCGACCTCGGTCACCTCGTCCCGCCGCTCCCCCCACGCCTGACTCACCCCTTGCAGCACCTGCCGGAAGCCGGGCATGCCGTGCCGGGGCGCGGGCGGGAAGTACGTACCGAAGTAGAAGGGCTCGGCGTCCGGCGTGAGAAACACGGTCATGGGCCACCCGCCCTGCCCGGTGGCCGCCTGCACCGCCTCCATGTACACCGCGTCGACATCGGGCCGCTCCTCCCGGTCGACCTTGATATTGACGAAGTGGGCGTTCATGACGGCGGCGGTGTCTTTGTCCTCGAAGGACTCGTGGGCCATGACGTGGCACCAGTGGCACGCCGAGTAGCCGACCGACAGCAGGACGGGGACATCACGCCGCCGCGCCTCCTCGAAGGCTTCCGGCGTCCAGGGCCACCAGTCGACGGGATTGTCGGCATGCTGGAGCAGATACGGCGAGGTCACACCGGCCAACCGATTCATGCGGAACAGCCTCTCACGCCACCCGACCCGTCAGGGGAAGCCCGCGCAGGCTCCACATGACTCCGTCGGGGCGAGCCCTCCCTCGACACAATGGGGGCAGAGCCCGGACCTCACGATGACCCGCTGCCGTCAGCGGTTCCTTCCAGAGACCGGTTCATGTCCCTCGCCATGGCACCCAGGTGCCTCAGCGCCCCAGGGGCGAGAGAGGGCAGCAACGGGATCGTGCGAGTCCACTCCTCGGATCGCAAGAGCCCCAGCGCGATGTGCCGGGCCGTCTCTTCGCCGGGAGGGCTGCCATCGCCGGAGGCGTGGGCGAGTGCCAGGCAGGTGCGGATCACCCGGTCGTCGGAGCCGCTGTCCGTGGCCAGCGCCACCTGGGCGCCCGCCAGGTACGCGGCAGCGGTACGGAGCGCCGTCGCTCGGCCGTCAGGCGTCCGCGCACTGTTGGCGTGCCGCCACACGGCGGCGGTGTCGCCGTCCATCCCGGCCAGCAGGGCCAGTTCCGCCGAGAGCTGTGATTCCGCCTCCAGGGCGCGCCGCCAGCTGTAGACCGAGCCTTCGACAGCCTCCGCGGCTTCGTCCGGAAGGCACCCGAGCCGTGACAGCAGGGCGAGGACGGCCCTCGACCGTGCCGAAGCCGCCGTGGCGGGGTCGGCGATGTGCATCGCGGCGCGACGGAGTACGTCGCTCAGCTTCGGGGCAGGGGCCCTGACGTCCGGGAAGGCGAGAAGCAGCGCCGCCAGTTCGGGGACGCGGTCGAGTGGGTCGCCCCGGGCCCCGATCCGCCGTGCGAGGGCCTCCACCAGAGGCCCGGCGACGCGTGCCGCCGCCTCCGGACAGTGTCGTAGGAGCCCGGCGGCGACAGCCGTCAGCCCCTGTCGCCGTTGCCTCGCGGGACCTCCCATCGCCATCGCTGTCGCTGCGGGCTCGTCCCCGGTGTGGGCAAGAGCCTGGGCCACGGCGTACGCCAGGTCGGGGGCGGCACCGTCGGGCACCAGGCGGGCCGCCGCTCGCGCGTAGCGGGTGCCCTGGTCGTCGTACCCGGCGAGGGAGCAGCCGAGGGAGAGGGCCGCCAGGTGCCGCGCACGGGCATGTGTGTCGGGCAGGTTCCGCGTGAGCGCTTCGGCCTCGTCCGACGCACCTGCCGCGCCCATGGCCTGGCAGAGGTCCGCCGTCCAGCCTGCCGGCAGGGACGGGGTGTGCGCGGGCTGTGCTGCGGGGCGGTTCCGCAGGGCCGCCTCCAGGAGTTCGCGGCTGCGGAGGAGATGGCCCATGCCCAGCTGGTCGTCCGCCTCCAGGAGCAAGGGGAGGAGAAGCCGGTCCGGGCGATCGGGGTACGGGCTGTCGCCAGGGCGCGGCAGACCGGTCGATGGCCGGTGCGGCTTCGGGCGGCGGGATGTGCGCTCGCGCCGGGGTGGGAGTGGGGGCTGGGTGTCCTCGGGTTCTGACGGTGTGGGCCGTGGCGTCCGGATGGCTTGCGCCTTGCGCACCTTGTACGCTTTGCGCGCCTTGTCCGATGCTTCGCGCTCGGCGTCACCGGCCCTGCGCTTCGCCTTGCGTTTCTCGGCAGCATCGTCCGCTTCCTTGCTCCTCCATCGCGCCATGGCTTCCTCGGCGTCTTCCTCGGCTGTGTCGAGGGTCCACTGCGCCCTCTCCGACAAGCGGTCCCCGAGGACCCCGATGCGCAGATCTTCCGGCAGTGCCTCCATCAGCTGTCTGATGCCGCCCGGGTCGCCCCTCACGCCCATGTCGGCTGTGGCCCTGGCAAGGCGCGCCAGTGTCCCGGCGAGTTCACGGCGCAGGTGGGCCCGATCGGCTTCGGCCAGGGCATCGGACGGGGAGACGGATATCGTCAGGACGTCGATCACCTTGCGCAGCCGGGCCCGGGCCTTCCGCAGTTGTTCGGCGGCTCGGCCATGTCGCTGGGCGGGCAGAGCGATCAGCGCCGAGGCCGCGGTGGCGAGGAGGTCGACCGCTGTCAGCCCTTCCTCGTCGCCGACTTCCTCGCAGATGGCCTCGATGCGATCACCGGGGTACGGGCCGAGAGAGGGCGCGGCCTGCGCCAGCGCGCCGTACAGTTCCACCGCCACGGTCCGGGCACGCAGGTCGCCCGCACTGAGTGTCTCCGCCCGGCAGTGCAACGCCATCACAGCGTCCAGCCTCCCTGCCGCCTCGGTCATCGCCGCTGTTCCGGCGGCCGGGTCCTGAAGCACGGCGAGGAGCAACGGCCGGGCGGCGCCGGGACCGAGCAGACGCGCGAGCGTTCCGGCAGCGTGGAGGATCCGTGCGTACGACTCGGGGTCTCGTAAGGAACCGGGAAAGCCCTGGTGGGCCCGGTCCTTGACCAGCCACTCGACTGTCTCCTGCACGACGACGTCGACATCCGGGTCGGTCGGTCCCACAGGGGGCTGCCCCGCGTACGCCAGTTCCACCGCCACGTCCGCCAGGTGCACCGCCCTGCCGAAGGCGGTGGGCGCGGAGCGGGCCAGGCCGCGTGCGCGCTCCGCGTCCCCGAGTCTGACGAAGAGGGCGGCAGCCCCGTCGGGCACGTCCGCATCGTGCGCCTGGCGCAGCAGGGACCGCGCGCCGCAGAGGCGTACGAGGGTCGCCAGACCATCGGCATCGGACGGGACGTCCACCGCTGCGCCGATCTCCTTCTCGAAGGAGTCCAGTTGGGCGAGCGCGACGTCCGGCCCGGCCGTGCGGGCGAGTCGGCGCAGGCGGGGCAGGTCGAGGACGTACGCGGCGCGTTCGGCGGTGCCGGTCAGCAGACGGAGCTGATGCCTCAAGGGGTACGGCGGAGTGCCGTCCGGCCAGCCCGCCGCGCACCACCTCCGCGACCAGGCCAGCAGTTCCCGGGTGTACCGCCGGACTTCTGCCGCTCCCAGGTTCTCGCGAACCGCTCGGACGAGTCGGGAGTCCGCCAGGGCATACGTAGGGGACACCGGATCCTCGGTCACGAGAGCGCGGCCCGTCGGGCCCTGCGCCAAGCGGTCGAGGTGGTCCGCGGAGAGCCCGGTCAGCTCCGCCAGGTCCGTCGTCCGCAGGCCGCCGTCCGCTACGGCCAGCAGCCCCGCGACCGGTTCGCCCAGCGCGGTGGCGTCCGGTGCGGGCTGACGGATCTGCGGCACGCCTTCGACGGGGAGGAGGGTCCGCAGATACCGGCTCTGGCGCAGTGGATGCCGCTTCGCGGGGACATCAGGGGGGAGGGGGGCACAGCGCCGCAGCGAGACGATGACGCGCGTGTTGGGTGGCGGCCGGGAGGGCAGAAGCGCGGCGATGCTCTCGCGCCCGGCCCTCCGGACGGTTCCGGCCCGACCCGTGGACGTGGCCCCGGGGTGGGCCCCGGAATCCGGTGTCCCGCTCTTGCCCATGGGCCCCGACCAGGCCACATCGTCGTCGAGTCCGTCGACCACGAGCAGGAGATTCCGTCCGTGGCGTGCGCTCTTCGCGGCGACTTCGGCGAAGAGGGCTTTCCATCCTTGGGTGCCACGCGGGACAGGGCTCCGGGACCTGCCGAGGAAGACGTCGGTCTGACGGACGATCTCCTCCGCGAAGTCGGCGCGTGTGTCCGTGCCGTGGGCCGCGGAGACGAAGAAGGTCAGGACGTCGATGTCGGCCGGGGGCCGATGGCGGATGTACTCGGCGAGCAGCGTTGTCTTGCCCACGGGGCGGTCGGCGTGCCAGCACAGGTAGGAAGGCGCCTCGGGGCGGGAGTCCTGGGCGAACCGGTCCATCTCCGCACGCTCGTCCGCCCGCCCCCGGACCTCGGCGGCGGAGGAGCCGGGGGCCGACCGGTGCAGCCCGATGAAGCGGAGGCCGGGGTCCGCCGTCCGCCGGTTCACGTGGATCTGCCCGTGCTTCGCGGCCGTTGCTTCCTCGTGAGCCGCGCGCAGGGCGGCTTCCCACACGGCGTCCGGGTAGATCGTGGAGCCGACCGCGTTGCGCATCATCGCTACTACGGTCCAGAAGTCGCGGGCGCGATCCAGCGAGGGGACCGCCTTCCCCTTGATCCAGCCTCTCAGCGTCGTGACAGAGGAATCCAACTGCCCGGCCACTCCGGGATAGGTCAGCCCTGCGGCTTCCCACGCCCCTTGCAGCATGCCATGCAGTGCGTCTCGCTCGCGTCTCACCGAAGCCGCCACCGTCCCGCCCCTGTTCTTGTCCGTGCCCGTGTCCATCTCTGTGTCCGGTGCCCGGAAATCCAGCCGCCGCCGTATGACCTCAGGGCGCTGACGTGCGGAAATCGTGGCACGGAGGTCGGCGCAACTCGCCTTCACCGTGCCGCCGCCGCCAGTCTGGAGCCATCACCCCAGCAGCCGAGAACCGGCTCCGGACATAAGGATGGCCCGTGTTCCCGTTCCACCAACTACTCCATTACACGCTGCGCTTGAGCAGGTCAGCCAGCGTTCTCCACGCGGTCGTCCTGCTCGCCGTGGCCCTCGTCTCCGTCCTCGCCTCCGCACCGGATCGCCGCGAGGACGCGTGGACGAGGCTCAGCATCCTCATGCGTCGACAGCCACGTTGAGGGCGGGACGGAGATTGCGTACGACGCCAGGTGGATCGGCCGCGTCCGCGCTTGCAGGGGGTCGCTGTTCAAGGGAATCGGCTGCGGGTCTTTTGCTGGAAGTCGGGTGCTTGGAGGGTGCTCCATTAGATACGGGTGAGCATCTCCTGACTCAGGTGGCCTGAACTCGCCCCCAGGAGCGCCCATTGGTGTACTACTTCTCCCGTGCTGCCCCACCCATCCACGCCGTGTCGGGGCCCGCAGCTCTGCATCCGCGGTGCTGCGGGCCCCGACACGGAAGGAGAGAAATGGCGAAAGCAGCACGTGAGTGGCTGGGGCGGCGCGGGGAGGACCTGGTCCTCCTCGTGGTGGCGGCAGTGGTAAGCGCATTCGTTGCCAAGGTGGTCGACTACCTCTGCTAGACGGCCGTTCTCGACGCAATCAACGCGTCGAGAACGGCCTGCCCCAGCAACGAGTGGTTCCCGTCCCGTGCGCTCGGAACGGGAACCACTCGCAACTCACCGTTCTCCGGTGGAGTACGGCCGGGGTTGCCGAGACATCGGCAACCCCGAAGTTTAGATCCTGCGTCGATATTTACGGCCGGATGGTCCGCTTCCGGCACGGACAAGCGGCTTCAAGTCCCGCCAAAGCACTTCCCGCTCACTGCGGGAGTGGCCCGTCGGGAGCCTGAAGGGTTCTGGAATGGGTTTTCCCCGCGTGGGCGGGGGTGTCCCGCACTCCGGATTTCATGGAGTGCGGGACAGCGGCTGGAAGCCGCGGAACGCGCCCCCGCCAGCGCCACCACCTGTTAGTTTCATGCCGGTTGGTCCAGAAGGAGGTGTCACGGCGTGCACGAGGCCCGACCGCTGGTTCCTGCGGGGCAGCGCCTCAGCTGGGACCCTCGCTTACAGCCATGTGTCCCCGCCGTGGCCCTCGACGGCGCGACGGCGCACCACTCCCTGTGCGGGCTCTTCACGCAGGCCGACGATCTGGCCGCCCTCGACTGTGCCTCGCCGGGCGAGACCGTCGCCGTCATCGAGTACTTATTGGCCATCTGCTTCGCCGCCGGCATCTGTCCGTCCTCCGACGAGGACTGGACGGCCTGGATCCTCGGCGGCAAGACCCTCGCCCCGGTCTCCGATTGGCTGTCGCGGCAGCCGGCGGACTCCTGGGACCTGTTTCACCCCACAGAGCCCCTGGCGCAGAATTCCGATCTGGCGAGGGATCTCCGCAAGAGCGGCACCGGCACCGCCCAGCTGATCATCGAGCATGCCGGTGACTACAACCAGCACTTCGACCATCATCACCTCGAACGCGACAACCCGCTCCCGGCGGCGGACGCGTTCCGCGCCACCCTCACACAACATGTCTACGGCCCTTATGGCCGGGCCCGCATGTCCGGGGATCTGCTCGGTGCCAAGATCACCAACCTCGCGGCGGGACGGCTGGTGGGACGGATCCGGGTCGTCGCCCTGGGGCGGACGCTCGGCGAGACGCTGCGCCTGAACCTCTATCCGCCCGACGGGCCGGGGAAGCCGCTCAACACCTCCTGGACCACGGACGGTTTCGAGCGGCGCCGGTTCAAGGAGAAGCCGAAGCCCAGGGCGCCGCGAAGCTCCGCGGATCTGCACAGTTCCCTGGGACGTTCCGTACTGCTGCGTCCGGCACCAGGGCCGCATGGGCAGGTCCTGGTCGACCGGGTTCTGATCGGAGCCGGTGAGGTACTGGAACTCGACCCGGCGCGTCATCTCCAGGACGCCGTGTACAGCAAGACGACGACCGGCGTGGCAAAGCCGCTGTGGCCGTCGCCCAGCCGGGCCCTCTGGCAGCAGGCCCATGCCCTGTACGGCGCGGTCAGGGACGACCGGACCGGGATGTACGCGCGGCTGCGGTCGCTTCTCCCGTACCGGCGAACAGAGGTGGAGGACCCGTACGAGGAGACCCGGCAGGGTGCGCCCTACCAGCTCTGGGCTGTCGGGCTGCTGGCCAACAAGGCGCTCCCGGTCATCTGGACCCATGGCGCCTACCCGTACGCCCCGGGCATGGCCGCGCATCTCTACCGGGCGTCCCGCCGTGGCTCGGTCATCGCCGAATACCTGGCGTGGACCTTGAAGAAGGCGGCGATCGTGGCCGCGGAGACCGCGTTCCCCGCCATGAGGGCCGCCGAGGAAGTAGGTCAGGTGACGCGGCTCGACGCCCGGTACGCCTTCTGGCCCGCGGCCGAGGAACCCTTCCACGAACTGCTGGACGACGTGATCGACCGGGGGTTCGAGGACGACGACGACCCGGTCACCGTTCCCCTGGTCGCCTACGCCATGACGCTGATGGGCATGGCTCGCACCCAGTTGCTCCAGCGCCTCGACACCCTGCCGCCCAGCGACCGCAATCACCGAGCGCGGGCCCGGGCCGTGGAGCTTTTCGAGGGGGCCATGTCCGGCAAACAGGCCCCGGCCGAGTTTCGAGGGGAGATCGCACTTGACTGAGCAGAATCTTTCGGCCGGTACGGACAGGGAGCCGCTCCACTTCCCGCACGACAGCCCGGCGCTCACCACCTGGCTCACCACGCTCGTCCGCAACCGCGAGTACGGGACACTCGCCGACCTCCGCCGGGCCCGCGTCCGGACCAACGCGCACATCCGCGCGGGCTGGTACGGCGGCGACGACCACCGCGACCTCTTCGAACAGGTGGCCTTCCTGTTCGCGCTGTACCACCAGGGGCGCCCCACCCCCTCCTACGGCCACGGCAGCCTCGGCGCCGCGGCCCGCAGGATCGGGGACGGGACCGGACACGGGCCGGACAATCCCGGCGCTCAGCGGCTCCTGGACCGTGTCGTCGCGAGCCGGCGCGTTCCCTGGCGTCACCTCCAGCACGCGATCACCCGGCTCCGGTCCTGCGAACAGCCCCCACCGTCCTGGGCCGTCCTGACCGAGGACCTCATCCAATGGAACGACCGCAGGGCGCGCGTCGCCTATCAGTGGTCGGTCGAGTTCCACACCCCGCCGGGGCGCGGCCGGGAAGCACCGGCAGAAGCCATGACGCGAACGACGACACGGAAGGACACCACCCCGTGACCGAGTCACCTCGGAGCCAGTTCCTCTCCTTGCATCTCATCGAGACCCTGGCTGCGGTCCTTCCCGTACGCGACGAGAACGGACAGCCCAAATCGCTGGTCTTCGGCGGTGTGGAACGCCACATGATCACAAGCCAGGCCCGCAGGCGCGCCGAGCGGGTCCACGCCCGCAACCGGGCCAACGCCGGCCTGGGGGCGCTCAAGGGACGAAGCATGGGCGTCCGCACCCGGGAGTGGGCCCTTCTGGCCGGACGTGAACTTGAGTCCGCCCATGACTGGGACCGGGACAGGGCTCTGGCCACGGCCCGCGCGGTGATGGAAGCCAGCGGTCTCAAATTCGGCGATCCGAAGAAGAAGACCGTGGCCAATCTGACCAAGGTGCTCATCTTCGCGCCGTCCGACGCCGGAGCGAGGATCGCGCGCCATATCGTCGACCGGGCGGCGGAGGTCGAGGAGTGGCGCGACAGCTATCTCGAAGCCCAGGCGCACGCCGAGGCGGCGAAGAAAGCACGGCGCGTAGCCAGGAAGAAGGACGCGACAGCACCGGAGACGGAGGAGGCCACCGAGGAAGCCGCCACGGCCGTCGCCCTGCCTCCGCTGCCCAAGGCCACCCGCGACGCCGTTCTGCTGGCCCTCGCTCCTCGCGACGCCGTGGACATCGCCCTCTACGGTCGGTTCCTGGCCGAGATTCCCGACTCGCCGAACGTCGACGGCGCCGTCCAGACAGGGCACGCCTTCACCGTGCACGAGGCGGAGCAGATCGAAGACTTCTACGCGGCGGCCGATGACGCGAAGCTCGATCGCAAACGCAACGCTCTCGACTTCCTCGACGCCGCGGACGACGCGGGCGCGGGCATGACCGGATACCAGTCCCTGATCTCCGGCACTTTCTATCGACACGCTGTCCTCGACCGTACGCAGCTTCGCATCAATCTGAGGGCAGCCGGAATGAACGAGGCCGAGGCCGAGCAAGTGGCGTCCGAGGCCGAGAAGGAGTTCGTGAACTCCTTCGTGGAGGCATTTCCAGAGGCGAAGAAGAACTCCACCGCGTCCACCGGATCACTCCCGGCGTTCGTCCTCGCCTTCGAGGGGGAACGCCCCTACAACTACGCGTCCGCCTTTCAGAAGGCGGTCGACGAGGGGCCCTTGTCAGTTGGTGGGGAAGGACCGGCGGGACCCGCCGCCGTACACAGACTGCTGCGCCACCACACCTTCGTCAGCCGCCGGCGAGGCGATCTGCGCACCACGCGGGTGCTCACGTACGACCCTGAGATCGACCTGCTCCTGGAAGAGCTGGAGCTGCCGGAGTCGCTGTCCGTGGTGGAACGGGCCGAGGACCTCACCCCGTGAGCGACACGAACGGCTCGCACGTCCTCCTCGTCCGGCTGGCCGGACCCCTTCAGTCCTGGGGCATCACCGGCAGATTCGCCCGTCGCGACACACACAGCCGCCCCACGAAGTCGGGCGTGATCGGCCTGTGCGCCGCAGCTCTCGGGCTACCCCGGGAAGAACCTCTTGGGCAACTCGCCGAGCTGCGCTTCGGGGTGCGGGCCGACCGGCCCGGCACGTCGCTCCGCGACTACCACACGGTCGGCGGCGGAAGGTATCCGCTGCGTCCGCGTGACCTCATCACCGACCACCGGCGAGCTGCCGGAGCGACCACGGACCCACTGCCGTTGCCGCCGTCCGACGACGCCCCGGAGCCCGGTCCGTTCGGACGCGCCGAGCTTCCGGCATGGTACGGCTCACCGAAGTACGTCACCGCCGACCCCGTGTCAGGAGCGCTCGTCTCCGCAGAGGTTCGCCGCCACAGCCTGATCACCGAGCGCTGGTACCTCGCCGACGCCGCCTTCCTCGTCGGTCTGGAACACCAGGACAGGGCTCTCCTGGAACGGGTCGCCCACGCCCTGGAGTACCCGAGGAGGCTGCTCTGGCTCGGCCGCAAAGCCTGTCCGCCGTCGGGGGACCTCGCTGTCGGCATCGCTCCGGGCCTGCTCAAGGAAGCCTTCGAGACACACGCTCTGCTTCCCGACGCCGTCGGACATGAAGCCGAACCGTCGGCTGCCGTGCCGCGCGTACGCCCATGGGCCTGGATCGAGAGTCGGCGGCCACTGCCCGGCGTCGGCCCCCTGTCCGACCAGCCCGTGCACTTCGGAGCGGACGGAGGGACCCACAGCCTCCGCTGGGAGACCCGCCACCGCATCACCATCGCCGCGCATGCCCGTGGATGGGACATCATCCTGTGAACACGAACACCGCCGTGTCGAATGCGCCGTCGGGCGCGGGTGGGGCCGCCAGATTCGTCGCCGCGCAGACCCTGCTGACCCTGGATGCCCGTCATCCGTTCGCCGGGAAATCACTCATCGACGCACAGGACATGCACCGAACCGTCATGAGCGGCTTCCCCGGCTGGGTGGACGACGGCAGCTCGGACCCGCGTGCCCAGATGGGCATCCTGTCGACCTGGACCGTCGACCTCCGTCAGGCGCGGCTCAACCTGGTCGTCCAGTCGTCACTGCCCGCCGACTGGAGCGGCATCCCTCGTGCGGCCCTGGCCGAGAAGCCGGAGCCCCTCACCCTCGACCGCACCTTCCGCTTCGGCGACCGGGTCGCCTTCCGCACGGTTGTCAACCCCGTCCGCAGTATTCCGCCTGCACCGGGCTCGCCGCCGAAGACCCGGGGTACCCGCGTCCCCCACACCCGCCCCGAACATGTGAAGGGGTGGTTCGCGCGCCGCCTCCAACCGCCCGGCGAACCCGCGATCGCCCCGGACGGCGTCATCCGCATCGGAGCGGACACCGACACCGATCGGATCGCCGTGCGCATGCTTCCGAGCGTCTCAAGCCCGGCACCGCACAAGGGTCTGCGCATCGCTCGCGCGGAAATCAAAGGCACCCTCACGGTCACCGACCCCAAGGTGTTCGTCGCGGCCCTCGCCCAGGGCATCGGCCACGCGCGTGCGTACAGCTGCGGGCTGATCCTCGTCCGCTGAATCCCTTCGACCGCCGGCCGGAGGCGGACGTCCTCTCTCGCGGATGCCGCCTCCAGCGCTCGGCGTCGCCGGCGGAGCCCTCCAGGAACGAGCAGACAGGGACGCGGCACTCGGGAACCCATGCACACGCGACGGAGGGACGGTGGCCCGTGGGAGAGACGGGGCATTGGCCGGTCGCGGACGACCCGCCCCACCCGACCCTCGTCCAAGGGCCCGGCGGAGCCTGTCCGGCCGACACCGGGCGGAGCCGACCGCAGGAGCACGGCGCCGAGGGCGGCACCCGGCTCGTGGCGGGCCCGCCGTCCGGAAGGACCGTGGGTGGCAAGGCGGCCCGCACCCTCGCCTGTCAGCCGGTCCCCGGCTTCCCAGTCTCCGTGACCCACTCCCGCTTCGTGTCCGTGGTGCGCTAGATACCCCGGAATCCGCTCCCCAGGCAGCCGCCGATCGCCATGGCCGCCACCACGGCCGTGAGGGCGAAGAGCAGCCTCGGTGTCAAATGAAGTCCACCCGTGCCGGAGGCACGGAGAACATCTCCGTGTCCATGCCTGCCGACCTCCTCACCGAGCTTCGCTCACGAGCCGGACGCCGTGGCGTGTCCAGCTACATCACCGAGGCGGTCCGACACCAACTCGCCATGGACGGCCTCGCGGAAATCGTTGCTTCGCATGAGGCTGATCACGGCGCCTTGACGGAGCCAGAGGTCGAAGAAGCTCGTCGCGAGCTGTTCGGGGAAGACCACTCTCAGGACGCCGGACGGGACGCTGCGTGAAGGAGCAGCCCGCCTGGTCGCTGGTGCTCGACGCCCAGGCGCTCGCGCTGCTTCGGGAGGCAGGTGGACTGCAAGGGCACATGTACGCCATTGACGCCCTCGTCGCCGCACTCGCGCTCCGTGTCCGGGCCCCGGCGGTCGTCCTGGCCTCCGACCGTGACGACTGGTCGAAGCTCTACGCGAGCCGCGTGATCATCAGAGAGGTGTGAGCGCCACCGACGTCCAGGGCCACGAATCGACGGGATCGTCGGCATGCTGGAGCTGATACGGCGAGGTCACACCGGCCACCCGATGCATGCGGACCGGCCTCTCACAGGGCGATCGGCTGTTCCGGGATCGCTGGACAGTACGCTGGGCACGAGCACCGCTGGACCACCGAGGCTCCACGAAGGAGGCACACCATGACCGCCGAGATGGTGGCGCCCACATGGATGCACACGCAGATCAGCGCGGAGCAGTACGACTCCTGGTCCGAAGAGCAGTGCGCCGGCATCGAGATCGTGGACGGAATGGTCGTCGCGAGTCCGAGCGCGTCCAAGCGGCACAACCGGCTCGGCCGGATCCTGGCCAATGCGCTGGACTCGGCAGCGGGCCCGGACTGGAACGCCGACACGGACTTCGACGTCCGTCTGCAGGACGTCCCGCTCACCAATCGCCGCCCGGACGTCGTTGTCTACCGGGCGGAGACCATCGACCTCACGCCCACCCGGCCCGAGCACCTCCTCCTGGTCGTCGAGGTCGTCTCACCCGGCTCGGAGACCACGGATCGCGTGGTGAAGGTGGACCAGTACGCCAAGGCCGGCATCCCCTTCTACTGGCGCGTCGAGCAGGCGGCCACCGGTGTCCCCATCGTCTACACCTACGTTCTCGACCCCGCGACCAGGGTGTACCGGGAGGGCGAGATGTTCACCGGTGTGATCGAGGCGGCCGTGCCGTTCTCCGTGACCGTCGATCTCGGCGTCGTCTGACCGCCGTATCCCTTCGTCCGCCCTCCCCCCCCCACCCGTCCGGAACCCGATCGCCCCCTCGCCACCGTGCCCCGTCCGCAGGACACTTGACCGACGAACTGGTCTGCGGAGGGGGACGGGACATGCAGGACAGTCATCGGGTCGACGCCGAGAGGCTGTTGGCGCGGGCTGTGGAGGAGGAGGTACGGCGCTCAGGAGGCCGTACGGACGCGAAGGTGCTGATGTCCAGGGCGCGGGGCGCGCTGGACACGATGGCGCGGACCGCCGCCGAGGAGTACACGGCGTACACCCGGGCGCTGGACGAGTCCGAGGCCGGGCGGCTGACGTTCGGTCAGCGGTACGCGCGGGACGGGGGCGGGACGCCGCTGCTGGTGGCGGGCGTGGGCGCGGTCGCCGCGGTGGTCGCCGACCTGGCGCTGGGCACCGGCGCCACGACGGCGGTCGGCGCGGGGGTGGCCGTCGGGGTGGTGGGCGCCGCGGCGACGGTGGTGAAGGTGGCCGGCGCCCATCTGCCGGCCGCGCATCACCAGGCCGGGGCGGTCGGGCAGCCGGGCGGGCCGGAGCAGTTGCGGTTGCAGTGGCTGACCGCGCTGGAGGTGCGCGGTATCCGGCCGTTCCTGGACCAGCAGCGGGTGCTGGCCGCGTCCACCGGGCCCAAGAAGCCGGGGCCCCGGCTGTTCGGCGCGGACAAGAGCGGGGCGGCGCGGGGGCGGAGCGTGCTGGAGCAGTCGTTCGGTCAGCTCCCGGACCCGTCGGGCCCGTTCGCCGGGCGGCGGCCGGAGATGGCCCGGATCCGGCAGTGGGTCCAGGCGGGCCGCGCCAGCACCCGGACCCGGCCGACGGTGGTCGTGCTGCACGGCCCGCCGGGCAGCGGCCGGACGACGCTCGCGGTGCGGGCCGCGCTGGATCTGAGGGACCAGTTCCGCGGCGCCTGTGTGGTCGATCTGCGCGGCGACACCACCGGCGAGCCGCCGCTGTCCACCCGGGACGCGCTGCTGCATCTGCTGAACCGGCTGGGCGCCCCGCGCGAGCAACTGCTCTTCCGTGAGCGGTCGTCGGCCGATCAGCAGGTCAAACGGCTCAGCGAGCTGTACCACCAGCATCTGACCGGCGTACCGGTCACGATCGTCCTGGACGACGCCTCCGATCTCGGCCAGATCCGCACCCTGGTCCCCGAGCGCTCCGACAGCCTGGTGCTGGTCACCGCCCGTGAGCCGCTCGCCCTGCCGCCCGATCTCCAGGCGTCGGTGCATCAGCTGCCGGTGCCGCCCCTGGAGGCGGCCGGTGCGGAGGAACTGCTCGGGGCCGTGGCGCAGGACCGTTCGGGGCCGTACGACGCCGAGTCCGGCGACCGGATCACCGGGCTGTGCGGCGGGCTGCCGCTCGCGCTGCGCATCGCCGGTTCCTCGCTCGGCGCCCGCTCACCCCGCCAGCTCGCCGCCGACCTGGGCGCGTACGGGCCGGTCGACCCGGTGGAGCGGGCGCTGTGGCTGCGCTACACCGATCAGTCCGACCCGGCCCGGCGGCTGCTGCGGCGGCTCGCCCTCGCCGGGCGGGCCTCACTGGGCGCCGCCGCGGCGGCCTCGCTGCTGGCCACCGACCAGGCCGAGGCGACCCGTCAGCTGACCGCGCTGGCCCGCGCCGGGCTGATCGACCAGGTGCGCGGCGACCGCTTCCGGCTGCACGACCTGGTGCGCGCCTTCGCCCACGCCCGGCTGCTGGACGAGGAGGAGGCCGCCGAGCGCACGGCAGCGCAGGAGCGGCTGATCGTCAACTACGCCGAGCTGGCCGACTCCGTACTGCGCCTGGTCGACGGCAATATGTCCACCCGCTCGGACCGCTTCGGCCCGCACGGCTTCACCTCCCTGGACGAGGCGCTGCGCTGGCTGGACGACGAGTCCAGTTTCATCACCGCCGCCCTGCGGCACGCCGAGGGCGTCGACCAGGGCGCGGTGCTCAATCTGCTGGGCGCGCTGTGCGACTACTGCCTGCTGCGCGGCGACCTCTACCGGCTCGGCGAGATCAGCGAGCTGGCGCAGGCGGTGGACCAGGGCCTGCTGATCCGCTCGGTGCAGTGGCGCACCGGTATCGCGGCCCGCCAGCTCGGCGAACTCGACAAGGCCCGCACCACGCTGACCTCCGTCGTCGACCTCTATATGGAGGCCCATCACGACGCGGGCGCGGCCCGTGCCCTGTGCTCGCT
The DNA here is from genome assembly GCF_040609715.1 of Streptomyces sp. NPDC004610. Taxonomy (NCBI): domain Bacteria; kingdom Bacillati; phylum Actinomycetota; class Actinomycetes; order Kitasatosporales; family Streptomycetaceae; genus Streptomyces; species Streptomyces sp. NPDC004610. The sequence continues at coordinate 111,169 of NZ_JBEXLA010000004.1, read as the reverse complement.
CGGCATCACCCTGCACCACCAGGGCAATCTGGTGGAGGCGGCGGCCAAGCTCCGCGAGGCCCTCGACCTCCAGGCGCCCCCGCAACTGGCCACCGACCGGGCCTGGACGATGCACGCGCTGGCCGCCGTCGAACGCGACCGGGCGCATCTCGCCGAGGCCCTGGACCTGCTCACCGGCTCCCTCGCCCTGCACCGCGCCGGCGAGTCCGTCCACGGCGAGGCATGGGCGCACTTCCAGCTCGGCCAGCTCCATGTCCGCCTGGGCGACACGGACAGCGCCGAAGCCTCCCTCCACGCCGCCCTGGAGCTGTACGACCGCACCCGCGACGCCCGCGGCACCGCCTGGGCGCTGACCCAGCTGGCCCGCGCCCACCTGGTCGCCGGAGACGCCTCCCCGGCGGTCGACGAACTCCGCGCGGCAGCCGCCCGGCACCGCGAGAACGAGGACGCCCGCGGTGAGGCGTGGACCCTGTACTACCTCGGCCAGGCCCTGGAGGAGAGCGGCGACCGCGAGCAGGCGGTCCGGGACCTGGAACGCTCCCGCACGATGTTCTCCCGGATGCGGGACGTGTACGGGCTGGCCTGCGCCCGGCACCACTCGGCCCGCGTCACCCGCGACCAGCGCGCCGCGCAGACCGGCTCCCTGCGCAACTCCGGTTTCGCCCGTCAGCTCCTGGTCGACGCCCGCGCCGACTTCCAGCGCATCGGCGTCGCCCACGGCGAGGCGTGGACCTGTCTGGAACTGGCGGTGGTGGACGCCGGGAACGCGAAGACGCCCCAGGCGCTCGACCTGTGCGAGGAGGCGGCGGCGCTGTTCGCCTCGTACGGCGACCGGCGTGGCGAGGACTGGGCCCGCTTCCTGCGCTGCACCCTCCTGCCCTACGCGGCCCCGGGCGGCGTCGAGGTCGGCACGGCGGTCGCCCAGGAGGAACTGGCCCAGCTCGCCCGCACGACCCACACCATGCGCGACCCCAAACTCACCGAGTACGCGGAGACGTACCAGCTCTTCCTGGAACGCGGGATCAGCCTGGAGGCGGGCTGGCAGGCCTGGCGCCTGGGCATGGTCCCGAGCCGCCATGCGCGGGAGGTCATGGGGGTGGGGGTGGTGGGGGTGGGGGGCTGAGGAGAACGGTGGGGTTCGCTGGGGTTCGGTGCTGGGGGGCGGGGCGGCTCGGGCAGTAGGCAGCCCGCGCCGCCGCGCCTGCTCCGGGACCGCCCGCGCGACCGCGCCAGGAGACGCTGCTGCTATCCGATCAGGGCCACGGGGGCGTCCCAGGCATTGCGGTCGACGGTGATGGTGTGGCCGCCACGGGTCTCCTTGCTGTTGACCATGTACTGATGGCCGCGGCTGTGGTTGGTGTACAGCTTGGGATCCCAGGGCCAGTCGTCCGTGGTGGTGTTCTTGTTGTTCCACAGCGCGTACCAGAGGTTGCCGGGCAGGTCGGTCCGGTCCTTCGCGGTGGCGATGGCCTTGGCGCTGGAGCTGCTGAAGCCGTAGTAGCCGGCGCGGTAGGTCTTCGCCCGCAGGGTCTTGGTGAAGGAGCGCACGTAGGTGAGCGTGGCGTCGTTGCACGCCTTGTTCGTGATGTCGTACGACTCCATGTTGAGGTAGATGGGGCTGCCGGGCTTCATACCGAGGGCGGCTGCTTTGGCGATGGCGTCGTTGGCGTTGCTCGCGCCGAGGGAGGCCGCGGTGGACGCGGTGAACCTCTCCGGGTTCCTGCTGGTCTGGCAGGGCGGCTGGGCGCCGACGTAGAGCGGGATCAGCTGCCAGCCGGCGGTGCTGACGGACTTGACCCAGGACGCGGTGAGGTTGGGCTGGGCGCAGCCGCGGTTCTTGCCGCCGATGTAGACCGCCGCGGCGCCGTAGAAGCCGGTCTTCCATGCCTTCATCGCGGTGAGTGAGGGCGCTGTGCAGGTGTCGAACGCCCGTCCCGTGTACGTCTTCTGCGCGGGCCAGCTCGTGGCGGCCATGGAGGTCTGCGCCGCGATCCCGGCGCCTGCGACCACGACGACGCCGGTCGTGGCCCACGCGATGTAGCGGCCCCTCTTGGACAGCCGGTGACTGGACATTCCCACCCCATTCAAATCACGGCCCGCAGCCCGCACCTGGTGCACATGAAGGCCTGCGCGCGGTGGCACACCAGGGGGTGTGACCGCGGTGCTCGCCAGGACGGCGGTACGACTCCGGCAGTCGGAGCGCTCCGTACCCTATCCAGGGGAGATTCCCCACCCTGCCCCGCGGTCAGCCCCCTGCGCCCTTCCTATGGGCGGCCATTGATATCGCTCCGGCTCCTGTGGACGAGCCAGACGGCGAAGAGTGATCCGGCGGCCGGGGGAATGAAGTTGAGTGACGCCCTCAGGCCCCATTGTGCGGCGGTGAAGAGTGCGGCGACGTGGATGAGCACCGCGATTGTCGAGACGAGGAGTAAGGGGCCTCTGGCGAGCATCGTGTGTCTTTTCTGGGCGGGGCTGGCTTTGCTTGGTTTTTGCCAAGAGGGTCAGCATGCCGCGTGGCACTTGCGTCCGCAACAGCAGGTTGTTGCAGGGTTCCGAACCGGTGACCCCGTACGTCCCTTTGCGGAGACATTGCGAATCTGGGGCTGATTACTACCGTGCGGGGCGATCGGGGACGTTTCTCACCCGACGCAGGTTGGCCTATTCTTTTTGGTTTGGCTCATTTGGTTTGGCTCATTCGTTTCGCGGGCTGCATACGCCTCCACACCCGAGAGATCCGGTGGCTGCGAGCATGCCGGTCTCAACGAGGCACTGTCCCGAACAGCTGACAGGAAACCCTCATGAAATCCATAGGAATCGAGCTCATTTCGGCAGGGTCTGCCCTGGCAGCAGTCGCCGACTTCTTCGACAGGAAAAAACGGCGAGCAACCGAGCCGGTGACATTCGGCGTCGCGCTGAGATCCGCCCCGCCGGAGAGGTGGAGCCAGTCGGCACGGTGGGGCGCGGTTGCCGCCCTGGCCGTACGTGTCAGTGTCAACGCGGTGGGTGATGGTCAGGATGCCGGTACCAGCGAGGGCGCAGACCAGCGCCGGTATCGCGGACGCGCACAGCCCAGGCCGGTGGTCCGGGCCGCCGAGGTGGCGTGCCTCGACCGGTTCCAGCCGTCCAGCCGTCGGGCCGCCACGGTCGCCACGGCCTCCAGGCCCCGCGGCGGCCCGCGGCCTCCAGTGCCCAGGGTCGCCACGGCCTCCAGGCCCTGGGTCACCACAGCCGCCAGTGCCCTGCGCCGCCGCGGCCTCCAGTCCCCTGCGCCGGGAGGCGTCGGCCGCCGTCCCGGACCGCGTGGCGCCCCGCACTCGCTGTGGAGCCCGCCCCGACCTGGGACTACGCCCGGGTGTCGCCGCCTGCCGTCGGTGCCGCGGCGGCGCCGGCGGTGCTCGCCGTCGTGGTCTTGCGGACGCCCCCGTCCGCAGCGTCCGCCGCCTCGGCCGCCTCCGCCGCCGGATCCTCCGGCGCCTCCTTGAAATCGACCTTGCCCATATGGCGGCTCATCGACTTCATCAGGCCCCACACGGCCAGGGCCATCACCGCGAACACGATGAAGCCGAGGACGCCGGGGGTCACCTTGTCCTCGTCGAGCTCCTTCGCGGCGAAGGTGACGAGGTTCGTCATTGCCAGGCTTGCGCTTGCGCTCATGTCAGGCATTGTCCCGGACGCCCGCGAAGAGGTCGTCCTCGGGGAGGGAGGTATCGACCAGAGACTTCGCCAGCTCGTACTCCTCCGTCGGCCAGACCTCCTTCTGGAGCTCCAGCGGCACCCGGAACCAGCCCCCGTCGGGGTCGATCTGCGTGGCGTGCGCGATCAGCGCCTTGTCCCGGATCTCGTAGAAGTCCGCGCACGGCACATGCGTGGTGAGCGTGCGCTCCTTCTGGCCGAACTCGTCCCACCGCTTGAGCCAGTCCCCGTAGGGCGACTCCATGCCGCGGTCCAGCAGCGCCTGGTGCAGCGCCTCGGTGCGGGGGCGGTTGAAGCCCTGGTTGTAGTACAGCTTCAGCGGCCGGTGGGCGGGCCCGTACTCGGCCTCCGGGAAGCGCTCGGTGTCCGCCGCGCCCTCGAACGCCACCATGGAGATCTTGTGGGTCATGATGTGGTCGGGGTGCGGATAGCCGCCGTTCTCGTCGTACGTGGTGATCACCTGGGGCCGGAAGGAGCGGATCCGGCGGACCAGCTCGCCCGCCGCGTGCTCGACGTCCTCCAGGGCGAAGCAGCCGTCCGGCAGCGGGGGCAGCGGGTCCCCCTCGGGCAGCCCGGAGTCCACGAACCCCAGCCACTCCTGCTTGACCCCGAGGATCTCCCGGGCCTCGTCCATCTCCTTCTTGCGCACCTCGTGGATGTGCTCCTCGATGTAGGTGTCACCCTGGAGCTTGGGGTTGAGGACGGAGCCGCGCTCGCCGCCCGTGCAGGTCACGACCAGCACGTCCACCCCCTCCGACACATACTTCGCCATGGTCGCCGCGCCCTTGCTCGACTCGTCGTCGGGATGCGCGTGCACGGCCATCAGTCGCAGCTGGTCAGTCAAGACTCAATCCTCGGTGAATAGGCGCCCGGGGGTCGACCGGGCGCGATGGTCGGTGCCCGGCCCGCCTGATGGGCCCGGATGGGCCCGGATGGGCGAGGGGCGGGGGTCCGCGGCGGACGGGCGGCTTCTATAGTGACCGAATCGGAGGGCCAATAATTCCGGAGTCCGGCTCCGGGGCCCCTTTTGGGACAGCGTCTTCGGATTTGTTCCACCCGCGGCCGAGAGGACGATCATGAGCACGGTGACCACGCCACGGCCGGACGGCCGCTACGGCCGTGCCTCGGACGAGCGGGCCGACCGCACGCTGAGGATCGTCGGGACGGCGATGGGCGCGGTGCTGATCCTGCTGCTCGGCTACTTCGGCTACCACTACGTCGGCCAGAACAAGATCAGCGCCGAGCTGATCAGCTTCGAGCTGGGCGAGGACGCGGTGCAGGTCAGGCTGAAGGTGGAGAAGGACGCGGGGGCCTCCGGCTACTGCACGGTCCGCTCCCAGTCGGCGGACGGCGCCGAGGTGGGCCGCGCCGACTTCCGCTTCGACGGCGACGACGCCTCCGGCGGCACCGAGGTCGTCACGCTCCGTACGACCTCCCCGGCCACCTCCGCGGAGCTGCTCGGCTGTCACGCCGACTGACCAATACCTCCGTGCTGAGCTGCGTTGACGGGATTTTGGTGACTTATGTCCTCCCCGTATCGCCATTGAATTGTTAGGCTCGTGGTTTCGCCCACTCATGAAGGAACATCCTTCTGAGTAGGGCGATGCTTTGTATTCCCAGTACCGACGAGGAGCACCCTGTGACCCAGACCAGCGAGAACGTCACCTGGCTGACCCAGGAGGCGCACAACAAGCTCACGGAAGAGCTTGCCTACCTTACTGGTCGTGCGCGCACGGAGATCGCCGCCAAGATCGCCGCCGCGCGCGAGGAGGGGGACCTGCGCGAGAACGGCGGGTACCACGCGGCCAAGGAGGAGCAGGGCAAGCAGGAGCTGCGGGTCCGCCAGCTGACCCAGCTGCTGGAGAACGCCCAGGTCGGCGAGGCCCCGGCCACCACGGACGGCACCGTGGCCCCCGGGATGGTCGTCACCATCGCCTTCGACGGCGACGAGGACGACACCCTGGCCTTTCTGCTGGCGTCCCGCGAGTACGCCAGCTCGGAGATCGAGACCTACTCGCCGCAGTCCCCGCTGGGCGGCGGCGTGCTCGGCCACAAGGTCGGCGAGGACGTGGAGTACGAGCTGCCCAACGGCCGGAAGGCGTCCGTACGGATCCTGAAGGCGGAGCCGTACAGCGGTTGACGCTCCGCTCGGTTCGGTTCGGTTCGGGTCCGGGTTCCGGATCGGGTTCGAGTTCGGGTTCGACGGCTGAGGCCCCCGGCGTCCTGAGGGATGCCGGGGGTCTTGTGCTGCTCGGCCCGCGTCCCGTACTCGGCGTCACGAACCGCCGATCAGCCGCTCGATCTCCGGAGGGAGATCGCCGTCGAGAGTCTCCGCGACGAACAGGACGCCGTCGGGTGCGTCCTCCACGGCGATGGCGATGCTGGGGTCCACGCCCTCGACCGCGTAGGCGATCGTCGAGGTCGGTGAGTCCGGCGAGTCCGGGCCGTCTTCGTCGTCGAGGGAGTCGTCGCACGGGGGGACGGTCGCGGAGCCCAGTTCCTCACCGATCGTGAAGTCGGCGTTGGCGAGGCCCGTGTACGTGCGGGTGTCGTACTCGACCAGGTACTCGCAGGAGGACCCGGACCCGGACCCAGACTCGGACTCGGACTCGCCGCCGCTCGGTGAGGCACAGGAGGCAGCCGCCATGACGGCCGCCGCCACGAGTGCTGCCAGGGGGATACGCCGTCCAGCCATGACCAGGGGTTTCACCCGGTCACCTCCTTCTGAGCGTCTGCCCTTGGACTGTCCCCGGGCCCGCCACGTACCCCTACCCGTCGTCCCTTGCCTCCTCACTTCCGCCAGAACAGATGGTGGCTGACGCCGCTGGGGCTGGGCACGACCTCCAGGTGGAAGCGGTCGAGGAGGTCCTCGGGGGACTCCCACAGGCGCCTTCCGGAGCCGAGTTTCAGGGGCGAGACGGCCACGTGCAGGGTGTCGACCAGGCCGGCGTCGAGGAACTGCCGGATGGAGGAGACCCCGCCGCCGAGCCGGACGTCCTGGCCGTTCGCGGCCTTCTTGGCCCGGTCGAGGACGGTGGCCGGGTCGTCGTCCACGAAGTGGAATGTGGTGTCGCTGAGCGTGAACGAGGGGCGCGGGTGGTGGGTCATGACGAAGACCGGGGTGCGGAAGGGGGGCTCGTCGCCCCACCAGCCCTGCCATTCATGGTCCTGCCAGGGGCCGCGCTGGGGGCCGAATTTGTTGCGGCCCATGATCTCGGCGCCGATGTTGCGGGCGAAATCGCGGGTGAAGTAGTCGTCCAGGCCACGGGTACCGCCGGGATCCGTCCGCATGGGCCAGCTGGCGGTGGCTCCGGCCCAGGAGAACAGCCGTTCGGGGTGCTCGAAGCCGAAGGGCTGGTCAAGGGTCTGGTCCTGGGCCTCACCGGCGGCTACTCCGTCGCTGGAGACGTTGAAGTTCATGACGCGCAGTAGCTGATCCATGGGGTGCCGTGCCTCTCCTCGCGGGTGGCGGGTGCTGTCCCGCCATCGTGGAGCAGGGGCTCCACATCTTCATGTCGATCGGGGGACGGCCGGATCGACAGGGCAGGGGTTTCTTCTTTTTCTCCTCACCGGGTGGCTGTCGTCTCCGCCGGTCGGGCGATGCCCCACGCGTCGAGCCGGGCGGCCAGCCAGCCGGGTGCCACGCCGTAGTCGTGGGCGAGGCGGGTGAGGGGGGCGCCCATGAGGTAGCGGTGGGCGAGGGTGTCGCGGTCGCGGTCGGGGTCGGGGTCGCCGAGCGCGTGTGCTTGTGCGGGGGTGGGGTGTGGGAGGGCGGGGGTGGGCTGGGGCGGGGGCGGGACTGCGGGGGCGGGCTCGGGTCGGTGCGGGAGAGCGGGGACGCGCTCCGGTGGGCAGGGGACTGCGGGGCCGGGCTCGGGTCGGCGGCCCTGGTGGGCGCGGTTCTCGTGGAGTGACCGGAGGTCACGCGCGCGGATGACTCCGTCGATGTCACCGAGGGCGGCTCTGGTGTGGAGGGCCTCGCGGAGGGCTCGGCACCAGGGGCAGCGGGTGGGGTCGGGTGGGCCGGGGCGGGGGGTGGTGAGGGGGTTGCGGGGGGTGGGCATCGGGTCTCCGGGGGCGTCGGCCGGCGGTCGGTCGACGCGCGCTTCGGGGTGGGCGGTGGCTGTGGCTGTGGCTGTGGTCGGTGCTCGCTCAGAGGCGCTGTCTGGAGGCCGCGTTGCGCGCCGCGTTGCGGACCCTCAGCTCTTCGCGCGCGGTGAGGGGACTGACGGTGAAGGCGTCCCACTCCGTGCCGCCGTTGATCGGGCGGAGCTGTACGCGGTCACTGCCGTAGTGCCCCATCACTACGCCGACCAGGTCCCGGTCGATGTCCTTGACCAGGGTGCCGAGGCCGCAGTCCTGGGGCGGCACGGCCGTCTGGTCTGTGTCCGTTGTGGCCATGCGTCGACGCTACGGGCGGTGACGGCCGGCAACCAGAAAGGCAGCGATGCACTTCCGCCGACGTATCGTCAGAAGTGCATCTGGGTGGTGCAGTTACGCGAAAGCGCCCAGGCGGGCGCCCACCCTCCGCATCTCCGCCGTCAGGGTCCGACGCTTCTTCGAGATCTCCTCGAACGTGATCGCCGCCGATGCCTGGTGGCAGAACCACTGGGGTGCGGCCTCATCAAGGTGGGTCAGCTCCTCCATGGCCGCCGTGGGGTCTCCCGTACGGACAAACGCACGCGCGAGGTCGAGCCGGTAGCGGTGGCCGTCGTTCGTGCTGGGCCCGCCAAGCCGCTTCCAGTGCTTCTCCTGGAGGGCTTCCTCGTCCTTGGACTTCCGGATCACGGACCGTGCATCGCCCACGATCATGTGGTCTTCGAGTTCCTTCATGGCCGCGGTGACGGGACCGAACCGCGACCAGTGCCGCAAGAAGTTCTTGTGCCCCTTGCCGACCGCTCTGGCCGCGGTACCGGCTGCCCGGCGCAGCGCCACGGCTTCCTCGGGACGGTTGTTGCGAATGGCGGCAGCCGCCGCCTCCATCGCCAGGCCGCCCCATGTGGCGTACTGATCCGGCGTAGCGCCCATGATCTTGGGTTCCACCACATCCATCGTCGCGACGGCGATGTCCTCGGCTTCGTCGAACCGCTGAGTCCTGATGAGGAGCCAGCACATCCCGCCCACGCCGGACGCTGCGGCAAGGTCGTCTCCCGCGCCCTTGGCGTCCTCGATCGCGCTCCTCGCCGCCACATGAGCCAGATCGAACTGCCTGACCTGGGTCAGATATCGGCCCACTACGTTGAGCGCCTGGGAGCGGAGAACAAGCGCTTCTGCCCGCTGCTCCCCGGAGTCGAAGTAGGTCACGGCGTCATTCGCCGCCTTGATGAGGCCGGGCAGTTCCGCAGCGATGCTCGTATAGGTGTCGCTGAAGTACAGAACAGAGTTGTCGTGCGTCATTCTGCGCAGACGGTGAAGATCGGGCTCGTCGCCCACCGGGCTGCTGGCGGGAGCCAGGCTGAGCGCGGGCGTCAGCGCGATACGCAGCTCACGCAGGTTCTGGCTGTTCGGGTCTTCGAGTTTCACCGGCTCGGGCGGCCCTGGCGCCATCAGGTCGGACGTCTTCACGCCCAAGGCACGTGCGATCGAGTGAAGGGTCTCCATCCGAAACCCGTCCTGCCCCTGCTCTATCCGCCGCACCGGACCGACGGACAGACCTGATCGATGGGCCAGTTCCTCTTGGCTGTACCCCCTTGCGCGCCGGTAGCGTCGTACATTGCGTGCGAGTTCTTCCGACATGCGTCACCACCTTCTCCGGCCAGCGTACGGCGGTGGGGGATGCCGCGATTTCCTGAGCCCGGCCCCCGGCACGGCGAAGGGCCGGCCAGCCGGGCGTCACGCCGTGAGGGTGCGCCCACGAGGTGGCTGGTGGGCGAGGGGGTCGCAATCGCCGAGGGCGGCGTGTACGTGTTCGGGGGTGGGCATCGGCCGTTGCTCGGGCGGAGCTGTACGCGGTCACTGCCACACGGCGTCACACCGGCAGGCTCACCACATCCGCGAGCGTCCGCATCTCCGGTGTGAGGGTGCGGCGTTTGCCCACGACGCGTTCCATGATGTCGCGGGCGTACCGCTGGTTCGGGAGCCACTGCGGTGAGGTTGCGTTGATCCCTTGCAGTACCTCGACGGCCTCCCCGTACCGCCGGGTGCGGGTATAGGCGTCGGCGACGTCGAGCAGGTGGCGGTTCCGGTTGTTCGACGTGGGCCTCAGCTTGTCGGCGGGGATCTGGGTCGCCAGGTGGAGCACCTGGTCCGGTCGGCCGGAGATCATCGCGTTCTCGGTGCGCTTCAGGGCCACGGTGACGGGGCCGAAGGTGCGCAGAAAATCCTCGGCGGGCGCGAACTCACGTCCCATGGCCACGGCTGCCGACTGCGCGAGACGCAACGCGTGCTCCGCCTCGCCCGGACGGTTGTCCCGGATACCGGCGGCCGAGGCACGGAGCAGGAGCCAGCCCCAGGCGCTCAGTTCGGACGGGGTGGCCCTGGACATGCGCGGCTCGGTGTCGTCGGCCCACTCCGTGGCGAGTTCGCGGGCCTGTGCGATACGTCCTCGGCGCAGGAGGAGCCAGCATTGGGTGCTGACCGTCGAGGCTGCCTGGAGGCGGTCGGCGGACTCGTCGAGGGCGCGTTCGAGGGCCATCTCGGCGATGTCGAACTGCCGGGTCTGGGTCAGGAGCCACCCCGTGAGCTGCATCAGCTTGACGCGGACCGCCCGGCCGTCCGGATCGTGCCGGGCGAGTACGTCGGTGTCCCGCAGCAGGGGCGGGAGGATCGCGCCGAGTTCGGCGAAGCGGTCCCCGGAGAAGAGGGGCATCGCGTGCCGCAGTGCGCTGCGCACCCCTTTGAGGGTGGGCTCCTCAAGGCCGTCGTCACCCGTCGGAGGGATGACGAGCGCCCGGCGCACGGGCTCCCACTGGTCGCGCGTCGCCCGTCCCGCGCCTTCCTCTACGGCGTCCGCCATCAAGCGGGTGGTGGGGACCCGCAGGGCGGCGGCGAGGCTGCGTGCGGTTTCCAGGCGAGTGTCTGCTCGGTCGCCCTGCTCCAGCTTTCGGATCAGGGAGAGGGAGATCCCGGACGTGTCGGCGAGTTCCCGCTGGCTCATGCCCCGGCGCTTGCGAACATCACGGAGCCGTGCCCCGATGTTGGCACTCATGATTCGAGGGTACGGCTTCCGGCAGCAGGCGCTCAGGCGTGCTGAGTTCGGCAGATCGACGCGACGAAAGGCATTGGCGTGGCACACCCCGAAGAAGACGGCCGGATGTTCCGGGAAGCCTGGATCACCGGTGTGAAGGCCCACTTCCCCGGGGAGCCCAAGCCCGGCTACATCACGCCCTGGGAGGACACCCCCGACTGGGAGCGCGAGTCCGCGGCCGTCGTCTGCGGTCAGGTCCGTGAGTTTCTGCGGGTCAGCGGGCGGAGCGCGGCGCGGCTCACCCGGGAGCAGAAGGGGCGCTTCGTCTCGCTCTGCTGGATCGCCCAGATCTTCGCCCACTTCCCCGACCCGAAGCCGTCGTACGTCGCCGACTGGCCGGAGCAGCCCGCGTGGCAGCGCGAGACCAACTCCGACATCTTCGAGGCGATCGAGGGCGCGACAAGGCCCTGAACGCCGACGGTACGGATGTGAATGTGAATGTGGATGTGGCGAAGGGCCAGGAACCGGTACCCCATCCCGGTCCTGGCCCTTCCGCACGCCTCGTCCAGCGGCGGAGCCGTCAGCTCGCCGCGCTCCGGTACTTCCGGACCGCCAGCGTCCGGAACACCACGATGATCAGGACCGACCAGATCAGCGACGCCCACACCGGATGCTGCATCGGCCACGCGTCCGACGGGGACACCCCCGGGTTCCCGAACAGCACCCGGCACGCCTGCACCGTCGCGCTGAACGGGTTCCAGTCCGCCACATGCTGGAGCCACGGCGTCATCCGGCTGCTGTCCACGAACGCGTTGGACACGAACGTCACCGGGAACAGCCACACCAGACCGCCGGACGTGGCCGCCTCCGGCGTCCGTACGGACAGGCCGATCAGCGCGCCGACCCAGGTGAACGCGTACCCGAGCAGAAGCAGCAGACCGAACGCGCCCAGTACCTCACCGAAGTTGGTGTGGGTGCGCCAGCCGACGAGGAGGGCGACGATCGCGAGGACGAAGAGCGTCAGCGCGGTCTGCACCAGGTCGGCCAGTGTGCGCCCGGTGAGCACCGCGCCCCGCGCCATCGGCAGCGAACGGAAGCGGTCGATCAGGCCCTTGTGCATGTCGTCGGCGATTCCGGCGCCCGCGCCCGCCGTCGCGAAGGTGACGGTCTGGGCGAAGATGCCGGCCATCAGGAACTCGCGGTAGACGGCGGGGTCCGTGGTGCCCCCGATGTCCATGGAGCCGCCGAAGACATAGCTGAACAGCACGACGAACATGATCGGCTGGAAAAGGCCGAAGATGATCATCTCGGGGATGCGGGACATCCGGATCAGATTCCGCCGGGCCACCACCAGGGAGTCCCGTACGGACTGGATCACCGGGTTCGTGGGCGGCGCGATCGGCACCGCGTCGGTGACGGCACTCACTGCGCGGTCTCCTTCTTCTGCTTGGGGGACTTGCCGGGGGCGGTGCCGTCCGCGGACTCCTCTTCGGCTATGTGGCCGGTCAGGGAGAGGAAGACGTCGTCCAGGGTGGGGCGGCGCAGCCCGATGTCGTCGATCTCGATGCCCCGGGTGTCCAGTTCGCGGATGATCTCCGCGAGGAGCTTCGCGCCGCCGGTGACCGGGACGGTCAGCTTGCGCTGGTGGTCCTCGACCGTCGTGTCCCCCTTGCCGAAGCCCCGCAGGATCTCGGACGCCGTGGCGATGTCCTCGCGCTCATGGACGACGACCTCGACGCGCTCGCCGCCGGTGCGGGCCTTGAGCTGGTCGGAGGTGCCGCGGGCGATCACCTTGCCGTGGTCGACCACCGCGATGTCGTGCGCGAGATGGTCGGCCTCCTCCAGATACTGGGTGGTGAGCAGGAGTGTCGTACCGCCGGAGACAAGCTGCTTGATGACCTCCCACAGCTGCTGGCGGTTGCGCGGGTCGAGGCCCGTGGTGGGCTCGTCCATGAACATCACCGGCGGGCGGACCACGAGCGCCGCCGCCAGGTCGAGCCTGCGGCGCATACCGCCGGAGTAGGTCTTCGCGGGGCGGTCGGCCGCGTCGGCCAGGTTGAACTGGTCGAGCAGCTCGGTGGCCCGGACCTTCGCGGCCTTGGACCGCATCTGGTAGAGCTGGCCGACCATCTGGAGGTTCTCCCGGCCGGTCAGATACTCGTCCACCGCGGCGAACTGGCCGGACAGGCCGATGGAGCGGCGGACGTCGTTCGGGTTCTTGAGCACATCGATCCCGGCGACGACGGCACGGCCGCTGTCGGGGCGGAGCAAGGTGGTCAGACAGCGGACGGTGGTGGTCTTTCCCGCGCCGTTCGGCCCGAGCAGGCCCAGCACGGTGCCTTCCGGGACATCGAGATCGACGCCGTCCAGTGCCTTTACGTCACCGAAGGTCTTGACCAGACCCTCGGCGTAGATGGCGCCTGGCATATGAGTCTCCACATGATCAGGTTGATTCGAGAAGAGTGGTGAAAGTCTGAGAAGCGTAGAAGGTGGTGTTCTGTTCCGCACAGGGGTGTGCGTGAAGGGGATGGTGGCGGGGGTACGCGTCCGCCACGCCGGACACCATAACGCGATGTATCGCGTCTTACAACGGGTTTATGCGCGAGCCCCGCCGCCCTCGTCGCCGCCTCAGTCGATGACCGTGTACCCCGCGTCACGCAGGGCCTGGCCGACCTCGGCGCAGTGGGCCGGGCCCTTGGTCTCCAGGTGCAGTTCGACCTCCGCCTCGGTGAGCCCGAGCCGGGGATCGGTTCGTACATGACTCACATCGAGCACGTTAGCGTCCACCACTGACAACGCCCCCAGCAGCGAGGCCAGGGCCCCGGGACGGTCGGTCAGCCGGAGGCGAACCGCCAGGTAGCGGCCCTGCGCGGCCATTCCGTGCCGCAGCACCCGCTCCATCAGCACCGGATCCACGTTCCCCCCGGACAGGACGGCGACCACCGGTCCCTCCGGCATCCTCGGCCCCGCCGGGTCGCTCAGCAGCGCCGCGACCGGGCTCGCCCCCGCCGGTTCCACCACCAGTTTCGCCCGCTCCAGGCAGAGCAGCAGCGCGGCCGACAGCGCGTCCTCGGAGACCGTACGGACCTCGTCCACCAGCTGTGCGCAGATCGCGAACGGGACATCCCCGGGGCGGCCCACCTTGATGCCGTCGGCCATCGTCGTCGGCAGTTCGACCGCCACCGGACGGCCCGCCGCCAGCGACGGCGGATACGCCGCCGCCCCCGCCGCCTGCACCCCGATGATCCGTACGTCCGGGCGCAGCGCCTTCACCGCGACCGCGATCCCGGCCGCCAGCCCGCCGCCGCCCATCCCCACGACGATCGTGCGCACCTCGGGGCACTGCTCCAGGATCTCCAGCCCGACCGTGCCCTGCCCGGCGATGATGTCCGGGTGGTCGAAGGGGTGGATGAACACCGCCCCCGTCGTCCGGGCGTACTCCTGCGCGGCGGCCAGCGTCTCGTCGACGACCTGACCGTGCAGCCGCACCTCGGCGCCGTACTCCCGGGTCGCGCTGATCTTGGGCAGCGGGGCGCCCTTCGGCATGAACACCGTCGCCCGCACCCCGAGCAGCGCGGAGGCCAGCGCCACCCCCTGGGCGTGATTGCCCGCGCTCGCCGCGACCACCCCGGCCGCCCGCTCCTGGGGCAGCAGCCCGGCGATCCGCACATAGGCGCCGCGCAGCTTGAACGAACCCGTCCGCTGGAGGTTCTCGCACTTGAGGTGCACCGGCGAGCCGACCAGCTGGGTCAGATAGCGGCTGCCCTCCATCGCGGTCACCCGCGCCACGCCCATGAGCATCTTCTGCGCGCCCCGCACATCGTCCAGGGTGACCGGGGACGAGGGGGCGGCGGGGGCGGTCCTGCGGTGGTTCATGACTCAAGTCTCGCAGTTCACAGGCGGCACACGCGGGTGTGACCAAGCACCGAGACCGGTTTCCGCAGCGCCGGTACGGCCCGCCTTCCATCCGCGTACCCTGTCCCCCAACCTTGGCACCCAGCATGAAGTGAGCCCCCTGGCCATGCCCACAACGCCTGACATGTCGATGGACATGACGACGGACGTGACGAAGGACGTGACGACCGTCGGTGACACCGGTCTTCTCGACGCGATGCAGCACGAGGTCGCGGTGTTCGCCCGCCGGGCCGAACAGACCCGGCTCGGTGGCGTCGGGCAGGTCCGCAACTCCATGGACCGGGCCGCGTACCTGCTGCTCAACCGGCTCGACAACGAGGGCCCCATGGGGGTCAAGGCCCTCGCCTCCAGCATGGGCATCGACTCCTCCACCGTCACCCGGCAGGTGGCGCCCCTGGTGGACACCGGGCTGGTCAAGCGGACCTCCCACCCCGAGGACGGCCGCGCGGTGGTCCTCCAGCTCTCCCCGCGCGGGCACTCCCGGCTGGACGAGGTGCGCTCCTCCCGCCGGCAGCTCATGGCCGAGCTGACGGAGGAGTGGACGCCGCAGGAGCGGGAGGCGTTCTGCACGCTCCTCACCCGTTTCAACCGGGCGCTGTCCTCCCGGATGTCCGCCCAGGACACGCCGGGCGCGGACGCCCCGGGCCTGTCCTGACCCTCACCGGCGTGTCCCCGGCCGTGCACGGTTCTTGACCGGCGGGGTGCGGCCGGTCTCCCATGAGGCGAGGGCGGTCGCTTCCGGCGCCGCCCCTCGGGAGACGGCTCCGGGAAGGCTTCAGGACGGCCTCAAAACGGCCTCAGGGGGAGGCGCGGTGTGGGCACGGGCACAGGCTCAGGCACGGCGGACGGTGCGGGACGCCCGCCGGGACGAGGAGTTCGCGGCGTTCGCGGCGGGCGCCTCGGGTCGGCTGCTGCACACCGCCACCCTGCTCACCGCCGAGACCCCGGACGCCAATCCCCGCGCGCGGCACCTGCTCACCCTGTCCCTCGCCCACACCTACGCGGCCTGGGACCGGCTGCGCGGGGAGGACCCGTACGACCGGACCCGGCAGTATCTCGCCGGACGCTTCGCGCGCTCCGCCTGGCACCAGTACGGGGCCCTCGGGCGGGCCCGCCCCCATCCCGACAGCACCCTGGCCGTGCTGGGCCCCCGGGAACGGCTGGTGCTGGTGCTGCGGCTGTTCGAGGGCGTCGCCGAGGAGCAGACCGCCGCGCTGCTCGGGCTCCCCGTGGAACGCGTCCACGCCCTGTGCGACCGGGCCACGGCGACACTGCTGCATCCCCCGCGCCGGGCCACGCCCCCGGTGCGGGCCCCGAAGGCGGCGACCTCGTGAACGGCCCCGGGGGGAAGGCGGCCGGGGTCATGAGCCGCGCCGACGGTACGGGCCCCGAAGCCAGCGACCTCATAAACGGCCCCGGACGAAAGCGGCCGGGGTCATGAGCCGCGCCGACGGTACGGGCCCCGAAGCCAGCGACCTCATAAACGGCCCCCGGCGAAAGCGGCCGGGGTCATGAGCCGCGCCGACCGTGAGGCCGCTGCCCGGCGGATCCTGGAGCGGCGGCCCCCGCCGGTCCCGCCCGAGCTGCACCGGGACGCCGTCCGCCGGGGCGGCCGGGCCCTGCGCCGCCGCCGGGTCGCGCTGCGGCTGCTGTGGCTGCTGATGCTGGCCGCGTGCGTGGCGTTCACGGTGTGGGCGCTGACCGTACGGCCCTGGGTGGAGCCGCCGTCGGAGACGACCCCACCGCTGACCGGCTGGTGAGCCCGGCGGACGGCTCGGCCCCAGGGCCCGCTGAGCGGTCGGTGCCCCCTGCGGGCGGGTCAGCGCAGGGCCCGCCGTGCGGCCGGTGAGCGGGGCGGGCCCCTGCGGGCGGCCCAGCCCGGCGCACCCTGAGGGGCTGGCAACCCCGGCGGGCGGCTCAGCGCAGGGCCCCGCCGACCGGCCGGTGAGCCGGGCGGACCCCTGCGGGCGGCTCATCCCAGCGCACCCTGAGGGGCTGGCAACCCCTGCGGGCGGGTCAGCGCAGGGCCCCGCCTACCGGTCGGTGAGCCCGGCGGGCCCCTGCGGGCGGCCCAGCCCGGCGCACCCTGAGAGGCTGGCAACCCCTGCGGGCGGCTCAGCCCAGCGCCCGCCTACCGGCCCGTGAGCCCGGTGGGCACCCTCGCGCGGCTAGCCCAGCGCCTGCTGGAGGTCTTCCAGGAGATCGTCGACGTTCTCGATGCCGACGGACAGCCGGACCAGGTCGCCCGGGACCTCCAGGGCCGAACCGGCGGCCGAGGCGTGGGTCATCCGGCCCGGGTGCTCGATCAGGGACTCGACCCCGCCGAGGGACTCACCGAGCGTGAAGATCCGGGCCCGGTTGCAGACCTCGACGGCCGCCTCCTCGCCGCCCGCGACCTGGAAGGAGACCATGCCGCCGAAGGACCGCATCTGCTTGGCGGCGATCTCATGGCCGGGGTGGTCGGGCAGGCCCGGGTAGAGGACCCGGGTCACGCGCGCGTGCCGGGTGAGCATGTCGGCGATCTTCGTGGCGTTCTCGCCGTGCCGGTCCATCCGGACCGACAGGGTCTTCGCGCCGCGCAGCACCAGCCAGGAATCGAACGGCCCGGCGACCGCGCCCATGGCGTTCTGGTGGTACGCCAGTTCCTCGCCGAGCGCCTCGTCGGCGACGACCAGCGCACCGCCGACGACATCGGAGTGGCCGCCCATGTACTTGGTCAGCGAGTGCACGACGACATCGGCGCCGAGCGCCAGCGGCTGCTGGAGATAGGGCGTGGCGAAGGTGTTGTCGACGACCAGCCGGGCGCCCGCGTCCCGGGCGATCTGGGCGACGGCGGCGATGTCCGTGATGCCGAGCAGCGGGTTGGACGGCGTCTCCACCCAGACCGCCTTGGTCTTCGGGGTGAGGGCGGCCCGTACGGCGTCGGGGTCGCTGGTGTCGGCGACCGACCACTCGACGCCCCAGCGCGCGACGACCTTGGCGAACAGCCGGAACGTGCCGCCGTAGGCGTCGTTGGGGATCACCACGTGGTCGCCGGGGGCGAGCAGGGTGCGCAGCAGGCAGTCCTCGGCCGCGAGCCCGGACGCGAAGGCAAGACCGCGACGGCCGCCCTCCAGCGCCGCGAGGTTCTCCTCCAGGGCGGTGCGGGTGGGATTGGCGCTGCGGCTGTACTCGTAGCCGCCGCGCAGTCCGCCGACGCCGTCCTGTTTGTAGGTGGACACCTGGTAGATCGGCGGGACGACCGCTCCGGTCAGGGGATCGGCGGTGTTGCCCGCGTGGATCGCGAGCGTCTCGAAGTGCTGACTGATGTGCCTGTCGCTCATGGGCCCCGAGCGTAGTCCGCCGGGCGGGACGGCGCGGTCAGGCGGTTGTCCACGGACGAGGGCCCGTGGTTGTCCACAGGCGGTCGCGGGCGGTTGTCCACAGGTGGGACGGTGGGTTGGCCAATTGTCGGCGTGGTCTGGTTCGCTTGAGGCATGGAGATTCTCTGGGTCCTGATGGCGCTGCTCATGCTCGGCTTCGTGCTGGGTCCGGTCGCCCTGCGCCGGCGGCGGGCCGTGGGGCTGGTCCCGCCCGGCCACCCGGACGCGGCGGACCCCGCGAACTACGGCTTCGTCCGGCAGGAGGAGCTGGACATCCGGATGCCGGGCCCGGACCAGGACCTGCTGGATGTGCTGGACGTGGTGCAGCGCGGCCAGGACCACCGCGCGGCGGCCCAGCTGCTGGCGGGCACTCCGGCGGACGGCGAGACGCGCTGGCAGCGGGTGCAGGCGTTCGCGGGCGCGGCGTCGCTGGAGCTCCAGCAGCGGCCGGGCGGGGTCGGTGAGACACCGGGCGGGCAGTGGCTGCGGGTGTGGCGCGCTGAGCAGCCGAAGGACGCGGGCGGCGCGGCGGTGCACGCCGAGTTCCTGGTCCAGCAGGCGTGGCGGACGGCGACGCCGGGCACGGACGACTTCCGGATCATCATGGAGGAGGCCAGGGCGGCCTGCGAGGAGGCGGCGCTGCTCGCCCCCGGGGACCCGATCCCGTACATCGTGCAGCTCTCGGTGGCGCGGGGCCTCGGTTATCCGCGCGAGGAGTTCGAGCAGCTCTGGCTGAAGATCCTGGACCGGGCGCCGAACCACATGGGCGCGCATCTGGCGGCGCTGCACTACTGGTGCGAGAAGTGGCACGGCTCGCGGGAGCTGGCGTACGCGTTCGCGGAGGCGGCGGCGGCGCGGGCGCCGCGCGGGTCGCTGCTGGCGGCGATGCCGCTGTTCGCGGTGTTCGAGCATCTGCCCGAGGTCAATCTGGTCGCGAGTTTCTACCAGAGCGAGGTCGTGACCAAGGCGATCCACGGCGCCCTGCACGCGGTGCACTCCGCCCGCGCGGACGATCCGATGCTGGCGCACGTCCGGCATCTGCTGGTGTTCTTCCTGGTCCGCTCGGAGCGCTGGGCGGAGGCCATGGGCCAGCTGGTGCATGTGGACGGCCATGTGGGCGCCCTGCCCTGGACGCTCTCGGAGGACCCGGCGGCCGAGTTCGCGGTGTACCGGGCCCTGGCGGTGGCGGGCTTCGAGGCGAACGGCGGCAGCCTGGCCTCTCTGAGAGCGTGAGCGTCCCGGTCTCGGCGGGCGGGACGCCTCCCGGAGGGGGGTGCCGGACATCCACGGGGTCCACGGGGTCCACCGGGCCCCTTTCGGCCCCGGCGACAGCCACGGCCGCCCCCGCTCACCCCTCCTCCGCCGGTCGCGGCCAGGTCGTCCGGCGGACCTGCCCGTCGGTCATCGCGGCCGTGGGCTCCGGTGTCGGTGCCCGAAGGCCGAAGCCCGTGAGCATGGCGTCGGCGTAGCGGCGCCAGGCGCCGGGGGCCACCTCCTGGGTGCGGTCGGCGATGGCCCCCATCATGTAGAGGAAGGCGTACACATCCGCGCTGGCGAAGTCCTCGCGCACCACGCCCGCCGCGACAGCCCGTTCGACCAGCCCGTCCACCCGCCGGCCGAACTCGTCGCGGATCCCCGCGATGGGCTCCGCCTCGATGCTCGCGCTGCCGAGGATGACCTCCAGGGCGCGGTCATCGGCCCTCCAGCGCGCCGCCTCCAACAGATAGGTGGTGAGCGCGCGCCCCGGGTCGGGGTCCTTCGCGGCGGCCGTCGCGATCTCCATGAACGCGGTGAAGCGCTCGGTGAACAGCGCGTCCAGCAGTGACTGCACATCGGGGAAGCGCCGGTACACGGTGCCGACCCCGACCCCGGCCGCGTGCGCGATCTCGTTGAGGGGGACGACGGACCCGCGCTGCGCGAACAGCCGCTCGGCCGTCTCCATGATCAGCCGGCGGTTGCGTTCGGCGTCGGCGCGCAGCGGAGGTCGCGTGGATCTGGTCTGCTCGGTCACACCGTGACATTCTCCACGACCGCCGGGCGGCGCAGCTTCCCGGCCAGGATCAGACCGCCGGTCACGACGCTCCAGAGCAGCCAGGAGTAGACACTGGCCCGCTCGAAGGCGCCGGCCGTCTCCACCGAGATCCCGACCAGGGCCAGGCTCAGCAGTCCCAGCACCCCGACGGCGACGCTGAACACGCGGTAGGACCGCGCCACGGGGAGGCCGCGCAGGGTGCCCGACATGATCGCCAGCGTGTTCGCGCCCAGGATCGCCATGCCCGCGCCGATCATATGCAGCGCCAGACCGTAGCTCGGCCCGCTCTCCGAACCGTGGTAGACGCCGACCAGCAGGAACCCGATGGCGTGCCCGACCGCGAGGGTCGTCACGATCTTGCGGGTACGACCGCTGACCAGCCGGGCGAGCAGCAGGATGCCGATCGCGAAGAGAACGCCCTCGGCGATGATCGAGACGTTCATCAGCGTGTGGTCGGGCGAGCAGATGACGCGGTCCTGGAAGGTGACGCCGCATTCCGGGACGCCCAGGTCGCTGATGTAGTTCCTGGCGTAGCTGTAGGGCGGATCGGTCCAGGCCGCCGCGGCCAACGCTTCGGAAACCACCCACTGCACCGCGTTCACGATCAGGACGACCGCGCCGAGCGGAAGCCACACCTTGCGTGACATCGGAGCTCCTCTCACCCTCATGTGCGCAGGCGCCATCCCGGCAGGGCTGACGCCGACTGCTGCTGCTGCGCGCAACGGTAGCACTATCTGGATAGATCTATCCGCTTGCGTTGAGTGGAGGGGTGCAGGGGTACAGGGGTGAGGCCCGGAAGGATCCGCGGCGATCGGAATTCCCGGGGAACCCCCCGCGTTGAAGTAGCCGACCCCGATTGGAGACCACGATGTTCCTGCACAGCCGCACGCCCCAGCTGCCGTCCCCCGAGCAGGCACTGCGGGGGCGCCCGGAGCCGGGCTTCACCGTCCCCGAGCGTCACACCGTCCTCGGCACCCCGCTGCTCGGCCCCTACCCCGAGGGCCTGGAGACCGCCGACTTCGGCCTCGGCTGTTTCTGGGGCGCCGAGCGCAAGTTCTGGCAGCTCCCGGCGGGGGTCTACACCACGCTGGTCGGCTACCAGGGCGGTTCCACCGAGAACCCCACCTATGACGAGGTCTGCTCGGGCCTGACCGGTCACACCGAAGTGGTCCGCGTGGTCTTCGACCCGAAGGTGATCTCGTACGAGTCCCTGCTCAAGACGTTCTGGGAGGCGCACAACCCCACCCAGGGCTTCCGCCAGGGCAATGACGTGGGCACCCAGTACCGCTCGGCGGTCTACACCCACTCCCCCGAGCAGGCAGCCGCCGCCGAGGCGTCCCGCGCGGCCTATCAGAAGGTCCTCACGGGCTCGGGCTACGGGCAGATCACCACGGAGATCCGCCCGGCGGAGGGCCGCGCCTTCTACCCGGCGGAGGGCTACCACCAGCAGTACCTGGACAAGAACCCGGCGGGCTACTGCGGCATCGGCGGGACGGGCGTGTCCTGCCCGATCGGCGTCGCCAAGGCCGACGGCTGACCCGTACGGCGCACCGCGCATCGCCTCCGGCGGCACCGACAACCCCATCGACCGGCGGGCCCCCAACCCGTCGGCGGCACCGACGCCCCCACCGGCCGACCGCCACCTCCCCCCGGCGGCACCGACATCCCCCGCGCGCCGCTCCCCGGTACCGACCGGGTGGGCGGCGCGAGACATGTCCGGCGCACCTCCACCGCCTCGCGCACCTCCACCGCCTCCCGCGCCACCACCTCCCCTCCGCCGCCCCTCCCCCGTACCGCACATATCCGCTCCCCACCCCCCAACTCCCCTTTTCTGCCAGGATGTTCGCCATGAGTGACGCAAAGGTGCGGATCGTCGTGGACACCGGCTCGGGGTCGGACGCACGGGAACGCGCGGACGCGGCCCGGCAGTTGCGGGAGATGCTGCTGCGGCAGCCGGTCGGGAGCGCCGAGCCGCTCGCCGGTGGGGCCCCGCCCGAGGGCAGCAAGGCCGGGGAACTGCTGGTCGCCGGGACCGTGGTCGTCACCCTCGCGCCGCAGCTGATCAACGCCGTCGTGGCCGTCGTCCAGGCGTGGTCGGAGCGGGCCGCCGGGCGCAGCGCGCAGCTCG
Source organism: Streptomyces sp. NPDC004610 (assembly GCF_040609715.1). Lineage (NCBI taxonomy): Bacteria > Bacillati > Actinomycetota > Actinomycetes > Kitasatosporales > Streptomycetaceae > Streptomyces > Streptomyces sp. NPDC004610. The sequence goes on along the minus strand of NZ_JBEXLA010000004.1, from coordinate 88,913 downwards.
TCCTCGGGGACGACAGTCTGGAGATGACCGGGCTCACCGCGCACCAGCAGCAGGAGCTGATCGACCGGTTCCTGCGGAGCGAGGGCGGTGGCGATGGGGCTGCGTAAGGCCCTGCTCATCGCCACCGGCGCCTACGAGGACGACCGGTGGAACCCGCTCGGCGCCCCGTTGCGGGACGCCGCCGAGCTGGGGCGGGTGCTGGGCGACCCCGCCGTCGGCGACTATCGGGTCACCCCGGTCCTCGATCAGCCCGCCTATGTCGTCCAGCGGGTCCTCCAGCGCTTCCTCACCGAGGCCGCCCGCGACGACGAACTCCTCGTCTACTTCTCCTGCCACGGCATCAAGGACTACGACGAACGGCTCTTCTTCGCCGGTACGGACACCCTGCGCGAACCCCTGCTGCTCCAGTCGTACGCCGTGCCCGCCGCCTTCGTCAGCGAGCAGCTCCAGCTGTGCCGGGCGGACCGCAAGGTGCTGCTGCTGGACTGCTGCTTCAGCGGTGCGATCCGGCCCGGCGCGAAGGGCGAGCGGCCGGATGCCCAGGAGCCCGGCATCAGGGTCGGCGGGTCCTTCCGGGGCAGCGGCACGGTCGTCATCAGCGCCACCGACGAGATCCAGCTCGCCTTCGAGACCACCCCCGGCACGGGCGACGACGACCTGTCCGGCCTCTCCGTGTTCACCGCCGCCGTCGTCCATGGACTGCGTACCGGCGCCGCCGATCTCGACGCCGACGGTCTGGTCTCCGCGCTCGATCTGCACCGGTACCTCAGTGCCGAGATGCTCGCCCGGCGCACCCGGCAAACCCCCAAACTCTGGATCCTGGACGGCGTCGGCGATCTCGTCATCGCCCGGGGGGAGGGGATAGAGGGCACCGGCGCTCCGCTCCCCGTGGTCCCCGAGTACGCCCCCGTCCCCGACAGCGCGCTGCTCCCCGAGGACATGCAGCCGGACACCATCTCCGGCATGGAGGTCGGCGCCGTCGCCTACACCCTCCCCTGGGCCATGTGGGCGGACGAGAACCGGCGGTTGTGGCTGCACCCGGACTACCCCGCCGACGCACAGCCCGGGGGCACCGTCGAGATGAAGATCCAGCGGGTGCCGGGCGGCTACCACGTGTGGGCCCCGCCGGATCACCATTACCAGCCGGGGCCGCCCGCCTATGTGGGCGCCCACGGCAGGCTTCCGGTGCTCAGGCTCGTACGGTAGGGGTTCGTTCGGTGGGGTGTTCGTGGGGTGGGAGGACGGGAACGGATGAGTCGTCGGTCTGCCGGTCTGGTGGGGATCTGGGCGGAGATGCAGCGGCAGCAGCAGCGGCTGATGGCCGCCGAGGCGCAGCGGGAGCGCCAGCAGGCGCGCTCGGCGCAGCAGCGGCGCCATCAGGAGGCGCGGGAGTACAAGGAGTGGCGGCAGGGCGAGGCGCGGCGCCGCACGGATGAACTGGAGGCCCGGCTGGGGGAGTTGCAGCGGATTCTGGTGACCGGCTGCCGGATACCCGGCTTCGGGCCGTCGGCGCTGCTGCGGGGGGTCGACCTTCCCGCCTTCGACCCCGGTCCGCTGGGCGTGCCCGTCGCGATGCCCGACCCGGCGCACTATCCGGCGCCGGGCGGCTGGAACGCGTCCCGGCGGGCGCAGGCCGAGGCGCGGGCCCGGTTCGAGCACGACTGGCACGCGGCGCAGGCCGCCGAGGCGCGGCGGCAGCACGAACTCGCCGACCGGCAGGCGGAGTACGAGCGGTGGACGGAGGGCCGCCGGGCCGAGGTGCGGGGGCACAACGCGGGGATCGGCGAGATCAGCGAGGGGGTCCGGCGCGGCGAACCGGAGGCGGTCGTCGCGTACTTCACCGCCGCGCTCTACGCCTCCACGGCCTGGCCGGACGACTTCCCCCGCCAGGTGTCCGCGGCCTACGAGCCGGGCGCCCGCCGGCTGGTCCTGGACTGGGAGCTGCCGCCGTACGCGGCCGTGCCCGAGGCGAAGGCCGTGCGGTACGTCGCCACCGAGGACCGCGACCGGGAGACCGCCCTGCCGGTCACCCGGCGCCGGGCCCTGTACCGGGAACTGCTGGCCCAGTCCGTCCTGCTGGTCCTGCACCAGTTGCACGCCTCGGACGCGTACGGGGCGCTGCGCTCCGTCGTCCTCAACGGGTTCGTGGACGACAACGACCCGGCCACCGGGCACCGTTCGCGGATCGTGCTGGCCTCCGTGAGCACCCCCCGGCATCTCTTCACCGAGCTGCGGCTCGACCAGGTCGACCCGGTGAGCTGTCTCACCGACGCGCTGCGCGGACAGCTCGCCGCCCGCCCGGACCAGCTGACCCCGGTCCGCCCGGGGCCCCGGCCCGACGAGGTCGGCAACCCCGTCGTCACCCATGGCGCCGGACTGCCGTACCTGGGCGACGAACCCGACCTGCACACCATGGACCCCATCGCCTTCGAAGGGCTCGTCGCCGAGTTGTTCCGGGCCATGGGCATGCGCGCGGTGACCACCCAGCGCTCGGGCGACGGGGGCGTGGACATCGACGCCGTCGACCCGGCGCCCATCCGGGGCGGGAAGATCGTCGTCCAGGTCAAGCGCTACCGCGCCACCGTGCCGCCCACCGCCGTCCGGGATCTGTACGGCACGGTCCAGGACGCCGGGGCCAACAAGGGCGTCCTGGTCACCACCTCCGGTTTCGGGCCCGGCTCGTACGCCTTCGCGCACGGCAAGCCGCTGGAGCTGGTCGGGGGCGTTGAGCTGGTGGATCTGCTGCACCGGCACGGGCTGCGGGGGCGGCTCGGCGACGCGGCGCGGCCCGAGCCCGCCGGGGCCTCGGACCCCACCCTCGTCATGCCCTCCCCCGCCGCCCCGCCGGTCCCGTCCGACCACAACACCCTCGGGATGTCCTGGTCCGGGCGGGTCGTGCTGGATGTCTGCGCGCTGGTCTGCCGGGGCAACCGGGTCCTCGGCGACGACCACTTCGTCTTCTTCAACAACCCCGCCACCCCGGACGGCTCGGTCCGCGCGGTCCGGGCCGCGCCGCCCGACAAGGCCGCGCTCCGGGTCGGCTTCGACGCGCTGCCGCCCGGCGCCGACCGGCTGGTGCTGGTCGCCGCCGTGGACCCGGAGGTGAACCCGGACGCCGATCTGTCCGGTTTCACCGACGCCCGGATCCGGCTGCTGGACCCCGCCGGGGCGGAGCTGGGCGAGCTGGAGGTGTCCGACGGGCGGCCCGGGGAGACGGCGTTGGTGCTGGGTTCGTTCCGGCGGCGGGCCAGCGGCGACTGGGACTTCGTCCTCGGCGGCAAGGGCTACCCGGGCGGACTGGCCCAGCTCATCGGGGACTTCGGCATCGAGGTCGAGTAGCCGCCCCCGGCCCCCGTGCCGGCCCTCGCCCCCGGCCCCCGCACCCGGTGGGGGCCCGGCGGGGGCCCGGCGTGGCCTCCGTCACGTCCGATTAGTCGCGCACCCGCGCCCCGGACCCCCCTACGCTCCCGTACTCAGATTTGCTCAGGTTTCTGTTATCGCCGTCGCCCGCGCGGGGTCTCCCGTGTGCCGGAAGGGACAGCGGCAGTACGCGGCGGTACAGGGACGACCCGAGGAGTGAGTGTGGGCAGGGAGAGGGACGGTGACCCGGCGCTGGTCGAGGCCGCGCAGCGGGGCGACGACCGGGCCCGGCAGGAACTGGTCGCCCGGTACCTGCCGCTCGTCTACAACATCGTGGGACGGGCCCTGAACGGCCATGCCGACGTGGACGACGTGGTGCAGGAGACGATGATCCGGGCGCTGAACTCGCTCGGTTCGCTGCGCGAGCCGGACCGCTTCCGGTCCTGGCTGGTGGCCATCACCATGAACCGAATACGCGGCCACGCCGACGCCGTCCAGGACGCCGCCCACCGCACCGCTCCGGTCTACGGGGACGGTCTGCGCGCGGCGTACGACGTGCCCGATCCCGGCGCGGACTTCGTGGAGCTGGCGATCCTGCGGCTGGGGCTGTCCGGGCAGCGGCGGGAGGTCGCGGAGGCGAGCCGCTGGCTGGACGACGACGACCGGGCGCTGCTGTCGCTGTGGTGGCTGGAGGCCGCCGGGCGGCTGAGCCGCGCCGAGGTCGCCGCCGCGCTGGAGCTGAGCCCGCAGCACACCGCCGTCCGGGTGCAGCGGATGAAGGGGCAGCTGGAGGCGGTACGGGTGGTGGTGCGGGCGCTGGCCGCCGCACCCCGCTGCGTCCTGCTGGCGGACGCGGTCGCGCACTGGGACGGGGTGCCGTCGCCGCTGTGGCGCAAGCGGTTGGTGCGGCACACCCGGGACTGCACGGTGTGCGGCGGTCTGGGGCAGGGGCTGGCACCGGCCGAGGGGCTGCTGGTGGGGCTGGCGCTGGTCCCGCCGGGGGTCGCCTTCGCCGCGTCCACGGCCCCCGAGCACCTGGTCGCGCTGGCGGCGACGGGGGGTCGCGAGCCGTTGGTCGCGTCGGCATCTCCGGGCATCCCCGACGGCGGTGGCCGGGTGCGGCAGCGGCACGCCCTGCGGCGCAGACGGCGGCGCCGGGCCGCCGTCGTGGTGTGCGCGGCGCTGCTGGCCGGGGGCGGGGGTGTGGCGCTGCTCGTCCCGGACGACGGGGCGGACGGACCGGCGCGGGCCGTGCGGGAGGACGCCGGTGCCACGGCGGCGCTCGCCGCGCCGGAGGGTTCCGCGTCGCCGAGCCCTTCCGGGTCCCCCTCGCCGTCCCCGTCGACCTCCGCGTCCCCGTCCCCGTCCGCGTCGAAGAAGCCGAGCCCGTCGGCGAGTTCGAAGCGTCCGGCGCCGAAGCCGACACCGAGCCGGACCACCACCCGGCCCGCGCCGCCGCCCCCGGAGGCCACCGAGGAGGCACCGCCGAGCGGCTTCGCGGGGCAGGTGCTGGCGCTGGTGAACGACGAACGGGCGCAGGCGGGCTGCTCCCCGGTCCGGCAGAACGGCACCCTGGACACCGCCGCGCAGCGGCACTCCGCCGACATGGCCGCCCGGGACTTCTTCGACCACACCAACCCGGACGGCGCGGACCCCGGCGACCGGATCACCGCGGCGGGCTACCGCTGGAGCACCTACGCCGAGAACATAGCCCGGGGCCAGCAGAGCGCCGCCCAGGTCATGCAGGGCTGGATGGACAGCCCCGGCCACCGGGCCAACATCCTCAACTGCTCGGTGAAGGAGATGGGCCTCGGGGTGCACGAGGGGTCGGGCGGCCCGTGGTGGACACAGGTGTTCGGTACGCGGGCGTGAGGCGGGCGGGGCGGCCGGCCGCGGCGGTGGTGGTGGTGAACCGGGCGGGGCGGCTGGCCGCCGCGGTGGTGATGAGGCGGGCGGGAGGTCGTCCGCCGCTGCGGCGGTGGTGAACCGGACCGAGGGTCGGCCGCCGCCGCGGTGGTCGTGACCGGGCCAAGGGCCGGCCGCCACCGCCGCCGTCGCGAACCGGACCGGAGGTCAGCCGCCGCCACGGCGGTGAGCCGGGCTGGGGGCAGCCACCACTGCGGCCGTCGCGAACCGGACCGGGGGACGGCCGCCGCCACGGCGGTCGTGAACCGGACCGGAGGTCGGCCGCCGCCGCGGTGGTCGTGACCGGGCCAAGGGCCGGCCGCCACCGCCGCCGTCGCGAACCGGACCGGAGGTCAGCCACCCCCACCACCGTCATCAACCGGACCGGAGGTCAGCCGCCGCCGTACGGCCGCGTCAAAATCTCCAGGCTGTGGCCGTTCGGGTCGTCGAAGTACACGCCCCGGCCGCCGTCGAGGTGATTGATCTCGCCCGCCCGGCGGTGGTACGGGTCGGCCCAGTAGGTGAGCCCGGCCCGCCGGATCCGGTCGAAGACGGTGTCGAAGTCGTCCTCCGAGACCAGGAAGGCGTAGTGCTGGGTGGTGATGGGGCCGCTGGTGTCCATGTAGTCGAGGGTGACCCCGTTGGGGACCTCGACCGGCACGAAGGGGCCGTACTCCGGGCGGACCTGGAGGCCGAGGAGATCGGCGAGGAAGCGGGCCGAGGCGTGCTTGTCATGGGCGGCGACGATCGTGTGGTTGAGCTGGACGGTCATGCCGTGAGCCTCCTGTGGGGCTGGTCGCGAGCCTGCTTCCAGGATCCCCCGGGGCGGGCGCCATCACACAGGAAGAGAAGCTAAGGTAAGCCTTCCCTTACCTACCCTCTCCTCCGCCGGAGCCCGTCGTGCGCACTTTCCGAAGCAGGACCATCCAGGCCATGGTGGCCGTCCTCGCCACCGGCGCGGTACTCGCCGGCTGCTCCTCCGACGACGGCGGAGGCGGAGGCGGGGACGCCGGGAGCGGGAGCGGCACGGACAGCGCCCGCAACCCGGTCGCCGGGGCCTCCGAGGGTCCCTCCGCCGCGCCGAGCGCGCTGGCCGACGGCATGGGCGCCGACACCGACACCGACGGGGAGTTCCCCCGCACGGTCACGCACTTCCAGGGCAGTACGGAGATCACCGCCGAGCCGACCCGGATCGCGGCGCTCTCCACCGGCCAGCTCGACGATCTGCTCACCCTCGGCCTGGTCCCGACGGCCACCACCCGCGCCGACAACGCCGGACTGGTCCCCGACTACCTCGCCGACGCCTTCCCGCAGTACAAGGAGCGGCTGGACGGCATGACCGACGCGGGCACCCGCTCCGCGCCCAATCTGGAGGCCCTGGCCGCCGCCGAGCCCGAGCTGATCCTCGCCAACGACTCCCTCGGCGAGCTGTACCCCGAGCTGTCGCAGATCGCCCCGACCGTGATCACCGCGGGCAACGGCATCAACTGGAAGCGGGATCTGCTGCTGGTCGGCGAGGCCGTCGGCCAGGGGCGGGCGGCGCAGGAGCTGCTGGACGGGATCGTCGCCGACGCCGCCGAGCGGGGCGAGACCATCGAGGGCGAACCGGCCGTCTCCATGGTCCGTTTCACCCCGGACCGCACCCGGATGTTCGGTGTCTCCTCCTTCACCGGTTCGATCGCCGTCGACATGGGCCTGTCCCGGCCCGAGTCCCAGCGCTTCCTCGCCATCTCGGAGGACATCGGCGCCGAGAGCATCGATGTGGCCGACGGGGACTGGATCTTCTACTCGGTGCAGGGCGACGCGGAGGAGACGGACGCGGCGAGTGTGCTGGCCGGGCCGCTGTGGCGGTCGATGGGCGCGGTCGAGGCCGGGCAGGCCATCCAGGTGGACGACGACCCCTGGTACCTCAACGCCGGTCCCACCGCCGCCCGCCTGGTGATCGGACAGCTCGCCGAGCAGCTCGGGACGTGATCCGCAGACCGGGCGTGCGGGGCCTGGTCTGGCCCGCCGCCGCCCTCGCGGTGACCGCCGTCGCCGTGCTGAGCCTCGCCGTCGGCACCCGGCCGATACCGCCCGGGGTGGTGCTGGACGCCCTGCTGTCCGGCGGGACCTCCCCGGACGCGCTGGTCGTACGGTCGCTGCGGGTGCCCCGTACCGAGGTCGGGCTCGCCGCCGGGGCCGCGCTGGGGCTCGCCGGGGCCGCGCTCCAGGCGGTCACCCGCAACCCGCTCGCCGACCCCGGCATCCTCGGCCTCTCCCAGGGCGCGGCGGCCGGGGTCGTCCTCGCCATCGGCCTGGGCCTGGCGAGCGGCTTCGGCGGCCATGTCTGGTACGCCTTCGCCGGAGCGGTGGTGGCGGCGGTGCTGGTGTACGGGATCGCCGCGCGCGGCCGGGGCGGGGCGACGCCGGTGAAGCTGGCGCTGGCCGGGACCGCGCTGTCGGCGATGGCGGCGGGCGGCACCACGGTGGTCCTCACCTCCAGCTCGGCCACCCTGGACCAGTTCCGGTTCTGGCAGGTCGGCTCGCTCAGCGGGCGGGACGCCGGGACGGTGGTGTCGATGCTGCCGTTCCTGCTGGCGGGGACGGTGCTGGTGCTGGGGTGCGCCCGGGGGCTGGACGCGCTGGCGCTGGGCGACGAGACGGCGGCGGCGCTGGGGCACCGGGTGGTGCGGGTGCGGGCGGCGGCGGCGCTGGGGGCGACCCTGCTGACGGCGGCGGCCGTGGCGGCGGCCGGCCCGATCGCCTTCGTCGGCCTGGCCGTCCCGCATCTGGCCCGCCGCCTGGTCCGGGGCGGCCACCGGACGATCCTGCCGCTGTCGGCACTGCTCGGCGCGGGCCTGCTGGTCGCGGCGGATGTCGCGGGCCGGGTGATCCGCGCCCCGGCGGAGATCCCGGCGGGCGTGATGACCGCGCTGGTGGGCGTACCGGTACTGGTGGTGCTGGTCCGGCGCCGGGGGGCTGTCTCATGACCCCCACCGGCCGCCCTCGAACTCCGGCACCCACCACCTCCCACCCCCGGACCCCGGCACCCGCCACCCCCCACCCCCGAACCCCGGCACCCCCCGCCCGACACCCGGGAAAGCCGCTGCCGCCCGCCGGAAACTGGGTCCTGCGCCCGCCCCGCACCCGCGTCTCCCTCCTCCTGCACCGGCGCTCCGCGGGGACCGCGCTCGCGCTCGCCGGGCTGTTGCTGCTGGTGATGGGGGCGTCGGCGTGTCTGGGGCTGGCGTTCGTGCCGCCCGGGGAGGTGTGGGCGACCCTGCGGGGCCGCGATACCGGGCATCAACTGGTCGTCGGTCAGCTGCGGGTGCCCCGGATCGTGCTGGGGGCGCTGGTGGGGGCGGCCCTGGGGGCGGCGGGGGCGCTGATCCAGAGCGTCACCCGCAATCCGCTGGCCAGCCCCGATGTGATCGGCGTGGGGCACGGCGCCGCCGCCGCGACCGTGCTGGCGCTGGCGACGGGGCTGGTGGCGTCGCCGGGGGCGCTGCCGGTGGTGTCGGTCGCGGGCGGGCTCGCCGCCGCCGCGCTGGTCTACGTCCTGGCCTGGCGGGGCGGGATGCAGCCGAGCCGGTTCGTGCTGACCGGGGTGGGGATCGGGGTGGCGCTGTCGGCGGTGGTGCAGCTGTATCTCACGGACAGCGAGCTGGAGGCCGCCGAGCAGATCAAGCTGTGGCTCACCGGCAGCCTCAACGGGCGGGGCTGGGAGCAGGCCGGGCCGCTGGCCGTCGTCCTGGCCGCCGCCGTGCCCGCGCTGGTGTGGGCCGGGCGGGCGATCCGCCCCCTGGGCCTGGACCCGGAGACCGCCGGGGCGCTGGGCGTCCGGGTGGACCGGGCCCGCCTCGGCCTGACCGTGCTCGGCGTCGTCCTCGCCGCGACGGCGACCGGCGCCGCCGGGCCCATCGGCTTCGTCGCCCTGACCGCCCCGCAGCTGGCCCGACGGCTGACCAGGACCCCCCAGCTGCCGCTGCTGTGCTCGGCGCTGACGGGCGCGGTGATCCTGGTCGCCGCCGATCTCGCCTCGCGGACCCTGCTCCCGCCCCTGGAGATCCCGGTCGGCGCGCTGACCTCCCTGGTCGGGGGGCCGTATCTGCTGTGGCTGCTGGGGCGGCGGGGCGGGCGGGGGACGCAGGGGAGCTGAACCGTCCGCCCGCCCCGGCCGGTCAGATCGTCGCCGTGTCGATCACGAACCGGTACCGCACATCGCTCGCGAGGACCCGCTCGTACGCCTCGTTGATCTGGTCCGCGCGGATCAGTTCGATCTCGGCGCCCAGGCCGTGCTCGGCGCAGAAGTCGAGCATCTCCTGGGTCTCCGGGATGCCGCCGATGCCGGATCCGGCGAGGGTCTTGCGGTTGCTGATCACCGAGAACAGATTGAGGGAGACCGGCTCCTCGGGGGCGCCGACGTTCACCAGCGCCCCGTCCGTGCGCAGCAGCGAGAGATAGGCGTCGAAGTCCAGCGGCGCGGACACCGTCGAGATGATCAGGTCGAAGGTGCCGGCGAGGTCCGCGAAGGTGGTCGGGTCGCTGGTGGCGTAGTAGTGGTCGGCGCCCAGCTTGAGGCCGTCGTCGCGCTTGCGCAGGGACTGCGAGAGCACGGTGACCTCGGCGCCGAGCGCGTGGGCGAGCTTGACGGCCATGTGGCCGAGGCCGCCCAGGCCGACGACCGCGACCTTCTTGCCGGGCCCGGCGTTCCAGTGGCGCAGCGGGGAGTAGGTGGTGATGCCCGCGCAGAGCAGCGGGGCGGCCTCGTCCAGGCCGATGCCCTCGGGGATGCGCAGGACGTAGTTCTCGTCGACGACGATCGTCCGCGCGTAGCCGCCGTAGGTGGGCTCGCCGTCCTTGCCGATGCCGTTGTAGGTCATAACATTGCCGCCGGTGCAGTACTGCTCCAGTCCGGCCTCGCAGTTCTCGCAGACGCGGCAGGAGTCGACCATGCAGCCGACGCCGACCCGGTCGCCGACCGCGTGCCGGGTGACACCGGGGCCGACCTCGGTGACGATGCCCGCGATCTCATGGCCGGGGACCATCGGGAAGATGGCCTCGCCCCAGCCCTCACGGGCCTGATGGATGTCCGAGTGACAGATTCCGGCGAACTTGATGTCGATCAGGACGTCGTGCTCACCGACCGCCCGGCGCTCGATGGTGGTGCGCTCCAGGGGAGCCTTCGCTGCGGGGGCGGCGTATGCGGCAACGGTGGTCATGCCGGGGTTCTCCTCCGGAAGAAACGGATTGAAGAGAGGGAGTAACGAGAGGGAGCAACGAGAGGGACGCGATCCGGTCGGACCGCGCCGGACGCCCCTCCAGGGTCTCTCCCCGGGCCGCATCCACCCAGGTCACGGCTTTGCGTACGTCCGCTGTGCCTACTACTGGCGGGGACAGGCTCCTGGGCCTACGACCGGGAATACTGGGGCGTATGGATGCCATGGACCCCACGGCCGGACGAGTCCCGGAGCGGCCCGCCTCCGGTGCGGCCCTGGACCGCCGGGCCGAGCTGAGCGAGTTTCTGCGCACCCGGCGTGCCCGGCTGAAGCCGGGTGATGTGGGGCTGCCCGACTTCGGGCGGCACCGCCGGGTGCCCGGACTGCGGCGCGAGGAGCTGGCCCAGCTCGCGGGCGTCTCGGTGGCGTACTACACCCGGCTGGAACAGGGCAACGGACGCAATGTGTCGGCCGAGGTGCTGGACGCGATCGCCCGCGCGCTGCGGCTGAGCGACGCCGAGCACGCGCATCTGACGCATCTGGCCAAGCCCAAGCAGCACAAGAAGAAACCGGCCGGGCGCGGGGCCCAGCAGGTGCGCCCGGCGCTGCGGCAACTGCTCGACGTCCTGGACGGCGTCCCGGCGTACATCGTCGGCCGCCGCGCCGACATCCTGGCGTGGAACGGGATGGCGGCGGCGGTGTTCGGCGACTGGGGCGCGCTGCCGGAGCGGGAGCGCAACTGGGCCCGGCTGGTGTTTCTGCGCCCGGACTACCAGGATCTCTTCGTCGACTGGGAGCAGAAGGCGATCGACGTGGTCTGCCAGCTGCGGATGGACGCGGGCTGCTACCCGGACGATCAGCGGCTGTCGGTGCTGGTGGGCGAGTTGTCGGTGAAGAGCGAGGACTTCCGGCGGCTGTGGGCCACCCATGACGTCAAGGAGAAGACCCATGGCGTCAAGCATCTGCACCATCCGCTGGTGGGGCGGCTGGATCTGCACTTCGAGTCGTTCCGCCCCGCCGCCGACCCCGAGCAGGCCCTGATCACCTATCACGCGGCCCCGGACACCGCGTCGGCCGAGTCCCTCCAGCTGCTGGCGAGCTGGGGCGCGGACGCGGCAGCGCGGGCGACGACCGTCTGACGGTCCCGGCGGTCCCCGCGCGAAAGACGACCGGCCCGCAGTTGTCGAGAAGAACGACTGCGGGCCGGCGGACGTACTGCGGCTTACTGCCTACTGCTTACTTCCCGTAGTACGCGTTGTAGATCGAGATCGTCGACTTGTTGTTCTTCTTGTCGCTGATCTTGGCGTGGAAGGAGATCGCCTTGCCCTTGGCCGGGCTCTTCACGGAGACCTTGCCGTCCCGGACGGTCAGCTTCTTCCAGGTCTGCCCGTAGTCGTACGACACGTACACGGCCAGCGACTTCAGGTTGCTGCCCTTGGCCGCGCCCTCGACCACCACCGGCACGGACAGCGTGCTGCCCGCGGTGACCTTGCTGTCCGCCCCGGTCGGCGCGTGGAACCGTGCCGTGGAGACGGGCAGCGCGCTCCACCCGGAGGTCTTCTTGGAGCGGAAGGTCCAGCTGGCGTCGATCCGGGTGGAGGCGGCGGCCACCTTGGTGGTCCGCTTCACCGAGGTCGTCAGCTTGTACTCGGCGTCACCCGAGGGGACCTTGAACGGGTCCATGCCGGTCAGCGGATCGCTGCTGGTGCGGACCTTGGTGCCGTTACGGTACAGGGTCGTCGCCGACGAGGTCAGCAGGGACGACCCGGGGTTGCGCTTGGAGTCGGCGAACAGCGGGATCATGCCGGTGATCTCGTTGCCCTCCCGGAACACCCCGAAGCCCTGGGTCAGGGTCGGTCCGAAGACGGCCCGGTTCACGGTCTTGGAGTAGCTCTTGCCGCCCTTGAAGGCTTCCCCGTAGGAGACGCTGTAGCCGGCCTCGACGGTCGGCCAGCCGTCCGGGTCCGGGGCACCGTACTGCTCGAAGTCGATGTCCCACTTCACACCGCTCACCGTGGACAGATACAGCGTCCGGGTGGCCGGCAGCTTCTGCTCGACGCTGATCCCGGAGGCACCGGAGACGCCGGGCAGCCAGCCGATGGCCGTGACACTGCCGGTCTTGCCGGAGGTCGGGGCGCCCGCGCCCACCTTGACGGTGGCGAGGTCGGCGGCCTTGTAGTGCTTGGTGAACCCGGTGGCCAGCTGCTTGACGGCGGAGCCGGTGGTGGTGGACCACTGCTTGTCCGTGCCCTTGACCCAGTGCCCGTCCCACTGCTGGGTCAGCGACCCGTCGGTGATCTGCGGCCCGAGGTGCGCGCTGCGGAAGCCGGTGTACGACTCCAGCCACCAGCCGAAGCCGTAGGAGGCGTTGCCCGCCTCGACGGTGTAGCCCGGTGCGGCGAAGGACGAGACGGCACCGGCGTCCGGGACACGGATGCTGACCGGCTTGGCCTTGCGGGCGTCGACGGTGACCGTGGTGTTCTTGCTGATGGTCAGCTTGGGCTGGGCCAGCCAGTCGGCGCCCTTGGAGAAGTCCTCGGGGTCGACGAACAGGGCGGAGTCCAGGATGTAGCCGCCCTTGGGGACCCGGACCGTGGCGGTGCCGTCCGCGTCGTGGACGCCCAGCCACCTGCCCGCGCCGAGCCCGTTGATGCCGATGACACTGGTGCTGTAGTCCTTGGCCGCGTTCCCGGCCCGGTCGAGGTGCTTGACCGTCAGGTCGTACGACTCCACCTCGCGCTGCACGGCCGCCGCGGTGCGGATGCTCTGCCCGCCGCCGGTGGCGGTGACGAACGCCGAGTAGGCGCCGTCGACGGTGCCGCCGAGCCTGGTGTCGGCGGTGAACGGAACGGAGGCGGTGCCGCCGTTCTTCGGGACGGTGACCTGGGTGGCGCCGAGGGTGAAGAACCCGGCGGGGGCCGCCTGGCCCTTGGGGTTGACGCCGGTCGCGCTCAGGGTGAGCGTGACGTCCTCGGTGCCGAGGTTGCGGTAGGTGACCTGCTTGGTGACCGGGGTGTCGTCGGTGTGCGGCCACTGCTGGGTGCCGAAGCTGACCGAGACGGGTTCGGCGATCACCGTCTGCTCGATCGCCTTGTCGACCTGGATCCGGCCCGAGCCCTGCTGGAAGGCGGTGTAGTTGCCGCCCTTGGTGGAGCCGGTCAGGGCGCCCTTGAGCTGGGCGGAGGTCCAGTCCGGGTGCTGCTGCTTGAGGATCGCGGCGGCACCGGCGACATGCGGGGTGGCCATCGACGTACCGTCGATCGTCAGATACCCGGCCGGGTTCTCGCCGACCTCGCGGGCGATGAGGCTGTCCTTGGCCGCGGCGGCGGTGATGGCGACACCGGGCGCGGTGACATCCGGCTTGATCGCTCCGTCGCCGACCCGGGGGCCGGTGGAGGAGAAGCCGGCCAGCTTGTCCTGGTCGTCGACGGCGCCGACGGTCAGGGCGGCGTCCGCGCTGCCGGGCGAACCGACGCTCTCCGGGCCGTCGTTGCCCGCCGCGATGGCGAACAGGATGCCCTTCTCGGCGGACAGCTTGTTGACCGCCGCCTCCAGCGGGTCGACCTCGGGGGTGTCCCCGCCGCCGAGGCTGAGGTTGACGACCCCGGCGCCCTGCTCGGCCGCCCACTCCATCCCGGCGAGGATGCCGGAGTCGTCGCCGTAGCCGTTGTCGTCGAGGACCTTGCCGTTGAGGATCTGCGCGCCGGGCGCGACCCCCTTGAACTTGCCGCCGGACTTGGCGCCGGTACCGGCCGCGATGGACGCGACATGGGTGCCGTGGCCGTACTTGTCACCGGCGTCGGCGGCGGCGGTGAAGTTCTTCGACGCGACGACCTGGTTCTTCAGATCGTCATGGTTGGTGTCCACGCCGGTGTCGAGGACGGCGATCTTGACGCCCTTGCCGTCGAAGTCCTTGGCCCATGCCTTGGGGGCGCCGATCTGGGGCACGGACTTGTCGAGGGCGACCTCGCGGACGCCGTCGAGCCAGACATGGGCGATGCCGGAGGCGGTGCGGTCGCCGTTGGTGACGGCGGCCCACAGATCGGCCGTGTCGTCCTTCGGGGCCTGCACGGCGTCCGCGTTCAGGGACGTCAGGCTGCGCCGCAGGGTGCCCGCGTCGCGGACGTCCGACTTGGTCGCGGCGGCGGCGCCCTGGTAGCCGACGATGACCTTCAGGCCGTTCTTCTGGGCCTTGCGGGTCGCGGCCTCGTTCAGCTCGGTGACATCGAACAGCCGCTGGTCGAGCTTGCCGGTGGCGACCAGCTTGGCCGCGTCGGCGGGGATCACCAGCGTGTGCCCGTCCGCCTTGCGGATCTGCACGGGTATGCGCTCACGGCCCTTCGCGGGCTCCAGGCCGACGACGCGGCCCTTGGCGTCGAGGCTCACCCGGTCGCCGGTGATCAGCGTGACCCGCTGTTTGCCGGTGGACGAGGGAACGCCGCCGCCGACCGCGTCCGCTGCGGGCTTCGCGGCTGCCGGGCTGGTCAGGCCCGCCGCGAGGACCACGGCCGCGGCGGTGGCGACGGTCGCCGCGCCCGCTCTTTTCACTTGTCTGCGCAAAACTCCCCCTGGAGACGAGGTACCGGGCTCCCATGGGTGTTCACCCGGCCGGGGGCGGTCTCGTACATGTGCGCGTACACCCCCCGGACGTCGCAGTATGCCGGGGGGTGATCACGCACCTCAATAGGGGTCTCTGTCACGACTTCGCTATAAGTCGCCTGTGGGGCGCGTGTGTTGCGGATGTATGTCGTCGCAGGCGCCGGGGCGTGACGGGGGCGCGCGACGGGCGGCGCGGCTCAGGCCTGGGGGTTCTCCTTGACGGAGATCTTCCCCTTGCGGATGGTGGCGACCCGGGGGGCCTTGCGGGCGATGGCGGAGTCGTGGGTGACCATGATGAAGGTCAGCCCGTGCTCCTTCCACATGGTCTCCAGTACGTCCATGATCTCGTCGCGCATCGACTCGTCGAGGTTGCCGGTGGGTTCGTCGGCCAGCAGCACCTTGGGGCGCTTGACCAGGGCGCGGGCGATGGCGACGCGCTGCTGCTGGCCGCCGGACATCTCGCCGGGCAGATGCCCGAGGCGTTCGCCGAGCCCGACCGACGACAGTGCCTCGGCGGCGCGTTCGGCGCGGTCCTTGGCCTTGATGCCGAGCGGGACGAGCGCGGTCTCCACGTTCTCCTGGGCGTTGAGGGTGGGGATGAGGTTGAAGCTCTGGAAGACGAACCCGATGCTCTCGCTGCGGACCTTGGTGAGACGGGCCTCCGGGAGGCGGGCGAGGTCGGTCCCGTCGAGGACGACCTCCCCCGACGAGGGGCGGTCCAGCCCGCCGAGCATCTGGAGCAGGGTGGACTTGCCGCCGCCGGTGGGGCCCTGGATGACCAGACGGTCCCCGTCGGCGATGGTGAGATCGATCCCGGCGAGCGCGTGGATGGACTGCTTGCCGCGCTTGTATGTCTTGGTGACGGCGCGTAGTTCGTACATGGTGGGTGGCTCCTGGGTGGTGAGGGTTGTTCGTTCGGGTGCGGTGGGTGGGGGCTGGTCGCGCAGTTCCTCCCCCAGAGGGGGCACCCCCAGCGCCCCTGGAAGCAGGGCGTTGCAGTCGGCCGCGTGACAATCCGGAGCGGGTGCCCCGGCCGTGCGCGGTTCCCCGCGCCCCTCAAAACCCGCTCAGCCGCGGGCAGTCGTGCCGCTGGGGCGATGGGGGTCCCCCCGCGCGAGCGAAGCCGAGCGTGGGGGAGGGTGGGCGCTGGGGGTACCCCCTCTGGGGGAGGCACCCCGCTCGCGCGGGTGAGCGTCGCGCCCACCCCCGCTGCCGCTGAGGCCCGCTACTCCACGCGTCGCAACGCGTCCGCCGGGCGGAGCCGGCTCGCGCGCCAGCCGCCGAACGCGCCCGCGATCAGCCCGCCCGCCACCGCGAGCCCCACCGCCAGCGCGATCGTCGTCACCGACACCGGCGCCGTCAGGGCGACTTCGAGGGTGCGGGACGCACCCGGGCCGCCGGCCGCCGCCATCATCCGGCCACCGCCCCCGCCCGGCCCCGCCGCCTCCCCGCCGCCCAGCTCCGCCTGGAGCGTCGGCGACACCGCCGTCACCACATACGCGCCGGCCAGCCCGACCGCGATCCCCAGCGCCCCGCCGACGAGCCCGTTGACCATGGCCTCGCCGATCACCTGCCGGGTCACCCGCCCCGACTTCCAGCCGAGCGCCTTCAGCGTGCCGAACTCCCGCACCCGCCGCGACACCGCCGACGAGGTCAGCAGCCCGGCCACCAGGAACGCGGCGAGGAGCACCGCGACGGACAGCCACTTGCCGACGCTGGTCGCCAGGTCCGCCGCCGTGGACAGCGACCCGGACACCGTGTCCGCGAGATCCGCGGAGGTCGTCACCGTCGTCCCGGAGATGTTCTTCTGGATCTCCGACTTCACGGACTCGATCTGCTGGGAGTCGCTCGCCTGGACATAGATCGTGGTGATCTTGTCCGCGGAGTCGCTGAGCGTCTGCGCCTGCTTCAGCGGGACGTACAGATCGGCGGTCGAGTCACCGCTGTCGGCGGTGGCGACCCCGACGACCTCGTACGTGACGTCCTTGATGGTGACGTCCGAGCCGACCTTGAGGTCGTTCTCCTGGGCGTAGGCGGCGTCCACGACCGCCACCTTGGCGTCGGTCTCGCCGGACTCGAAGGTACGGCCGCTGGTGATCTTCGAGGTGGTCAGGGGGCCCAGCTCCTGCTGGGCGACATCCGTGCCGTAGACCGAGTAGCTGTTGACGTCGAAGCTGGCGCCGCCGCCCTCGACCCGGCCCTCGCCGCCCGTGCCGCCGCCCTCGCCGGGAGCGGTGGGCATACCGCCCTCGCCCGGCTGGAACTGGCCCTGGGTGAACTCCCCGTTGACCTTCATGACCTGGAGGCTCAGCCCGCCGACCGCGTCGGAGACGCCGGTCTGCTCGCCGACCTCGCCGACGGTCGAGGCGGCCAGGGTCTCGAAGCCCTGGACCAGGACCCGGTCGCTGCTCTGCTCCTCGGATCCCTCTTCACCCGCGTCGAACTGGAAGCGCGGACGTTCGCCGTCCTCGCCGGTGGGCTGTGCGGCGGCCTTGGTGACCGTCATATCGGTGCCGAGCCCGTAGAGGGACTCCAGCACCTTGTCCTGGGCCTTGCCCATGCCCGACGACACGGAGTTGACCACGATGACCAGCGCTATTCCCAGCGCCAGTCCGGAGGCGACGACAAGGGCCGCCTTCCTGCGGCGGCGCAGCTCGCGCCTCAGATAGGTGAAGAACATGCGCCGAAAAGTAGGGAGGCACCGTGATGGCGGCATAAGGCCCGGATAAGAGGAGCATGAGAAGCCCGTACAGCTCCCGCAAAGGGCCCACGCGCGGAGTGCCGCCCCCGTCAGGGAGCGGCACTCATCGGCTAGGTGGCGGACGCGGCGTCAGATCGGATCAGACCGCCGAACCCGCCTTCCACTGGGTCCAGTCCATGTTCCAGCCGTTCAGGCCGTTGTCCGGGGCGATGGTCTTGTCGCCGGTGTTCTGGACGACCACCACATCGCCGATGATCGAGTTGTCGAAGAACCAGGCGCCGGGCGTACCGGAGTCGTTGGCGCCCTTGGTGTCCGACAGACCGACACAGCCATGGCTGGTGTTGACGCTGCCGAAGATGGACTTCGCGCCCCAGTAGTTGCCGTGGATGAAGGTGCCGGAGGTCGACAGCCGCATGGCGTGCGGGACGTCCTTGATGTCGTACTCGCCCTGGCCGTCGTCGTCGGTGAAGCCGACCGTCGCGCCGTTCATCCGGGTCTCCTTGAACTTCTCGGAGATCACCATCTGACCCTGGTAGGTCTTGGTCTCGGGGGCGCCCGCGGAGATCGGGATGGTCTTGACGGTCCTGCCGTCCTGGGTGATCTTCATCTGCTTGGTCTTGGCGTCGACGATCGAGACCTGGTTACGGCCGATGGTGAAGGAGACCGTCTTCTGCTGGACCCCGAAGACCCCGTCGGCACCCTCGACACCGTCGAGCGCCAGCTTCAGCGTGACGGTGGAGTCCTCCTGCCAGTAGTCGTCGGGGCGGCAGTCCATGCGGTTGGCGCTGAACCAGTGGCAGACGACCTCCTGGCCGCTGCTGCTGCTGACCGTGACCCCCTGCTGGACCTCGGCCTTGTTGGTGATCGCCTTGTCGAAGGTGATCGAGACCGGCATGCCCACCCCGACCGTGGAACCGTCCTCCGGGGTGAAGGTGCCGATGAAGCTGTTGTCCGGGGAGACCGTGGTGAACGAGGCGTTCTCGTGGGCCGCGCGGCCCTCGCCGTCCTCGGCGGTGACCTGGACCTTGTAGGAGGTGGAGCGCTCCAGCTGGTCGGTGGGCTTCCAGCTGGTCTTGTCGGCGGATATCTCGCCCGCGACCGCCGTCCCCTCGGTGGTCGTCATGGTCACCTTGGTCAGGGTGCCCTTACTGACCGTGACCGCGGCGGAATTGTTGATGGAGGCGTTGGCCGAGCCGTCCTCGGGTGTGATCTTGATCTGGGCCTCGGAGGTCTTCTGCGCCGCCGCCTCGTCGACCTTGGCCTGTGAGCTGCTGTCGCCGCCCCCCTCTCCGGAGGAGGAGCCGTCGCCCCCGTCACCGGAACACGCAGAGAGCACCAGCACACCGCCGAGCAGAGCGGACGCGACCGTGAGGCCCCTGCGCCGCTTGCTGTTCGTCATCACACGCTTCTCCATCACTGCCGATTCCCCGGTACCACGCAGTACCCCGAGAGTCCCCGTCCAGACCTTCAACGCTACGACCGGTTCATCCCGTTCCCCATGCCTGGGCTGTGTGGGGCGCACCACGTCCGCGAGATCCGGGTGGCGCACATCGGTCCGTGCGCCAGGTGAGACGGGAAAACCCCGGGCGGTGGTTCCCGCCCGGGGCCCTGAAACCCTCAGACTTTTACCGGGACTTTGCCCCGGCCCGGCGCGTCCGGGAGCGCGTCCGGGAGCGCGTCCGCGGGTGCTAGCGGGTCGCCGCCCGGAGCGGGGTCACGGTGCTGCCGCCGTTCCCGTGCGCACCGTCCGCGCCATCGGCGTCGACGGCGTCATCGGTGCCGTAGGCGTCGTACGACTCGTATTCCTCGTCGTCCGCCGTGTACTCCGCGTCGCCGTCGTAGCCGTCGTCGCCGTCTGCGTCCTCGTCGGCCTCCCAGTCCGGTGCGTCCGGGTCGTAGACGATCCGCTCGCTGCTCCAGGACGCCTGGTGCAGCTCGACCCCGGGGACCTCGCCGACCAGGTCGAACGGGTCCACGAGATACGCCAGCGCCTCGGCTGTGTCCTCGCTCACAGCGGCCTCGGCGTGCGACCGCTCCGCCGCCGGCAGCTCCGCGTCGCCCGCGACCCTGGCCAGCGCGGCCCCGGTCACCGCGGCGGCGTCCTCGACCTCCAGCACGAGGTCCACCCGAAGCCGTACAAAACGTGATGTCTCTGGTGTGCTCATGGTCGGAGCGTAAGGCCAGCCGCTCCCGTGACTTTCCCGTGACCCGCGCCTTTCACTAACATCGCCCCACACGGCCAATTCGCCAGCGTCACAAGGGGATCGATATTCCGTGTCATCCGCCCGCCGTCCGTTGCTGACCGCCGCCGCCGCGGGGGCCCTGCTGGGGGCCCTGTGGTTCGTCCCCTCCGCCAATGCGACGGACGACGACCCCGCGCCCGCGACGACCCCCACCACCCAGGCCAGGATCGCCACGATCACCACCGACGACCCCTCCGCCACCGACACCGGCGACCTCGGCGGGGGCACGGAACTGGCCAATACCGGCAGCTTCGACAGCACCCCGTATGTC
The DNA here is from genome assembly GCF_040609715.1 of Streptomyces sp. NPDC004610. Classification (NCBI taxonomy): domain Bacteria; kingdom Bacillati; phylum Actinomycetota; class Actinomycetes; order Kitasatosporales; family Streptomycetaceae; genus Streptomyces; species Streptomyces sp. NPDC004610. Next base: position 68,633 of record NZ_JBEXLA010000004.1, on the reverse strand, counting down.
GTCGGCGGCACCCTCTTTCTGACGGTGGGCGCCGGTTTCGTGGTGTATTCGGTACGGCGTGACCGCCTGTACACACCTCAGATTTGACGATTGTTTGACCCGTTCTTCATAGTCCGCTCATGAAGAGATCATCGAGGGCGCGGCTGAGCGCCACGGTCACCGTGAGCGCGTTGTCGTTGGCCCTCATCACGGGGTGCGGGGAGTCGGGGGACAGCGGGTCGACGGACGCGGAGGGGTCCCAGGACTCCGGTGCGGCGGCGAAGGCACTGACCACGGCGGAGCTGGAGAAGCTGCTGCTGACCACGGCGGACCTCGAAGGCCACACGGTCGAGTCCGCCGCCGAGAACGAACTCGTCGCCAAGTCGGAGGTCAAGGTCGACAAGGCGGCCTGCGAGCCCCTGGCCTGGGTCACCTCCGCCGTCCCGCCCGGCGACACGGACGCCACCGCGGCCAATGTCGTCATCGAGGAGGCCGAGCAGCCGGACCCGACCTCGACCGAGCTGACCGAGGAGTCCCTCGGCGAGGCCGAGGACGCGCTGGCGGCGGCGTTCGACGTCGACATGACCATCGTGGGCCTGTCGTCCTACGACGGTGACGGCGCCGAGCAGGCCATGAAGTCCGTCTCCGACGCGGTCGAGGAGTGCGGGGACGGCTTCGTCATGACGGCCGCCGGTGAGGAAACGAAGGTCACCAAGGTCACCGCCGCCGAGGGCTCCGGCCGGGGCGACGAGTCGGTGGTGTTCAACGAGGACATCGACGTCGAGGGCGAGTCCGTCACGGTTCAGGCGGAGGTCGTCCGCAAGGGCGGCACGATCGCCACGTTCTTCACGGTGAACATCGCGGCGCTCAGCGGTCAGGGCGGCGCGACCGAGGTCCCGGCGCCGGTCGCCGAGGCCCAGCTCGCCAAGCTGAAGTAACGATTCCGTAGGCACGGGAAGGGCCCTCCGCCATGGGAGGGCCCTTTTCGTCCGCCCGGTCGGTGGAGCTTTCGTCCGCCCCGTCAGTGGAGCGGCCCGGTGACCGTCTCCGCCGCCGCGACCAGCGCCCCCTCCCGTACGAAGGCATCGGCCGCGGCGAGGTCGGGCGCGAGGAAGCGGTCCGGACCGGCGCCCTGGACCCCGGCGGCGCGCACGGCGGTGATGATCGCGCGGGTGGCCGGGGCGGGGGTGAGGCCCGTGCGCAGCTCGACGGCGCGGGTGGCGGCGTACAGCTCGACGGCGAGGACGCGGGTGAGGTTGTCGACGGCGGTGCGCAGCTTGCGGGCGGCCGACCAGCCCATGGAGACATGGTCCTCCTGCATCGCGGAGGACGGGATGGAGTCGGCGGAGGCGGGCACGGCCAGCCGCTTCAGCTCGCTGACCAGGGCGGCCTGGGTGTACTGGGCGATCATCAGCCCGGAGTCCACCCCGGGGTCGTCGGCGAGGAACGGCGGCAGCCCATGGCTGCGGTTCTTGTCGAGCAGCCGGTCGGTACGGCGCTCGGCGATGGAGGCGAGATCGGCGACGGCGATGGCGAGGAAGTCGAGGACATAACCGACCGGGGCCCCATGGAAGTTCCCATTGGACTCCACCCGTCCGTCGGACAACACGACGGGATTGTCGACGGCGGCGGCGAGTTCGCGGTCGGCGACCAGCCGGGCGTGGGCGAGGGTGTCACGGCCGGCCCCGGCGACCTGGGGGCCGCAGCGCACCGAGTAGGCGTCCTGGACCCGGGGGGCGTCGTCCTGATGATGCCCGGTCAGCCCCGATCCTCGCAGCACGGCCAGCATGTTGGCGGCGCTGGCGGCCTGGCCCGGGTGCGGGCGGATGGCGTGCAGTTCGGGCGCGAGGACCTTGTCGGTGCCGAGCAGCGCCTCCAGGGAGAGGGCGGCGGTGATGTCGGCGCAGGTGTAGAGGGTGTCGAGGTCGGCGAGGGCCATCAGCAGCATGCCGAGCATGCCGTCGGTGCCGTTGAGGAGGGCGAGGCCCTCCTTCTCGCGCAGTTCGACGGGGGCGATGCCGTGCGCGGCGAGCAGTTCGGCGGCCGGGCGGACGGCGCCGTCCGGCCCCTCCGCCTCGCCCTCGCCCATCAGGGCCAGGGCGCAGTGGGACAGCGGGGCGAGATCGCCGGAGCAGCCGAGGGAGCCGTACTCGTGGACGACCGGGGTGATGCGGGCGTTGAGCAGATCGGCCATGGTCCGCGCGACCTCGGGCCGCACGCCCGTACGGCCCGAGCAGACGGTCTTCAGCCGCAGGAACATCAGCGCCCGGACGACCTCCCGCTCCACCCGCGGACCCATCCCGGCGGCGTGCGAGCGGACGATGTTGCGCTGGAGCCGGGTGCGCAGGTCCGGGCCGATGTGGCGGGTGGCCAGGGCGCCGAAGCCGGTGGAGACCCCGTAGACCGGGTCGGGCTTGGCGGCCAGCGCCTCCACGATCCCGCGGGCCGCGGCGAGGGCGGCGACCGCCTCGTCGGAGAGCGCCACCCGGGCGCCGCCGCGCGCCACGGCGAGTACGTCGGACGCGGTCGTACCCGACGTCCCCACCACCACAGTGTGCATATCCATATTCAGGAGCGTACGCAGTGAATGCGATGATGTCACCAGTGGAGCCGGGGTTCACCCCTTACCGGCACCCTTACCGCTCACCGCCCTCCGGTTCGCGGCCCCGGAAGCGGCGGCGTTCGGCGCCGGGCCGGGGGGCAGGGGCGGGAGCGTCGGCGAGGCGTACGACGGGGTCGTCGGGGCCCTCGCGCCCGGCGACGACCGGTTGCGCCGCGCGCTCCGCCTTGGCCCGGTACTGGGCGGCGTCCGCGAGCCGGAACAGCCGGCGGGCGGAGCGGACCGGGCCGATCGCGTCCTGCGTGGACGCCACCCCGCAGGCGACCCCTTCCCCCAGATCGAGTTCGGCGGCGCGGCGGCACAGCTCATCGGCGACCTTCACCACGTCGTCGGCCGGGGGGCCGACCGCGAGCAGACAGAACTCGTCCCCGCCGAGCCGGGCGGCGAGGGCGCCGGGGAGCATCGCCCCGCACAGCGACAGCACCGACCCGAACCGCTCCAGCAGCCGGTCGCCCACCGCGTGCCCCTGGGTGTCGTTGACGCGCTTGAGCCCATTGAGGTCGCAGACGACCAGGCTGACGACGGTGGCGTCCCGGCGATGGCGCTCGACGGCCTCGTCCAGCCGCAGATCGACACAGCGGCGGTTGGCGAGCCCGGTGAGCGAGTCGGTGAACGCCAGTCTGCGGGCCTCCTCCAGCCGCTCGGTCTGCGCGATCCCGGCGGCCACGACGGAGGCGAGCACGGTGGCGAACTCCGCGTCCGCCCGGTCGAACACGGGTGCGCCGACCGGGCGGGCGACATACAGCTCGCCCCAGGCCCGGCCGTGCAGGACGAGGGGGGCGACGACGCAGGAGCCGCGGCCCCGGCGGCGCAGGGCGGCGACGCGCTGGTGGACGTAGCCGGGGCGGCCGGTGGCGGGGCCGTCGGCGGTCTCCACCCAGGCGTGCGGGGCGCCTCCGCCGGCCCAGCGTTCGTGCAGGAACTCGGTGATCTCCGGGAACTGGTGGACGGGGTACGCCTCGGCGTCCGGGAACTCCTCCTCGTCCGGCGCGAGGTCGTCTCCGACGTTGACCAGGACGCGGAGGCGGCCGAGTTCGCGCTCCCATATCGACAGGGCGGCGAAGCTGCCGCGCAGGGCTTGGCGCGCGCGGGTGGCTGCCGCCCGGTACGCGTCTCTCGGGGTGCCGGCCGCGGCCATGGCCTGCGCCAGGGCAACGATGCCGACGAGCCGGGTGTCCTCTGCCATTCATCCAGGTTAGGGATGAGTGGGGGGAATGCGAGGTGGGGGGTGGTTGATGTGCATTGCCGGGTGCGGGTGTGTGGGGGCTGGTCGCGCAGTTCCCCGCGCCCCTAAAAGCAGGGCGCTGCCCTGCTCCGCTTTGTTCCGCGCCGCCCAGCCACCTCGCCGCCCCAGCGTCCTCCGCCTCCCCCCTAGCCGCGGGCAGTCGTGCCGCAGGGCGGCACGGGTGGGCGCGGCGGCACCCCGCCAACGCGGTGAGTGACACCCCCTGCGCCCGCCTCCCCGGCGGCACCCGCCAACGCCATGAGTGACACGCCCCAACCCCGCTTCCCCGGCGGCAGCCCCCTCACTCCCCCGGCCACACCGGCCTCCGTTTCTCCGTGAACGCCGCGACCCCCTCCGCGCGGTCCCCCGAGACCGCCACCGTGTGCCACGCCGCGTCCTCCACCTCCAGCCCGGACCGGAGGTCCAGCCCGTGTCCCACCCGCAGCGCCCGCTTCGCCGCCCGCAACCCCACGGGAGAGTTCGCGGCGATCCGCGACGCCAGCGCCAGCGCCTCCTCCCGGTCCCGTCCCTCCTCCACCAGCACATCCACCAGCCCCAGCTCCCGCGCCTCCACCGCCTCCACCCGCCGCGCCGTGAAGATCAGCTCCGCCGCCCGCGCCGCCCCCACCCGCCGCGGCAGCAACTGCGTACCGCCGCCCCCCGGAATCACCCCCACCGACACCTCCGGCAGCCCCACCACCGCCGTCCCGTCGGCCACGATCACATCGCAGGACAGCGCCAGTTCGAAACCGCCGCCCAGCGCGAACCCGTGCACCGCCGCCACCGTCGGCATCGGCAGCTCCAGCACCCCCGTGTACGCCCCGCGCGACACCGGCCGCCGCCGCACCAGCTCGGCGTCGCTCAGCCCGTTCCGCTCCTTGAGGTCCGCCCCGACACAGAACGCCCGTTCGTGCGTCGAGGTCAGCACCACGGCCCGTACGTCCCGGTCCGCCCCCAGCGCCGCGCAGGCCGCCGCTAGGGACAGCGCCAGGTCGTGGGACATCGCGTTCATCGCCCGTGGCCGGTCGAGCACCAGCTCCGCCACATGGCCGTCGTCGTGCCGCCGCACCGCCACGAACTCCCCGAACCGCTCCTCGCCGCCCATGACACCCTCCGGTTAACGCGGGTTAACTCCAACGCCCCGATCATCGCAGCCGGGCCCGGCCGGGGAAAGACCCGCCCGCCCCGCGCGACAGCGCCCCGCACCCCGTTCGGGTGACATCCCACCGGACCCGCGCCCCCTCACCCGGACGAGCCCATAGCGTGCGCACCGCCATACCGGGGAGGGGACCCATGACGGACACGACGGCCATGCCCGAAAAGCGGGCGGACACATCCACAGGAACCCGTACAACCCCGCGGTTCTGGCCCCTGTCCCCCGGCGGACGGCACCGCCGCCCCCGCCCGCGCGGCATCCTCGTCGCCGTCACCGGACTGGCGCTCGCGATCGGCGCGCTGAGCCTCGTACCGGCCGACGACGGGAGCGGGAGCGGTGGGGTGCGGGCCGGTCAGGCGGGGCCCGGGGCCGCGGCTGCGGTCCGGCCGGACACCCGGCGGGAAACCCGGGAGGCCCGTCCGGGTCCGGCGGCCTCCGGATCCTCCGCCGGGTCCCGTCAGCCAGGCGCCCCACCCGCCTCCGAGAGCGTCACCGGAGAGGCCGCGAAAAGCCCCTCCGCCGCACCACCCCGCGACGACAGCATCCCCACCCCCACGACAACACCCTCACCGGCACCCACCCCCACCCCCCAGCCGTCCCGCCCGGCGCCCGCCCCGAGCAGCACCCCGCCCCCGTCACAGCCCCCGGACGACGACAACGGAACCGCCGACCCCGGCCTCTGCCTCCCGCTGCTGAACCTCTGCCTGGGCGGCCTCCTCGGCGGCTGACGCCGACCGGAGGCTAGGACCCGCTCCCCCGCCGCGTCAGCAGCCAGGGTTCGACCACACCGAGGCCGCGCACCGGGCGCTGCCACATCGGCTGGAGGGCGAAGCGGTACGAGGGCGGCTCCTCGCCCTCCTTCTCCGCGGCGGCGGCCCGTTCGGCGGCCTCGGACTCGGAGGCCGGGGCCTCGCCCGCGCGGGTGAGTTCCTCGGCGAAGGCGGAGTCGACCAGAACGGCGTCCCGGGGCGCTATCGAGGTCAGCCGGGAGGCCAGGTTGACCGTCGTACCGAAGACATCGCCCATGCGGGTGGTCACCGTGCCGAAGGCGATGCCGACGCGCAGTTCCGGCATGGTCTCGTCGCCGGACATGGTCTCGATCAGGCGCAGGGCGATCTCGGCGGCCACCCCGGAGTCGTCGGCCGCGTAGAGGACCTCGTCGCCGAGGGTCTTGATGAGCCGGCCGCCGTGCGCGGCCACCAGGTCGGCGGCGGTGGTCTCGAACGCCTCCACCAGCTCGCCGAGTTCCTCCTCCTCCAGACGGCGGGTGAGGCGGGTGAAGCCGACGAGGTCGGCGAAGCCGACGGCGAGCCGCCGGTCGACCATCTCCTGGTCGTCGGCGGCCTGCACCACCCGTCCGGTCGCCGCGGCGAGCTGGCGCCGCCAGACATAGACGAGGAACTCCTCCAGCTCGGGCAGGAGCAGTTCCATCAGGGGGTAGGTGACCTCGGTGCGGGTCATGCCGGGCTCGGGGGGCTCGGTCAGGCCCTCCAGGAAGGAATCGATCTGCCATTCGGCCAGCCGGGCGCTGGTCTGGCCGGTGGAGCGTGCCACCTGCACCGCCATCGCCTCGCTGAGCAGCCCCGCCTCCACCAGACCGGCGAGCCGCCGCAGGGCGAGGACATCGGCCTCGGTGAGCGCCCTGGCCTGCCCGATGTCGGCGAAGCCCATGGCCCGCCAGAAGCGCGAGGCCAGTTCCATGGAGACCCCGGCGCTGCGGGCCGCCTGGAAGGGGGTGTAGCGCCGCTCGGCGCCGAGGATGAGCTGCTCCAGCCGGAGCGCCAGGGGGTCGCCCCCGGGGTCGGTGCCGTCGGGCGCTGGGTTACGACCCATGCCGGAGCCCGTGTCGTCGACGGTCACGCCTGCTGCCCTTCCGATCTGCCGCGGTCAGGATCGACCGGCCACAACTTTACGGTAGCTGTGGGCCAGGTCACTCCGTTGGTTGAGGTGACGCCATCGTGCCGCCTCCGGCGCCGCGGCGGACGCCGGTGTCACCCCTTCTGTCCGGACCGGCACGGAAAAGTGCCCGTTCACACCAGGTTTCGGCCACATCGGGCCCCGCGCACCCCCCACCCGCACCCGCACAGCGGCCCCACAGTGACCTCAGGGCGACCTCAGGGCGACCTCACGGCGGTCTCACAGGGGCCTCAGATGGACGACGTCCCCCGCCCCGACCGGTTCCTGCACGCCCTCCCCGGTGGCGATCACCAGCCGTCCGTCACCGTCGATCGCCACGGCCTCCCCGGTGATGGACCGGTCGCCGGGGAGTTCGGCGCGGACGGTGCGGCCGAGGGTGGCGCAGCCGGCCGCGTAGGTCTCCTGGAGGCCGCTGGCCACCGGGTCGCCGCCGGCCGCCAGCCAGCGCCGGTACCAGTCCTCCAGGGACCGCAGGACCGCTCTGACCAGCGGGTCCCGGTCGGTGGTGACGGCTCCGGCCAGCGCCAGGGAGGCGGCGGTGGGCACCGGCAGCTCGTCCTCGCGCAGGGTGACGTTGATCCCGGCGCCGATGACGACCGCGCCCTCCCCGACGCGCTCCAGGAGAATGCCGCCCGCCTTGCGCTCCTCGCCGCCGACGGTGACCAGGAGGTCGTTGGGCCACTTGAGTGCCGTGTCGACACCGGCCGTGCGGGACAGGGCGGTGGCCACGGCAACCCCGGTCAGCAGCGGGAGCCAGCCCCAGCGGGCGACCGGGACACCGGTGGGCTCCAGCAGCACCGACAGGAACAGGCCCGAGCGGGGCGGCGCGGTCCACTGCCGGTCCAGCCGCCCGCGCGCCGCGGTCTGCTCCTCGGCGATCAGTACGGTGCCGTCCGCCGCCTCGCCGGCCCTGGCGCGGGCGACCAGGTCGGAGTTGGTGGACCCGGTGCGCTGCACCACCTCCAGCGCGCGCCAGAGCCCGCCCTCGCGCAGCAGGGCCCGGCGCAGGGCCGTGGGGTTCAGGGGCGGCCGGTCCAGATCGGACCAGCGGCCGGCCGGGGCGTCCGGCGCGTCATCGTCTCGCGGCGTCATACCGGCCACCCTAGGACGGGCGCGGCACCCCAGGACGGGCGCGGCGCATACCGGCGGGCGACCGGCACCCGCTGTGATCCGCAAGGCACGCCGGGTGTGGGAAACGCCGCACTGCCGATCGCAGGGGCCAGCACTACTCTACGGATGAGTAACAGTCCCCCCTTTTGAGCAGGCAGGGAGCCGCATCCCGATGTCCGAGCCGGAAGTGATCGACACGCACACCACCGCGGGCAAGCTCGCGGATCTCCAGCGCCGCGTCCAGGAGGCGACGCACGCCGGTTCGGAGCGCGCGGTCGAGAAGCAGCACGCCAAGGGAAAACTGACGGCCCGTGAGCGGATCGGTCTGCTGCTGGACGAGGGGTCCTTCGTCGAGCTGGACGAGTTCGCCCGGCACCGCTCCACCAATTTCGGCCTGGAGCACAACCGCCCGTACGGGGACGGTGTGGTGACCGGCTACGGCACGGTCGACGGGCGGCCGGTGGCCGTCTTCTCGCAGGACTTCACGGTCTTCGGCGGGGCGCTCGGCGAGGTCTACGGCCAGAAGATCGTCAAGGTGATGGACTTCGCGCTGAAGACCGGCTGCCCGGTCATCGGCATCAACGACTCCGGCGGCGCCCGCATCCAGGAGGGCGTGGCCTCGCTCGGCGCGTACGGCGAGATCTTCCGCCGCAACACCCATGCCTCCGGGGTGATCCCGCAGATCAGCCTGGTCGTCGGCCCCTGCGCGGGCGGCGCGGTGTACTCCCCGGCGATCACCGACTTCACCGTCATGATCGACCAGACCTCGCACATGTTCATCACCGGCCCGGACGTCATCAAGACGGTGACCGGCGAGGATGTCGGCTTCGAGGAACTGGGCGGCGCCCGCACCCACAACTCCGTCTCCGGTGTGGCCCACCACATGGCCGGCGACGAGAAGGACGCCATCGAGTACGTCAAGCAACTGCTGTCGTATCTGCCGTCCAACAATCTCTCCGAGCCGCCCGCGTTCCCGGAGGAGGCGGACCTCGCCCGCACCGACGAGGACGCCGAGCTGGACACCATCGTCCCGGACAGCGCCAACCAGCCGTACGACATGCACACGGTGATCGAGCACGTCCTGGACGACGCCGAGTTCTTCGAGACGCAGTCCCTGTTCGCGCCGAACATCCTGACCGGCTTCGGCCGGGTCGAGGGGCGCCCGGTGGGGATCGTCGCCAATCAGCCGATGCAGTTCGCGGGCTGTCTGGACATCGCGGCCAGCGAGAAGGCGGCCCGCTTCGTCCGCACCTGCGACGCCTTCAACGTCCCCGTCCTCACCTTCGTCGACGTCCCCGGCTTCCTGCCCGGCGTCGACCAGGAGCACGACGGCATCATCCGCCGCGGCGCCAAGCTGATCTACGCCTACGCCGAGGCGACGGTCCCGCTGATCACCGTCATCACCCGCAAGGCGTTCGGCGGCGCCTACGACGTCATGGGCTCCAAGCACCTCGGCGCCGATCTCAACCTGGCCTGGCCCACCGCCCAGATCGCGGTGATGGGCGCCCAGGGCGCGGTCAACATCCTGCACCGCCGCACGATCGCCGAGGCGGCGGACCCGGAGGCCACCCGGGCCCGGGTCATCCAGGAGTACGAGGACACCCTCCTCAACCCGTACATCGCGGCCGAGCGCGGCTACATCGACGCGGTGATCATGCCGTCCGACACCCGCGGCCATGTCGTCCGGGGTCTGCGTCAGCTCCGTACGAAACGGGAATCCCTGCCTCCGAAGAAGCACGGCAACATCCCCCTCTAGGAGCCCCAGGAGCCTCGCATGATGTCGATCAAGGTCATAAGGGGCAACCCCACCCCCGAGGAACTCGCGGCGGCGGTGGCGGTGGTCCGAGCAAGAACGGCAGCCGCAGACCCCACCCCGGACCCCCCGACCCCCCGGGCCTCCTGGTCGGACCCGTCCCGCATCGCCACGGGAAGGGTCCCCCACCCCGGCCCCACGTCATGGCCCCGCACGTATTGGCCGACCTGAGCCCCCGTTTTTAGGGGCGCGGGGAACTGCGCGACCAGCCACACACAACCCGCACCCGCCACACCACCGATGGCCCCCCGCCGCTCCCGCGCAGATAACGGGGGGCACCAACTTGAGTACGCATACTCAGGCACCCCACCCCGGCCAAGCCCCACGCTAGTGGCATGCTGTGGTCCGACCCCGAGAACAAACCCCCCAAGGAACTCCGCGAAACGCAGGAGATGCTCCGGCGGCTCGGGGTCCTCATGGCCCTGGCCATGGTCCTGGCGATGATCGTGATCGGCCTCGGCTGAGCCGGGGAGGGGCGCCACGTAATCTGACCGCATGACCGACCACACGGCCGCCGCCCCCCGCAGGCTGATCCTCGCCTCCCAGTCCCCCGCCCGGCTCAATCTGCTCCGGCAGGCCGGTCTCGCGCCGCAGGTGATCGTCAGCGGCGTCGACGAGGACGCCGTCACCGCCCCCACCCCCGCCGAGCTGGCCCTCGCCCTCGCCGAGGCCAAGGCGTCCGTGGTGGCCGCCCGTCCGGAGGCGAAGGACGCCCTCGTGATCGGCTGTGACTCGGTGCTGGACCTGGACGGCCGGGCCCTCGGCAAGCCCGCCGACGCCGAGGAGGCCACGGCCCGCTGGAAGGCGATGCGGGGCCGCGCCGGGACCCTCCAGACCGGTCACTGCGTCTACGACACCGGCACCGGCCGCTACGCCTCCGGCACGGCCTCCACGGTGGTCCGCTTCGGTACGCCCACCGACGCCGAGATCGCCGCGTACGTGGCCTCCGGGGAGCCGCTGCACGTCGCCGGGGCGTTCACCCTGGACGGCCGTTCGGCGCCGTTCATCGAGGGCATCGACGGCGACCACGGCAATGTGATCGGCATCAGCATGCCCCTGGTCCGCCGGCTGCTCGCGCAACTGGGCGTCGGGATCACGGAGTTGTGGGCGCCGCGGGAGAGCTGACCCGCTCCCCCGTGCCGCGCGGCGGCGGGCCGTCGTGGGTCATCAGCAGCAGCACGATCAGGGCGAGCACCAGCACCATGAAGAGGAACGCGGGCCACCCGACCAGCCCCCAGAGGACCGCGCCCAGCAGGGCGTGCACCACGGCCGCGCCGATCAGCACCCCCCGGCCCACCCCGGCCGGGGCCCGGTCGCGCAGGGCGACGCGCAGGGCGATCAGCGCACACAGGGCGCAGTAGAGCCCGAAGGCGACTCCGCCGGTCTTCGAGGACACCGCCATAAGGTGCGGGTCCAGCCCGGCCAGGGACATCTCCTGACGGTCGACCACCATCCCGAGGAACCAGTTGAGCGCCGCGACCCCGAGCGCCTCGGCGAACAGCACCACCGCCACGACCCAGGCCACCGGTCTGCGTATCACCGGCCCCCACCCCCTCTCCGTTACCGCGAGTACCTCCGGGACAGCGCGAAGGCTACTAACGGGTAAACCATGGGACAAGGGTTCTGCGGACCGCAAAGAATCGTTGGGCCATTAGTAGGGACTCCACAAAGAAACCCAGTGGCCCGCAGCACGTGATGACAGAGACCTTGACCACAGAGGGGGGCTAGGGTTTTACGGACGGTCCCTGCGTACCACGGTGCGACAAGGGCTTTCGCGGGTGGAGCGAGCCTCGTATCACGCTCCGTGTGGGCAAGCTCACCATTGGGGACGGGTCGAAGTGTCGTGTCGGCTGTCCCTAAACTCGGCTTGTTTCAAGGAGGGAGCCTCAATCGTGCGCAAGGTGCTCATCGCCAACCGTGGCGAAATCGCTGTCCGTGTGGCCCGAGCCTGCCGGGACTCAGGGATCGCGAGCGTGGCCGTCTACGCGGATCCGGACCGGGACGCGCTCCATGTCCGCGCCGCCGATGAGGCATTCGCCCTGGGTGGTGACACCCCCGCCACCAGCTATCTCGACATCGAGAAGGTGCTGGCCGCCGCCCGCGAATCCGGCGCCGACGCCATCCACCCGGGCTACGGCTTCCTCTCGGAGAACGCCGAGTTCGCCCAGGCCGTGCTGGACGCCGGGCTGACCTGGATCGGCCCGCCCCCGCACGCGATCCGCGACCTCGGTGACAAGGTCGCCGCCCGCCATATCGCCCAGCGCGCCGGCGCCCCCCTGGTCGCCGGTACGCCGGACCCGGTCTCCGGTGCGGACGAGGTCGTCGCCTTCGCCCGGGAGAACGGACTGCCGATCGCGATCAAGGCCGCCTTCGGCGGCGGCGGACGCGGTCTGAAGGTCGCCCGGACGCTGGAGGAGGTCCCGGAGCTGTACGACTCGGCGGTGCGTGAGGCGGTCGCGGCGTTCGGGCGGGGCGAGTGCTTCGTCGAGCGCTATCTCGACCACCCCCGGCATGTCGAGACCCAGTGCCTGGCCGACACCCACGGCAATGTCGTGGTCGTCTCCACCCGGGACTGCTCGCTCCAGCGCCGCCATCAGAAGCTGGTAGAGGAGGCCCCCGCCCCGTTCCTGTCGGACGCCCAGGTCGAGCAGTTGTACTCGGCGTCGAAGGCGATCCTGAAGGAGGCCGGCTATGTCGGCGCCGGGACGGTGGAGTTCCTGGTCGGCAACGACGGCACGATCTCCTTCCTGGAGGTCAACACCCGCCTCCAGGTCGAGCACCCGGTCACCGAGGAGGTCGCGGGCATCGACCTGGTGCGCGAGATGTTCCGGATCGCCGACGGCGAGGAACTCGGCTACGGCGACCCGGTGCTGCGCGGCCACTCCTTCGAGTTCCGGATCAACGGCGAGGACCCGGGCCGGGGCTTCCTGCCCGCGCCGGGCACGGTCACCCGGTTCGACGCGCCCACCGGTCCCGGCGTCCGGCTGGACGCGGGGGTCGAGTCGGGGTCGGTGATCGGCCCGGCCTGGGACTCCCTGCTGGCCAAGCTGATCGTCACCGGCGCCACCCGGGAGCAGGCCCTCCAGCGGGCCGCCCGCGCGCTGGCCGAGTTCCAGGTCGAGGGCATGGCCACGGCCATCCCGTTCCACCGCAAGGTGGTCAGCGACCCGGCGTTCGCGCCCGAGCTGACCGGCTCGGCCGACCCGTTCACGGTCCACACCCGCTGGATCGAGACCGAGTTCGTCAATGACATCGCGCCCTTCACCGCCGCGGCCGACACCGACACCGACGAGGACACCAGCCGCGAGACGGTGGTCGTCGAGGTCGGCGGCAAGCGCCTGGAGGTCTCCCTCCCGGCGTCCCTGGGCATGTCCCTGGCCCGTACGGGGCTGGCGGCGGGCGCCAAGCCGAAGCGGCGGGCGGCGCGCAAGTCCGGCCCCGTCGCCTCCGGCGACACCCTCGCCTCCCCGATGCAGGGCACCATCGTCAAGGTGGCCGTCGAGGAGGGCCAGGAGGTGAAGGAGGGCGACCTGGTCGTCGTCCTGGAGGCGATGAAGATGGAGCAGCCGCTGAACGCCCATAAGTCGGGCACCATCAAGGGCCTGTCGGCGGAGGTCGGCAACTCGCTGACCTCGGGCGCGACGATCTGCGAGATCAAGGACTGACACCCGCGGCACAAGCGGTGGGAAGGGGTCGGCCGACCGGCCGACCCCTTCCGTTTCTGTTTCTGTCTCCGTTTCCGTGGCTACCTGCGCCGCAGATCCGCCACCCGCGCCCGCTCCGCCCCCGGCGGCTGCTCGCCCAGCACGGCGGCGGGGCCGCGCAGGGAGGTGCCGCCCGGGACGCCCCGGCGGGGGCTCGGGAGGGGGACGTCGCGCATGTCCCGGCGGGACTGGCGGGCCGGTGCGGGGGTGTCACCCCCGGCGTTTCCCGACGGGCCGCCCGTGGCACCGGCTACGGCGATCTGGACGCCCTGGTCGGCGAGGGCCTGCAATTCGGTGGCCGCCCGGTCGTCATGGGCCGGGGGCTCGTCGGTGACCAGCCGGGTGATGACATCCGTGGGGACGGTCTGGAACATGGTGTCGGTGCCGAGCTTGGTGTGGTCGGCGAGGACCACGACCTCGGCGGCGGCCTGCACCAGGGCCCGGTCGACGGAGGCGGAGAGCATATTGGAGGTGGAGAGCCCGCGTTCGGCGGTGAGCCCGCTGCCGGAGAGGAAGGCACGGGATACCCGCAGGCCCTGGAGCGACTGTTCGGCGCCGGAGCCGACGAGGGCGTAGTTGGAGCCCCTGAGCGTGCCGCCGGTCATGACGACCTCGACCCGGTTGGCATGGGCCAGCGCCTGGGCGACCAGCAGGGAGTTGGTGACGACGGTGAGTCCGGGGACCCGGGCGAGCCGGCGGGCCAGCTCCTGGGTGGTGGTCCCGGCCCCGACCACGATCGCCTCGCCTTCCTCGACCAGGCCCGCGGCGAGATCGGCGATGGCCGTCTTCTCCGCGGTGGCGAGATGGGATTTCTGTGGAAAGCCGGATTCCCGGGTGAATCCGCCCGGCAGTACCGCACCGCCGTGCCGGCGGTCGAGGAGTCCTTCTGCCTCCAGTGCGCGCACGTCCCGCCGTACGGTCACTTCGGAGGTCTGGACGACGCGGGCCAGCTCACGGAGCGATACCGCTCCGTTCGCTCGCACCATTTCGAGGATCAATTGACGACGTTCTGCAGCGAACACGAAACTGACAGTAACGCCAACGTCCATCTGCTTTCAGCTGTTTGCGGTGAATAGCAGAAGATGTTCGCACGCGACCACTGGAAGTGGTATAGGGGTCGAAACCCGGTGATGATGCCGGGCGCACGGTCGGGACATCGGGCCAACTCCCGGCGCCCGGCGGGGAGTCGGGCCCGCCGTCAGCCCTCGCCGCTCGTCTTGCGGGTGTGCAGCTGCCGGGCCACCTCGGCGATCGACCCCGACAGGGAGGGGTAGACGGTGAACGCGTTCGCGATCTGTTCGACCGTCAGATTGTTGTCGACGGCGATCGAGATGGGGTGGATCAGTTCCGAGGCGCGCGGCGAGACGACCACCCCGCCGACCACGATGCCGGTACCGGGACGGCAGAACAGCTTGACGAAGCCGTCCCGGATGCCCTGCATCTTGGCGCGCGGATTGCGCAGCAGCGGCAGCTTGACGGCGACGGCCTCGATCTTCCCGCCGTCCACATCCGCCTGGGTGTAGCCGACGGTGGCGATCTCCGGGTCGGTGAAGACATTGGAGGAGACGGCCTTGAGGTTGAGCGGCGTCACCGCGTCGCCGAGGAAGTGGTACATGGCGATGCGGCCCTGCATGGCGGCGACCGAGGCGAGGGCGAAGATCCCGGTGACATCACCGGCGGCGTAGACGCCCGGCGCGGTGGTGCGGGACACCTTGTCGGTCCAGATGTGCCCCGACTCGGTGAGCTTGACGCCGGCTTCCTCCAGGCCCATGCCCGCGGAGTTGGGGATGGCGCCGACCGCCATCAGACAGTGCGAGCCCTCGATGACCCGGCCGTCGGCGAGGGCGACCTCGACCCGGTCGCCGACCCGCTTGGCGGAGGCGGCGCGGGAGCGGGCCATCACATTCATCCCCCGGCGCCGGAACACGTCCTCCAGGACGGCGGCGGCGTCCGGGTCCTCGCCGGGGAGCACCCGGTCGCGGGAGGAGACCAGGGTGACCTCGGAGCCGAGCGCCTGGTAGGCACCGGCGAACTCGGCGCCGGTGACACCGGAGCCGACCACGATCAGTTCGCTCGGCAGTTCGGTCAGGTCGTAGACCTGGGTCCAGTTCAGGATCCGCTCACCGTCCGGCTGGGCGTCGGGCAGCTCGCGCGGGTGACCGCCGGTGGCGATCAGCACGGCGTCCGCGGTGAGCGTCTCCTCGGTGCCGTCGGCGGCCCGGACCACGACCTTGCGGGAGCCGTCGAGGGACTGCATGCCCTCCAGCCGGCCGCGCCCGCGCAGCACCCGGGCGCCCGCGCGGGTGACGGAGGCGGTGATGTCGTGCGACTGGGCGAGCGCGAGGCGCTTCACCCGCCGGTTGACCTTGCCGAGGTCCACCCCGACGACCCGGGCGGCCTGGTCGATATGGGGGGTGTCATCGGCGACGATGATCCCCAGCTCCTCGTACGACGAGTCGAAGGTGGTCATCACCTCGGCCGTCGCGATGAGCGTCTTCGACGGCACGCAGTCGGTGAGCACCGACGCCCCGCCCAGACCGTCGCAGTCGACGACGGTCACCTCCGCGCCGAGCTGCGCGGCCACCAGCGCCGCTTCGTACCCGCCGGGTCCGCCACCGATGATCACGATCCGAGTCACGTCCCCCATTGTCCCGCACACCTCAGAGTGCCCGCGCCCCGGGGGCCTGTCGTCACATTCCGTCGCCGCCCGAAGGGCGGGCCCGCTGACACCACTGTGACGGGAGGGACTGCCGTTCCGGCTGCCGTACTCTCGTCGCATGTCGCTCTACGCCGCCTACGCGAGCAACCTCGAAGCGCGGCTGATGTCCCGCCGCGCCCCCCATTCCCCGCTGCGCGCCACCGGGTGGCTGAACGGCTGGCGGCTGACCTTCGGGGGCGAGCACCTCGGCTGGGAGGGCGCCATCGCGACCCTCGTCGAGGACCCCCTCGCCCAGGTCTTCGTGGCGCTGTACGACATGGCCCCGATGGACGAGGAGTCCCTGGACCGCTGGGAGGGGCTGGGCCTGGACCTCTACCGCCGGATCCGGGTCCGCGTCCACACCCTGGAGGGCGAGGAGCAGGCGTGGACGTACGTCCTGAACGCCTACGAGGGCGGTCTGCCCTCGGCCCGCTATCTGGGCGAGATCGCCGACGCGGCGGAATCGGCGGGCGCCCCGCACGACTATGTGATGGAACTGCGCAAGCGCCCGTGCTGACCCCGGCGCCCCCCGCGCCGCCCTCATATGCCGTTCATGGGAAACGACCGTTCATGGGAAACGACAAGGCAACGATCCCAGAACCGTGAGGTCCGTCATCTACGCGCGTAGGCCGTGACCGGCTACCCTCATGCGCGTGAACGCATCTCTTCTTCCGGACGACCTCCAGGGCGACCCCTACAGCGCCGCCGACGCCGCCGCCGCGCGCGTGCGCGCACTGACCGGCGCCGAGTCCCACGACGTCGCCCTCGTGATGGGCTCCGGCTGGGCCCTGGCCGTGGACGCGCTGGGCGCGGCCGAGGCCGAGTTCCCGGTCACCGAGCTGCCCGGGTTCCCGCCGCCCGCGGTCGCCGGCCACGGCGGCACCGTCCGCTCCTACGCCGTCGGGGACAAGCGCGCCCTGGTCTTCCTGGGCCGCACCCACTACTACGAGGGCCGCGGGGTGGCCGCCGTCGCGCACGGGGTGCGCACCGCGGTGGCCGCCGGCTGCAAGACCGTCGTCCTCACCAACGGCTGCGGCGGGCTGCGCGAGGGCATGCGCCCCGGTCAGCCGGTGCTGATCAGCGACCACATCAACCTCACCGCCACCTCCCCCATCGTCGGCGCCAACTTCGTCGACCTCACCGACCTCTACTCGCCCCGGCTGCGCGCCCTGTGCAAGGAGATCGACCCGTCCCTCGAAGAGGGCGTCTACGCACAGTTCCCCGGCCCGCACTACGAGACCCCGGCCGAGATCCGGATGGCCCGGGTGATCGGCGCGGACCTGGTCGGCATGTCGACCGTGCTGGAGGCCATCGCGGCGCGGGAGGCGGGCGCCGAGGTGCTGGGCATCTCCCTGGTGACCAATCTCGCCGCGGGCATGACCGGCGAACCGCTGAACCACGAGGAGGTCCTCCAGGCGGGCCGCGACTCGGCCGCGCGGATGGGCGCGCTGCTGACGCGGGTCCTCGGCAGGATCTGACCGGCGCCCCGACCGGAACCCGATCAGAAGCCCGATCGGAAACCTGATCGGAAGCCCGATCGGAGTCCGGCCAGAAGCACGATCAGAGCCCGATCAGAACCCGCCCAGAAACCCGGCCCGACCAGTAACCCGATCAGAACCCGATCCGGACCCGGCTCCGGACGACGAGAGGCTGAGCGAGCGTGCACGACGATCTCCTGGCACGGGCCGAGGCATGGCTCGCCGAGGACCCCGACCCCGACACCCGCGCGGAACTGGCCGCGCTGCTCGCCGCCGGGGACCGGGCGGCGCTGGCCGACCGGTTCTCCGGCACCCTCCAGTTCGGCACCGCCGGGCTCCGCGGTGAGCTGGGCGCGGGGCCGATGCGGATGAACCGCGCGGTGGTGATCCGCGCCGCCGCCGGACTCGCCGCCTATCTGCGCGGGCAGGGGCACGGGGACGGCCTCGTCGTCATCGGCTACGACGCCCGCTACAAGTCGGCCGACTTCGCCCGGGACACCGCCGCCGTCATGACCGGCGCGGGCCTCAGGGCCGCCGTCCTGCCCCGCCCGCTGCCCACCCCGGTGCTCGCCTTCGCCGTCCGGCACCTGGGCGCGGTCGCGGGCGTGGAGGTCACCGCCAGCCACAACCCGCCCCAGGACAACGGCTACAAGGTGTACCTGGGCGAGGGCTCGCAGATCGTGCCCCCGGCGGACGCGGACATCGCCGCCGAGATCGAGGCGGTCGCCGCCCTGGCCGACGTACCGCGCCCCGAGGGCGGGTGGGAGACGCTGGACGACTCGGTGCTGGAGGCGTATCTCGCGCGGACCGGCGCGGTGCTCGCGCCCGGGTCGGCGCGGACCGCCCGGACCGTCTACACGGCGATGCACGGGGTGGGCCGGGACACACTGCTGGCCGCGTTCGCCCGTGCCGGGTTCCCGGCGCCGGTGCTGGTCACCGAGCAGGCCGACCCCGACCCGGCGTTCCCCACCGTCGCGTTCCCCAACCCGGAGGAGCCGGGCGCGATGGACCTGGCCTTCGCGCAGGCCCGCGCCGCCCGCCCCGATCTCGTCATCGCCAACGACCCGGACGCCGACCGCTGCGCGGTGGCCGTACCGGACGGCCCGGACACCTGGCGGATGCTGCGCGGCGACGAGGTGGGCGCGCTGCTCGCCGCCCATCTGGTCCGGCGCGGCGCGCGCGGCACGTTCGCCGAGTCGATCGTCTCCTCCTCCCTCCTCGGCCGCATCGCCGAGAAGGCCGGACTCCGCTACGAGGAGACCCTCACCGGCTTCAAGTGGATCGCCCGCGTCCAGGATCTGCGCTACGGCTACGAGGAGGCCCTCGGCTACTGCGTGGACCCCGAGGGCGTGCGCGACAAGGACGGCATCACGGCCGCGCTGCTGATCACCGAACTGGCGTCGGAGTTGAAGGAGAGCGGCCGTACGCTGCTCGACCTGCTGGACGACCTCGCGGTCGAGCACGGGCTGCACGCGACCGACCAGCTCTCGGTGCGGGTGCGGGATCTGTCGGTGATCGCGGACGCGATGCGCCGGCTGCGCGAGCACCCGCCGGCCGAACTCGCCGGACTGACGATCACCGCGGCGGAGGATCTGTCCAAGGGCACGGAGTCGCTGCCGCCGACGGACGGACTGCGGTACACCCTGGACGGCGCCCGGGTGATCGTCCGCCCGAGCGGTACCGAGCCCAAGCTGAAGTGCTATCTGGAGGTCGTGGAGCCGGTCGCCTCGCACGGGGAACTGGTGGCCGCGCGGGCGAGGGCGACGGAGCGGCTGGCCGCGCTGAAGCGGGATCTGGCAGCGGCGGCCGGTATCTGAGCGGTACCGGGGGGTCTCGGGGTCGGTTCAGGGGGTGGGGGGAGCTGGGGTTTCGGTGGGGGTGGGGTTTTCAGGGGTTTCGGGGGTCTCCGGGACCTCGGGGATTTCCGGGACCTCGGGGGGCTTCGACTCGGTGGGCGGGGTCTCGGTCGGGGTGGTGGGTTCCTCGGTGGTGGGCTCGGAGTCGGGGGGTGTCGCGGTCGGAGTGGGGGTGGAGGTCGGGGGCGGGGTCGGGGGCGGAGAGGGCTTGGCGGGGTCGACGGGGGTGAGGGTCCCCGGGGGTGTGGGGGTGGGCGTGGGGGCAGGCCGGTCGCCGCGCCCGGGACCGCCGGGACTCGCGGGGTTCACGTCCCCGTTGCCGCCCCCGTTCCCGTCCCGTACCGGCGTGTCGCTGCCCGCCCCCGGGCTGGCCGGGACCGTCGCGGTGCCGTCGGGGACGGTGTGCACGCCCCGCAGATAGAACTCCCGCCAGCCGAGCACCAGGGCGAGGTAGTCGCGCGAGTGGTTGTAGCTGAGGATCGCGCGCTCCAGCCCGGCCGCCGTGCCGAGGTCCCGGTCACCGGCGCAGAGGTAGTGCCCGGCGGCGAGGGCGGCGTCGAAGATGTTGTCGGGGTCGGAGATCCCGTCGCCGTTGCCGTCGGCGCCCCAGGTCTTCCAGGTGGTCGGCAGGAACTGCATCGGCCCGACGGCCCGGTCGTAGACGCTGTCGCCGTCCCAGGCGCCGCCCTCGCTGTCCGGGATCAGGGCGAAGCCGTCGCCGTCGAGGGCGGGCCCGGTGATCGGGGTGAGGGTGTCGCCGTCGGCGTCCACCGCGCCGCCGCCCGCGTGCCCGGACTCGACCTTGCCGATGGCCGCGAGCAGTTCCCAGCGCAGTCCGCAGGACGGATCGGTGCGGCCGGTGGACTCCTCGGCACCGCGGTAGGCGGCGAACACGGTGGCGGGCAGCCCGGCCTCGGCGGTGGCCCGCTCCCCGGCCGCCCGCTCCACAGGCGGCACGTCCTTCAGGGGCGGCACGTCCTTCAGGGGCGGGAGTTCGATGTGGTACGAGCCGTCGCCCTGGGACGGTACGCCGGGCAGCGGGGCGTCGGGGCCCGGGGATCCGACGGGCGCGCTCGCCCGGTCGTCCCGTGCGGCGGCCGGGTCGGCGCCGGTGGCTCCCGGTGCCTGGGAACCGGCGGTGAGCAGGGCCGCGGCGACGGTGGCGACCGTCGCGGCACAGGCGCCGCGCAGGCCGCGCCGGAGGGGTCTGGTCAGCGGAGGACGGGACATGGCGGCGGCAACTCCTTGCGACGGGCCGGGCGTTCGGGTCGGCTCATATGCGGGTGAGATAGCTGAATCCGGTGTCCGGGCCCACGCAGGACTGGAGGGTGAGGTCGCCCCAGTAGAGACCGGCGGCGGGGGTGCCCCGACCGGGACTGAGGTGGTGGGCGTAGACGCGGTAGCGGAAGGTGCCGCGCGGGGTGGTGGCGGTGACGACCGTGCCGAGGGGCAGGGTGGCGAACCGGTCGAAGCCGCCGCAGTGGTCGTGCCCGACGATCACGGCGGTGCTCAGCTCGTACCCGTCCTCGGTGCCGAGGTCGGGCCCGGTCCACTGGACGGCGTCCTCGCAGGCGTCGACGGCGTCCTGCCCGCCCCGCACGACCCGGGCGGACCAGGAGCCGATCCGCAGGGTGGTGGCCCCGCCGGGGAGGGCGGACTCCTCGGGCGGCGGCGAGGGGGAGGGGGTCGCAGAGGGCGACGGAGTGGGCGAGGGCGGTGGTGTCACGGGGGCCTCCGTCGCCGGGCGCCTGGGCAGCTCGACCGGGGTCTCGGGCTCGACGGACACGTCAGGGGCAGTCGGCACGGCTGGCACGACCGGCACGACCGGCTCCCCCGCCCCGCCCTGCGCCGCCCGCGCCGGGGTCGAGGCGGCGGACGCGGCGGGTGGCCGGGCGGGCGGCGTGTCCGGTACGGCGGGGGCGGCGCAGCCGGTGAGGGCCGCGGCGGCGAGGAGGCCGAGCGCGGCCGGGGTGCGGCGGGACCGGTCCGGGGTCACGCGGGCTCCCTCATCCGAAGCGCCCGTTGACGTAGTCCGTCGTCCTGGGGTCCCGGGGGGTGTGGAACATCGCGTCCGTGGAGCCGTGCTCGACGATCACACCGGGGGTGCCCTGCTCCGCGAGGAAGAAGGCGCACTGGTCGGAGACGCGGGCGGCCTGCTGCATGTTGTGGGTGACGATGACGATGGTGACGTCGGACTTCAGTTCGTGGATGGTCTCCTCGATGCGCCGGGTCGAGGTGGGGTCGAGGGCCGAGCAGGGCTCGTCCATCAGCAGCACCCGGGGCCGTACGGCGAGGGAGCGGGCGATGCACAGCCGCTGCTGCTGGCCGCCGGAGAGGGCGCCGCCGGGCTGGCGGAGCCGGTCGCGGACCTCTTTCCACAGGCCCGCCTTGGTCAGGCACTCCTCGACCAGCCGGTCCTTGTCGTCCCGGCCCGCCTTGAGGCCGCTGAGCTTGAGACCGGCCAGGACGTTGTCGTGGATCGACATCGCGGGGAACGGGTTGGGCTTCTGGAAGACCATGCCGATGTTGCGGCGGGCGTGGGTGATGCGGCGGCCCCGGTCGTAGATGTCGTCGCCGTCGAGCAGGACGCGGCCGGACAGGGCGGCCGAGCCGACGAGTTCGTGCATCCGGTTGAGGATCCGCAGAAAGGTGGACTTGCCGCAGCCGGACGGGCCGATGAGGGCGGTGACCTGGCGGGCGGGCATGGTCAGGGACACCTGTTCCAGGACCTTGTGGTGGCCGAACCAGGCCGAGATGGCGTCGGCCTCCAGGGTGGCGGGGTCGCTCTCGGCCGCCGCCGGGCCGGTCCCCCGGCGGGGCGCCACCGTGGCCAGTTTGCGGGTCGGGGCGAGGATCTCGTCCACGAGGGCGGTGTCGGCGACGGAAGAGGTACCGGTGGTACCAGAGGTACTGGTGGTGCCGGTGTCGGACATGGTGGGACTCCTCGTGGCTCAGAGCAGGTTGGGCAGCAGACGGGTGGCGGCGCCGGAGACGGCGAGACCGAACGCGGCGAGCACGGGCACCGAGGCGATCCAGGTCTGCCAGCGGCCCCAGACGCGATGGGCGGCCATGGTGAGCAGGGCGGCGATCAGCAGCCCCTGCGACCAGAGGAAGACCGGCAGCCAGGCGCCGCCCTCCCCGCCCATGGCCTGCTCGGAGCCGTCGATCCAGCCCGGCGCGAGCGGGCGCGGCGGCGCGGGCCGGACCTCGCCGGTCAGTGCGGCGTCGACCCGGACGGTCCCGGAGGGCGTGTACGGGCCGCCCTCGGCGGTGATCAGGGTGAGCCGTCCCTCGCCCTCCTTCAGGGCGGGCGGCAGCGGGTCGCCCTCCCGGCGCAGCGCGGTCACCTCGTAGGTGGCGGTGCCCTGGCCCGTCGTCACCCGGATCTCGGTGCCGGGCGGCAGCCGGTGCAGATCGTTGAACGGGCTGCCGTACCCCCACTGGCGGCCCATCAGCACACTGGTCCCGGCCTGGCCGGGCAGCGGGGTGTCCCGGCGGTGTCCGGGGCCGGACATGAGGATGCCGGAGGTGGTGCCCTCGGCGACCACCTCCTCCAGGGCCAGGGCCGGGATGCGCAGCAGCGCCACCGGATCGCCGGGGGTGAGGAGTTCGCCCTCGTAGGTCCGCTGTCCCACCGGGGCGATGCCCAGGGCGAGCTGGCGGCGGAGTTCGTCGTAGGCCGTCTGCTGGTCGCGGGTGTGCTGGAGGTGCCCGACGATCGTGAGGTTGGCGGCGAAGCCGAGGAGCAGCGCGGCGAGGACGCACAGGGCGGCACCGGCGAACGCGTATCCGGCGCGTTCGGCGGGCGGCGCGGGGTCGGGTGGGGGCGCCGGGGCCGGTGGCGCCACGGCCGGCGGGGGCGGGGGCGGGGACAGCACGGTCACGGGGAGCGCTCCTGAGGAGTGGGGCGGTGGGTCGGTCGGTGGGTGGGGCGGGTGCGCGGGCGGCGGGGTGGGGGCCCGCCGCCCGTGCGCCGGGGCCGTCAGGCGCGGGGCCCGGCGAAGCGCAGCAGCACGTTGCGGCGGCCGAAGCGGACCGCGAGGACACCGGCCGTGAGCAGCACGATCGCTCCGATGCCGGAGAACAGGGCGAGCTGCGAACCGGTGGAGGCGAGTCCGCCGGAGGGGGAGGTGCCACCGGTCGAGCCGCCGGTGGAGGAGCCGGAAGTCGTCCCGGTGGTCGTCCCGGTGGTCGTGCCGGAGGTGTCGCCGGACGGGTCGTCCGACGGGTCACCGGACGGGTCGTCGGAGGGGTCGTCCGACGGGTCGTCGCTGGGATCGCCGGAGGGGTCGTCGCTGGGGCTCGGGGAGCCGGAGGGCTCGGCGAGGGTGAAGGAGAGCTGGCTGTTGCCGGAGCCGCAGGCCGGGCTCCAGGACCAGACGTTGTCCCCGGCGACGGCGTCCTCGGGGACGGTCAGGCCGGCCCAGGTCGCGATCCCGTCCGCGTCGGCGGTGGCGGCGGGGAACTCCGTGGCATCGCGCCCCAGGGTGAGGGCGAGGTCGGCGCCGGGCTCGCAGCGGCGGACGACGAGTTTCACCTGCTGGCCGCGCTCCAGTTCCGGGTTGCGCGGCAGCCGCTCGCCCCGGGCGTCGTACAGGTCCGCGCCGGGCGGCTCGACGATCAGCCGCAGGGGCTCGGACTCGGAGCCGCCCCAGTCGGCGGTGCTCGCCGGGACGAACCGGGCCGTGAAGTCGTGGGTGCCCTCCGTCAGCGCGGGAGTGGTGAGTTCGGCCTTGCCGTTCGACACCGGGGCCTGGCCGAGGGAGGTGTCGCCGTCCAGGAAGGTCACGCTGCCGACGGCCTCGGCGGGGGTCAGGGTGGCGGTCAGCCGTACGGTCTGGCCGGGTTCGACGGTGCCGGTGTCGACGGTCAGCGCGGTGGAGGTCGCCGTGGCGCCCTCGCCCCGCGCCCAGGTGTCGCCGGTGACGGTGATCTTCTGGGTCCAGTACGGGTTGCCGGGGACGGTCTCCTCGCTGGGCTTGGCCCAGTCCCAGTTGTCGACGCAGTAGACCCGCAGTTCATAGGTGCCGTCGCTGGAGATGATCTCGGGGAGGCTCCTGGCCACCATGCCGGGGTTGTCCGCGCCGGTGAGGGAGATCGCCGGGGTGGGGGCGGTGTAGGGCCCGGCATTGCCGACGCCCTTGAGCACCGCCTCCTCGGTGCCGTCCGCCATGACGGCGTAGACATTGAGGTAGCTGTTCCAGTTGATGTCTTCGAGGGTGATGTCGGGGCAGGCGGCCGGGATTCCCAGGGTCGTCCCGAGCGGTTCGGCGTCGTTCAGTCCGCCGCCGGAGGCCAGGGTGAACTCCCCGATGGACGCCGCTCGGGCGGGCTGGGACTGGGCGGCGACCAGGGTCACCAGTCCGGCGGCGAGCACGGCACAGGCGGCCAGGATCGCGGCTGCTCTTCGAAATGGTCGGAGCACGGTCATGTGCGGAGCCCCCCGGGGAGCGTTGGGACGGACGGGATCGGAATCGGATGAAGAAAGTCGGACGGGGAAACGGGAACAGCGCGTGGGGCCGGGCACCTGGTGGGTGCCCGGCCGTCACGCGAGGGGTCGGATGGCGATCAGTGCCTACCGCCGGCCGGTGATGTCGGTGTCACCGCAGTCGGAGGCGGCGGAGTCGGCGGCCAGATCGCCGAAGCCGTAGTTCTTGATGGTGGTGAGGTTCAGGCAGACCTGGGACGAGGCGCCCACGAAGGCCCGCACGATGGCCGGGTCGGCGAGCCTGTCGCTGCGGACGACGTTGTAGACGTCGCGGGCGAAGGTGAAGTTGGGGTTCAGGGCCAGCGTGGCGCCGGAACCGGTGGTCGGCGCGACCCCGGCGATGTTCCGCAGCCGGGACTCGCCCCGCCGGTTGGGGACATCGGCGAAGCCCTTGCCCTGGGCGATCCACTGGGCGACCGAGTACGGCATGATCTGGGTGCCGTTGGCGATCGCGATGCCGTCGTGCTCCTGCACGGTGTCGTCGACGCAGCCGGCGGCCTTGGCGGTGGCGATCTCGGCCTCGGTGACCCCGATCGACGACAGCCAGTAGGTGCGGGTACCGGAACCGGTCTGCGGCAGCAGCGCCTTGGAGACCGTCTTGGTGACGCCCGCGTCCACGAAGGTGCAGGTCTTGTAGATGGAGGCCAGCTGAGCGATGCTCAGATTGGTCGGCAGGGTGCTGCCCAGGTCGGTGGCGTAGGTGACCGCGTCCTTGCCGAAGGGGATCCAGGTCAGCTCGGGACCGGCGGTCACCGGGCCGCGCGAGGCACGGGCGAAGTCGACACAGTCGGACGCCGGGTTCGTGTAGTCGGCGTACAGTCTGTCGATTCCGGCCGAGGAGCCGTTCGGCCGGGGGATGCCGGCGCAGTGCGGGGCCGCGACCGCGTCCTTCGGGGTGATGGTGGCCGAGCCGGTGGCGTTCCATGAACCGACGAGCTTGTTGCCGCTGGCGTCCACCACGACCTCGCCCAGGCCGTTCACCACGTACTGCGTGGTGTCGGAGCCGACGCCGGCCAGCGGGCGGAACGGCGGAGTGGTGTAGTCCGCGGACGCCGGGGTGGACAGGACGCCGACACCGATGGCGGCGGCGCCGAGAACCGCGGCACCGACCTTGGCGCGAGACTTGACGTTCACTTCTGATCTCCCTGTTTCGGATTTCGAAGACTGGACGTTCAAGCGAATCCGGATTGTGGTGCCGCCGACCCGTCGACCGGCACCGCATACCTTTCCAAGATTCCCTTGCGGAGGCCACCAATTCCCAGTGAGGGAAAGGTTACGGGCAGGCTTCCTAGGTATCTCCTATGGGGTCCGGCGATGGGCGAGACGAAGCATTATCGGACCGGAAAGGGCCGCGGCTCCACCGAGAATGAGAACGGCGAGAAGAACCCAGCGGATAATTCCGAGAATGTCTCCCGGGGTGAATCCGCCCTGGGCGTCGGCGACATTTCGCTGCGGTCCGGAGGAGGGGGAAGCCGACGCGCTCGCCGCCGACGCGGACGCCGACGGGTCGTCCGTCGCCCCGCCCGCGCCGGAGGCCGCGCCGCCGCCCGTGGCGCCGGAGGAGGACCCGGAGGCCCCGCCGGCGAGCCCGGACCCGGTGCCGCCCGGGTCGTCCGGGCCGGGGGTGCCCGAGGGGTCCCCGTCACCGGCGACGGCTCCCCGCTCCAGGTCGTCGGCCGCCGCCTCCGCCCGGGTCCGCAGGTCCTCGGGCAGCGGGGCGTATCCGTGGGGCAGTTCCCCGGCGGACGGGCCCGGTGTCTGGCCCGGTCCGGCCGCGTACCGGATGAACTCGGCGTAGGCCGTGCGGGCGGCCTCGTCCTGGTCGACGGAGGCGGCGGCGTAGGTCACGGCGGTCAGCGGATAGGCGCCGCCCTCGGCCCGCGCCGGGTCGGCGTCCAGCACCGCCGGGTCCGTGGCCGACGGCTCCATGGCGGCGACCCCGGCGAGCAGAGCGTCCGTGGAGGGCTCCACGAAGGTGCCGCCGGCATTGCGCAGCGCCGCCGTCGGCAGCCCGTAGCGCTCGGCGGACGCCACGTCGACGACCGCCATCACGGTACGGCGGCCCGGCCAGGGCGCGTCGTTGACCAGCTTGGCGGGGACCCCGGCGTCGCCCTGCGCCCAGCTGATGGTCCGGTTGTTGTTGCCGCGCCGGGCGCGGACGGCACCGTCGTGCAGATCGTTGGTGTAGGGGGCGAGGTCGAGGAGGGTGTAGTTCAGGGGCGCGGCGGCCGAGTTCCCGACGGCCGGGGCGACGGTCGGATCGACCTTCGGATACTGGTTCAGCTCCGCGTTCCGGTCGAGCGCCAGATCCTGGAAAGAGGAATTCACCCGCATTCCATCGGGGTCCGGCTCACCGGCCAGGAATGCGCGGGCCTCCGCGTCGGACTGGAGCCAGTTCCAGACCAGACGGGCGGTGTCCGAGTTCCCGATCGGCACCATCAGGCTCGATGCAGCGCCCCGCACCTCGGGGAAGTCCGGATTCAGTCGCCGGAATTCCGGGTCGTCGAGATAGGTCATCGGGTTGCCCCGCACCTGTTCCGGCGGCGGGGCCGTCCACGGCACATCGGAGACATAGGAATGGGTGAGCATCTTCGCCACGATCCGGGGTGAGAGATTCATGTCCCGCACCACTCCGTCCGCCCCTTCGACGAAGAAGGCGAACGCCAGTCCGGACACCGCCACCGGCGCGTGCACCACCGCCGGGCCGCCCTCGGCGGGCTCCACCGGCTCGACCGTGAAGCCCAGCGTGGGCAGTTCCTCGGTGGTGGTCAGCACCTGGTCCCTGGCCTGCTCCTCGGCGGCCGAGGTGAAGCCGAAGGTGCTGTCCGTCGCAGTGCACAGCTTCGGCTGCCAGGAGGTCACGGCGTCCGTCATCAGCTCGGACCCGACCGTCGGCCGCTCCTCCTGCCCGGCCGGGCAGAACCGGTCGGCCTGGAGGAAGCCGAGGGGGAAGACGATCCGCTGCGCCCAGTTGGTCGCGGACAGCGGCGAGGTGACCAGCCGGCTGCCCGGCGACTCGGCCCCGTCCGCCTGATGCGTGCCCCGGGGCACCACCACCAGCCAGCAGGGGCGCGGCACCGGAGTGCTCCCCTCGGGGGCGGTGTTCACCCCGCACCCGAGATAGTCCGCCTGGATGCCGTCCTGGACCTCGAACACCGCCTCGCCGGTGCCGCCCGCGAAGGTCAGGTTGGCGGGCTGCTCGTTGGTGTCCAGGGGGCCGAAGTAGGTGTAGTCGTAGGCGGAGGTGGTGGCGGGCTCACCGTTGGCGGGCCGGAAGGGCACGAAGGACGCGCGGTCCTCCGCCGGGTCCGCGCCGGGGGTGAGCACCCGGCCCATGCCGTCGGCCACCACCGCGCTGGATCCGCCGTAGACGCACTGCTCGGGTGCGGGGCCCGCGGGGTCGTCGCCCCAGCACTGCATGATCTGGAGGTAGTCGGTGTTGAACACCCCGTTGCCGGGCAGGGTCTGCCGTCCCCCTTCCCAGCTCACCCGGACCCCCTGGGACCGCAGCCCCTGCGTCTGATGGACCGTCACCTCCAGCGCGGAGAAGTCGTCGTACTTCCCCTTCGTGCCGCTCTTGGTCACCGCCGAGGAGACCTCCGACGGCACTTCCGCCGCGACCGCCTCCGGCGACCCCGCCGGGGGCAGCGGCAGCAGCGCCACGACCACCGCCGACACCAGCAGCGCCACCGCGACGACGGGCCACGCCCGGCGGCGCCGCAGCGACTCCAGCAGCGCCAGCGACTTCAGCGACTCCAGCAGCGCCAGCGGCGCCAGCGACTTCAGCAGTTCCGCGAGCCGCGCCCGGCCCGCGTTGACGCCCGCCCTTCGCGCGCTCCGCGTCCTCACGCCCGCTATTCGGACCCGGCCCGCCATGACGACCGCCCTTCGCACGCTCCCCGTCCCCACGCCCGCCATTCGGGCCCGTGCCGCCATCACGCCCACCCCTCGCACGCTCCCCGACCTCACGCCCGCCCCTCGCACGCGCCCCGACCTCACGCCCACCCCTCGGGCCCGGCCCGCTATAGCGACCGCCCCTCCGGCCCGCCCCGTCCCCACGCCCACCCCTCGCCCTCTCCCCGCCATCACGCCCGCCCCTTGCGCCGTGCCCGGCCCGCCAGTACCCGGGCCACCGCGGGCGGCCCCACGACCACGCCCACCAGCAGCGCCGCCGACAGCGCCATCAGCGCCGTCCGCAGCCCCGGGGAGTCGCCCGTGCCCAGGGACACCGGCGCCGCCACCACCGAACCGTCCCCGGCGCCCTGGTCCCCGCCGAGCACCTCACCGGTGTCGGGGTCGACCACCGCGCCGCCGGTCGAACCACCGGAGGAGCCGGAACCGGAACCCGAACCGGAGCCCGCGTCCGAACCGGAGCCGCCCGTCGCCCCGCCGGACCCGGACCCGGACCCGGAGCCGCCGGTCGAGGACGAACCGCCCGTCGAGGACGAACCGCCCGCCCCGGAACCCCCGGTCGCCCCGGAACCGCCGGAGGCCGCCGCGGAGCCGGTCGAGCCCCCCGAGGAGGTGTTCGTCGGCTGCTTGGCACCGCCCGTGCCGGTGGCGCACTGCGCCGAGCCCCGCTTGTCGCAGGCGGGCGGATAGGGCGCGTTCTCGATCAGGGTGTTCCTGCCACCGGAGAAGGTGGGGTTGTTGCACCGGTTGATGTCGATGGACGCGCTCTCGGCGCCCGGGATCTTCCTGGTCTGCTCCATACCGGCCTCGACCAGGTTCTTCGGCAGCGGCGAGTAGCCGAGCCGGTCCGCCTGCTGCTGGCCCTCGCAGAGGAAGTAGTTGTTGAAGGCGCTGAGCGTGCGGCCCTTGGCCTTGGTGAAGCCCATCTCCTCCTCGGTCGGGATGATCATGTAGCTGTAGGAGGAGAGCGGGTAGGTGCGGCGGTCACCGAAGGAGTAGACGCTGTCGAGGTTCTGGGTGAGATAGCCCGCCGAGCGCGGATCGTTGTTGATCTTCGCCTCGGTGAGCGCCACGGCCACGCCGGAGGCGGTCGGCTCGACGTAGTAGCCGGACTCATTGAGGACCTTGGCCACCGGGAAATCGGCGTTGACCGCGTAGGAGTACTCGACGTAGGTGATGGCGCCCTCGGCCTGCGGCTGGCGGGTGTAGCCGGCGACGCCGAGCGAGGTGGACTGGGAGACGAAGCCGGAGCCGGGGATGTTGGGGAAGTAGGAGGTCAGTCCGCAGGGGGTGGGCTTGCCGGCCCGGCGGCAGTAGTCGTTCCACAGCGACCCGTACTGCTTCGACATCCACAGGGTGAACTGCGCGGTCGTCCCCGAGCCGTCGGAGCGGACGACCGGGACGACCTTGCGGGCCGGGAGGGTCAGCCCGGGGTTGTCGGCCTTGATCTCCGGGGAGTTCCACATGGTGATCCTGCCGGTGAAGATCTTGGCGAGCACCTCGCCGGACAGCCGCAGATTGGTGACCATCCGGCCGCCGATCTTCAGGTTGTACATGAACGCCGTGCCACCGGCGACGATCGGCATATAGGCGTAACCGCGGGTCGGCGGCGAGTCGGTGTTGCCGAGGTCGTTCAGGCCGTAGGGGATCTCGGAGACACCGAAGTCGGAGGTGCCGTCCCGGAACTGGTTGCGGCCGATGGTGGAGCCGACCGAGGAGTAGTTCACCGTCATGCCCTGCTGGCGGACATTGCGCCGCCACTGCTCGATGGCGTTGGCGCTCCAGGTCGAGCCGGAACCGCTGATCTTGGTGTAGGTGGCGGCCTCGGCGTTCGGCGGGTTCAGCGCCAGCAGCGCGCACACCAGGGCGGTGAACAGCGCCAGCGCCTGGTACCCGCGCAACGCGCGTGGATGTCGGACGGTCGGGGACATCACGGGGTGCTCCTCGTCGGTGCGGTGCCGCCGGACGACGACGACGGCGGCGGTACGGAGGGGGCGGCGGCGCGACCGGGATCGCGGGCATCGGCCAGGGCATCGGCACCGGCACGGGCGCCGACAGGGGAGGGGACACCGGCATCGGCACGCGCATCCGCGCGGGCGCCGAACCGCTGGGCGTCCCGGCGCGAGGCCCGTACCCGGCGGTGCTCCTGACGGCGGGTCAGCTGCCCCGGGCCCCGGCCGCCGAAGAAACGGGCGAGGACGAACAGGACCAGCACCAGCACCAGCAGCACCGCCGCGGTACCGAACCCGCGGGCGATGTACGTGGCCTCCGGTGACTTGACCAGCTCGAACGCGGCCAGCGGCAGCGAGACCATGGGGTCTTTCAGCGGGTTGGTGTTCAGCTCGGCGGTGTAACCGGCGGTCAGCAGCACCGGCGAGGTCTCCCCGACCCCGCGCGCGGTGCCGAGGATGACGGCCGTGGTGAGTCCGGAGCGCGAGGTGGGCAGCACCACATGCCAGACCGTCCGCCACCGCGAGGTGCCCAGCGCGTACGACGCCTCCCGCAGGGTGCCCGGCACCAGCCGGATCACCACGTCCGCCGCCCGGATGATGATCGGCAGCATCATCACCGAGATGGCGAGCGCGGCGGCGAGCCCGGAGCGGTCGAAGCCCAGCGCCAGGATGAAGGTGGCGTAGATGAACAGACCGGCCACGATGGACGGCAGCGCGGTCATCGCCTCGACGATGGTCCGCACGAACCGGCTGAACCGCCCCGGGATCTCGTTCAGGAACACCGCGCACACCAGCCCGGCCGGGATGCAGATCACCAGCGCGATGCCGATCTGCCAGAGCGTGCCGACGATCGCGTGCAGGATCCCGCCGACGTCCAGCGGCTCCAGCGGACCGGCGGCGGCCATGGACTCGGTGTAGAAGTTCAGATGCGGCAGCGCCTCGCGGCCCTCGTAGAGCGTGTAGACCACCACGAAGGCGAGCGCGGCGAGCATCAGCACACCGAGGCTCTGGACGACGGCGGCGGCCACCCGGTCGCGGACCGCCGGGCCGTCCTCGTCGAACGAGACCAGCAGCGCGTACAGCCCGATGAAGAGCGTGAACGCGACGACGACGAAGCCGAGGGCGCCGTTGAAGGGCAGCAGCCGGTCGAAGAGCAGCCAGGTCAGACAGAGCGCGGCGGCCCCGGCGCCGAGCAGCGCGTAGACATCGCTGGCGCGCAGCGTGGCCAGATTGCGGCGGGCCTCGGAGCGGGGGACGCGTACGGGCAGCACGGTGGGGGCGGGGGGTTCGGGGGGCCGGGCGCCCGCGCCGCCGGGTGGGCTCTGGGAGGTGGTGACGGTGGTCATCTGGCTCGGTCTCCTCAGGAGTCGCTCGCCGCGCCGGAACGGCTGCGGGCGACGATCGACGACGCGGCGAAGTTGACGACGAGGGTCATCAGGAAGAGCGCGAGGCCGGCGGCCATCAGCGCGGACATACCGAATGCGGTGGCCTCGCCGTAGCGCAGGGCGATCAGCGCGGAGACCGAGTTGGTGCCGTTCTGGAGGAGGTGCGGCTGGATCTCGAAGACCGGCGAGATGATCAGATAGACGGCGATGGTCTCGCCGAGCGCCCGGCCCAGGCCCAGCATGGTGCCGCCGATCATGCCGCCCTTGCCGAACGGCAGGACGACGCTGCGGATCATGCCCCAGCGGTTGGCGCCCAGCGCGTAGGCGCCCTCCCGCTCACCGACCGGGGCCTGCGAGAACACCTCCCGCATCACCGAGCAGATGATCGGCGCGACCATCAGCGAGACGACCATCCCCGCGATGAAGGTGGACGAGGTGAAGACGGTCGCGGTGGCCAGCGGGTCGGTGGGATCGGTGCCGTCGACCCTGAAGAGGGGGATCCAGCCGAAGTAGGTGGAGATCCAGCGCGAGACGGTGACCACATGCCCCTGGAAGAAGAACAGCCCCCACAGCCCGTAGACCACCGACGGCACGGCGGCCATCAGATCCACGACGCTGATCAGTGTCTGTCTGATCCGCGGCGGCGCGTACTCGGAGATGTAGAGCGCGGTACCGAGCGCGAGCGGCACCGCGAAGGCGATGGCGACGAGCGCGATCAGGATGGTGCCGACCAGTACGGCGGCGATACCGAAGCTGCGGCCCTCGGGCTCCCACGCCTCGGTGGTGACGAAGCCCCACCGGGCCACCTCCAGCGCCTGCCAGGCCCGGTAGGTGAGAAAACCGCCGACCAGCAGCATGATCGCGAGCACCAGGGTGCCCCCACCGCGCAGCACACCCCGGAACACCCGGTCGGGCACACCGGGGTCGACGTGCAGCCGTCTCGGCCCCTCGTCCCCCGGCACCACCGTTCGCTCATCCATTCGCGTCGTCACATGAGTCGACGCTCCTGAGGCCCGATGGACACCTGCGCCCCTAAAGGTGAACGCGGGCACCCCGAGGGGCAACTTCCGGTGTTGACGTGAACGCGACGCACACACAAGCCGCGCGCATCCCTCCGGACGAAGCCCGGAAGACGACCGGACCGGAGCCCCGGGAGACGGGAGGCAGCACCGGAAACCACGGAGAGCCGGAGGCGGCCCCACCGGCGACCCCCGACCCCCGACCCCCGACCCCCGACCCCCGACCCTCCTCCCCGAACCCCCGAACCCCCGAACTCTCCGACTCACCCCTACCCGACGTCGTCCCAGCAGATCACCCCGCCGGCCCCCAGCTCAGCCAGCAGCGCCCGGAACCGCTCATAGGCGGCCTGGCAGGTCGAGTGGCGTTCGTACGCCCGCGACGAGACGGCGAGCGCCCCGCCGACCGGATCCCGCAGCCGCCAGACCCAGCCGCTGCCCTCCGTGGTGTGGTGCACCGCCCCGGGTAAGTCGGCGACATCCGCGCAGAGCCGCTCGAACGCGGTACGGCACTCGGCATAGTCCCGGTAGGTCCGGGCCGCGACGGCGATCACCCGTCCGTTCGTGGCCGTGAGGCGCCAGGAGTACGTCCCGTCTGCCCCGATGTCTATATGACAGCGCGTGCCGGGCACGGCAGCGCCGCCCTTTCTTCCCGCCATCCATCCCCACCCCTGTGTTCCCCTGATTCCCGACTGTTCCCGACGGTTTTGACTTCAGGAAGCTGCACGAGTCAACGCCGATTCATCGGCCGTGCGGCACAGGCAGATTAGTGAGACGGGAGTGATATCCGATCGCCCTCGGTAACCGCAATCGTCATGCTTCATGCGAATGTTGCCCCTTGTTCATGTCCCGCCCCGGCAGGACTCGTTGCCGCTGGCCGAACCGCGCCGGTACACGTAGGTGGGCGCCAGGTCCGCTGAAATTCGGCCCGAATTTCCCCATAGGCTTTCCACCAAAACAACCCACCGGATATTCCACACGCATTCCTCCGCCAAGAAATCCGAACGCCCCTCCCGAAGCACCCCTCCCGACGCACCCCACAAAAGATTCCGAAATCGCCACGGAATGAGTACGCTGCCCACGTCAATTCGGCCCGCCGGGGGATAAAAACCGGGCCGTTGTGCATTCAGCGTTCACATTGGGGAATTCGCATGCGCATGAGCTCCGCTGTCGCCGCCGCGTGTGGCGTCGTCGCCCTGTCCGCCCTCACCGTTCCGGCCGCACACGCGGACGAGCAGTTCGGCGACACCGAGATCACCGGCGTCACCGTCAACGGCGGACAGCCCGTCGTCGTCGGCACGGCCGCGAGAACGGTGACCGTCGACATCACCGCCACCGACCCCTCCGGCCTGGAGCAGATCAGCGCCACCCTGTACCGCGGCACGATCGACGCCCCCGAGGTCTCGGTCGCCCCGGCCGCCCCCTGCGGCCCGACCACCGCCACGACCACCACCTGCACCCTGACCTTCACCCTCACCCCGGGCACCGCCCCCGCCGACGCCGCACAGGCCGGCACCTGGCAGGTCAGCGCCTTCGCCATCGCCCCCGACAGCGACGCGGTCTTCAAGGACAGCGCCGCCGACTTCGCCGTACGGCGGGCGACCGAGGTGACCGTCGACGCCGGACCCGAGCCGGTCCGCCGGGGCCGCCTCCTCACCGTCACCGGCGCCGTGCGGCACGCCGACTGGGCCACCGGCACCCTCACCGGGGCCCCGGCCGGGCAGCCGGTGAAGCTCCAGTTCCGCACGGCGGGCTGCAAGGAGTTCACGACGGTGAAGACCGTCACCACAGCCCCCGACGGCACCCTGAACACCACCGTCCGCGCCTTCCTGGACGGCACCTACCGCTGGTCGTACGCCGGTACGGACACCACGGCCGCCGCGGTCTCCGAGGGCGACCACATCGACGTGCGCTGACCCCTTCACCGCGCGCGTACGGCGACGGCCCCCGCTCGGACCCGGGGACCCGGCGCCGTACGCGCGCCCCCGCCCGGCGTCAGCCGATCGCCAGCGTCAGCCGGTCGCCAGCAGCACCGCGAGCAGCACCGCGCCCACGGCCACCGGCCCGGCGATCTCGTACGCCCAGCGCACCGAGACCTCGCCCTGCGAGGAGGCCGCCTTGTCCCGGGCCTCCCGGATCTGCCGCAGCTCGGCCATGATCCGGTCACCCTCGGCGAGCCCGGAACCGTCGTCCAGCGCCGCCGGATCGACCCCTGCGTGACCGCCGAGTCCGCCACCGCTGCCGAAGAGACCGCCACGCACCTTCTTGCCACTGGCCGCCGCCGCCCGCTCGGCCTGGCGCCGGTCCTCGCGCCGCGCGGCCCGCTTGCGCCCGCGCAGGGACACCGGGACGGCCCAGAGCTGGAACTTGGCGCCGGAGTTCGCGATGACCTCATTGGTGTACCCCGACCGCAGCGAGGCGACCTCGCCCCAGGGCAGCACGATCACCCGCAGCGGATTGCGCACCCGCAGCCGGTCGTCATCGGCGTAGACCGCCGGACGCAGGGTGAAGGCGGTGACGACCGGTACGAAGATCAACAGCACGGCGAGCGCCAGCCAGGGGGTGCGGCCCTCGCCGTTCACGATCGCGTCGACGCCGAGCCAGAGGGCGAGGGCGAGCAGCAGTACGCCGCCCACCAGCGCCATCGGGGAGCGGTAGATGCGGTCGTTGGTGGAGGTCATGAGGGCGATTGTGCCTCACGGGGCGGGGAGGGCGCCTGGGCGGTGGGGTGGTGATGGTTGCGTGGGCGAGTGCGGGTGCGTGGGGGCTGGCCGCGCAGTTCTCCCCCAGAGGGGGCATCCCCAGCGCCCCTAAAAGGGCGCTACAGCCGCCCGCGTCCATCGGTGGAACCTTCCCTCCCCGCCCTGTACAGCCGCTACGCGCGTAGATATGCTCGTCTGGTGACCATGCCCACCACTGCACACACCCTCATGGACGTGGCGGCCTCCGACGGCTCGCTGCGGCGGTTCCTGCACGGGCTGCCCGGCGTCGACGCCGTCGGGCTGGAGGCGCGCGCCGCCTCGCTCGGCACCCGTTCCATCAAGACCACCGCCAAGGCGTACGCCATCGACCTCGCCATCTCGATGGTCGACCTGACGACCCTGGAAGGCGCCGACACCCCCGGCAAGGTCCGGGCGCTGGGCGCCAAGGCGGCCCACCCGGACCCGACCGACCGGACGGCCCCGACGACGGCCGCGGTCTGTGTCTATCCCGACATGGTGACCGTCGCGAAGGAGGCGGTGGCCGGCTCCGGTGTCCTGGTCGCCTCGGTCGCCACGGCGTTCCCGGCCGGCCGTGCCGCGCTCTCCGTGAAGCTCGCGGACGTACGCGAGGCGGTGGCCGCCGGTGCCGACGAGATCGACATGGTCATCGACCGCGGCGCCTTCCTCGCCGGGCACTTCCTGAAGGTGTACGAGGAGATCACCGCGGTGAAGGAGGCGTGCGGCACGGCCCGCCTCAAGGTCATCTTCGAGACCGGCGAGCTGTCGACGTACGACAACATCCGCCGCGCGAGCTGGCTCGGGATGCTGGCGGGGGCCGACTTCATCAAGACCTCCACGGGCAAGGTCGCGGTCAACGCCACGCCCGCCAACACCCTCCTCATGCTGGAGGCGGTCCGCGACTTCCGCGCGCAGACCGGCGTCCAGGTCGGGGTAAAACCCGCCGGAGGCATCCGGACGACCAAGGACGCGATCAAGTTCCTCGTCCTGGTCAACGAGACGGCGGGCCCGGACTGGCTGGACAACCACTGGTTCCGCTTCGGCGCCTCGTCCCTCCTCAACGATCTGCTGATGCAGCGCCAGAAGCTGGCCACCGGCCGCTACTCCGGCCCCGACTACGTGACGGTGGACTGATCATCATGGCTTCCGTGTTCGAGTACGCACCGGCACCCGAGTCCCGCTCGCTCGTCGACATCGCCCCCTCCTACGGCCTCTTCATCGACGGCGAGTTCGCGGAGGCGGCGGACGGCAGGGTCTTCAAAACAATCTCCCCCTCGACCGAGGAGGTGCTGTCGGAGATCGCCCAGGCCGGGAGCGAGGACGTGGACCGGGCGGTGAAGGCGGCCCGCAAGGCGTTCGAGAAGTGGTCGGCGCTGCCCGGCACCGAGCGCGCCAAGTACCTCTTCCGGATCGCCCGGATCATCCAGGAGCGCAGCCGTGAACTGGCGGTCCTGGAGACCCTGGACAACGGCAAGCCCATCAGGGAGACCCGCGACGCGGACCTTCCCCTGGTCGCCGCGCACTTCTTCTACTACGCCGGCTGGGCGGACAAGCTCGACCACGCCGGGTTCGGCCCGGCCCCCCGCCCGCTCGGCGTCGCCGCCCAGGTCATCCCCTGGAACTTCCCCCTCCTGATGCTGGCGTGGAAGATCGCCCCGGCGCTGGCGACCGGCAACACGGTGGTCCTCAAGCCCGCCGAGACGACCCCCCTGTCCGCGCTCTTCTTCGCGGACATCTGCCGCCAGGCGGGCCTGCCGAAGGGCGTCGTCAACATCCTCCCCGGCTACGGCGACGCGGGCGCCGCCCTGGTGGCCCACCCGGATGTGAACAAGGTGGCGTTCACCGGCTCGACGGCCGTCGGCAAGGAGATCGCCCGCACGGTCGCGGGCACCGCCAAGAAGCTCACCCTGGAGCTCGGCGGCAAGGGCGCCAACATCGTCTTCGACGACGCCCCCATCGACCAGGCCGTCGAGGGCATCGTCACCGGCATCTTCTTCAACCAGGGCCAGGTCTGCTGCGCGGGCAGCCGCCTCCTGGTCCAGGAGTCGATCCAGGACGAGCTGCTCGACTCCCTCAAGCGCCGCCTGTCCACCCTCCGCCTCGGCGACCCCCTGGACAAGAACACCGACATCGGCGCGATCAACTCCGCCGAGCAGCTCGCCCGCATCACGGCCCTCGCCGAGACCGGCGAGGCGGAGGGCGCCGAACGCTGGACGGCCCCCTGCGACCTCCCCGCCTCCGGCTACTGGTTCGCCCCGACGCTCTTCACGAACGTCACCCAGGCCCACACCGTCGCCCGCGACGAGATCTTCGGCCCGGTCCTGTCGGTCCTGTCCTTCCGCACCCCGGCCGAGGCGGTCGCCAAGGCGAACAACACCCAGTACGGCCTCTCCGCCGGCATCTGGACCGAGAAGGGCTCACGCATCCTCGCCGTGGCGAACAAGCTGCGCGCGGGCGTGATCTGGTCCAACACCTTCAACAAGTTCGACCCGACCTCGCCCTTCGGCGGCTACAAGGAGTCGGGCTTCGGCCGCGAGGGCGGCCGACACGGTCTGGAGGCCTACCTCGATGTCTGATCGTCTGTCCGTCTTCAAGACCTACAAGCTGTACGTCGGCGGGAAGTTCCCGCGTTCCGAGAGCGGCCGGGTGTACGAGGTGTCGGACTCCAAGGGCAAGTGGCTGGCGAACGCGCCCCTCTCCTCCCGCAAGGACGCCCGGGACGCGGTGGTGGCCGCGCGCAAGGCGTTCGGCGGCTGGTCCGGCGCGACCGCCTACAACCGGGGCCAGGTCCTCTACCGCGTCGCCGAGATGCTGGAGGGCCGCCGCGACCAGTTCGTCCGCGAGGTGGCCGACGCCGAGGGCCTGTCGAAGTCCAAGGCGGCGGCGGTCGTGGACGCGGCGGTGGACCGCTGGGTCTGGTACGCGGGCTGGACCGACAAGATCGCCCAGGTGGTGGGCGGCGCCAACCCGGTGGCGGGCCCGTACTTCAACCTCTCCTCCCCCGAGCCGACGGGCGTGGTAGCGGTCGTGGCCCCCCAGGACTCCTCCCTCCTGGGCCTGATCTCGGTCCTGGCCCCGGTCATCGCGACCGGCAACACGGCGATCGTGATCGCGTCCGAGAAGTCCCCCCTCCCGGCCCTGTCCCTCGCCGAGGTGCTGGCCACCTCCGACGTCCCCGGCGGAGTCGTCAACATCCTCTCCGGCCGCACCGCGGAGATCGCCCCGCCCCTGGCCTCCCACCAGGACGTCAACGCCATCGACCTGGCCGGCACGGACGAGTCCCTCGCGAAGACCCTGGAGATCGCCGCGGCCGACAACCTCAAACGAGTCGTCCGCCCCCACCCCACGGACTGGACGGAAACCCCCGGAATCGACCGCATGACCCCATTCCTGGAAACAAAGACGGTCTGGCACCCGACGGGGGCGCTGGGAGCGTCCGGCTCCGCCTACTGATCGGACCCGGGGCGAGGGCTCCGCCCACCCACCAGAGTCCTCGCCCCTCTCCCCTCCTCTCTCGCTACAGCGCCTCCCCTCTGCTCCGGGCGTTCGCGTCGGCCACCCGCGCCGACAGCAGCGCCCGCGCCCCCGCGCTCCCCTCGACCGGCCGTAGGTCGCCCGCCCGCGCGGTCCACTCCGTCCCACCGCGCTCGGGACGCAGCCATACGAGGCCGCCCTCGTGGTCCATGACGATCGCGCGCTTGTCCTGCCGGGTGTCGTGCACGAGTTGCCCCACGGGAAGCCGGGTGCCCTCCGGCTTGGCCCGGCCCGAACCCACGCTCACACTCTGTCGCTGTTTGCCATTCTCCATGCACTCAACGTCACTCCGGTGGGGCGGACGAACCAGGGTGACGGTGTTCCGAACCGGTTCATGGAACGGCCCCCACCTGCCCTTCCTCACCATTCGCGCCCAGACTGTCACCCACCGCCACTACGGTGGACGCGAGCCGTTCCCTCACCGGCACGGAACACCCCCACAGCACACGGCAAGGGAGCCGAGACGATGACCCCGCCCTCCCAGGACCTGAACCCCTCCGCTTCCGCACACGACCTGTACGGCGTCGAACTGCGCCGCCAGCGCCGGGCAGCCGGGCTGTCGCTGGACCGGCATGTCGGACATCGTCAACTACAGCAAGACGCATCTGCACGGAGTGGAGTCAGGGGAGCGGCTGCCGCTACCACCCCTCTCAGAAAAGCTGGACGCGGCTTTCGGGACGGGGGAGTTGTTCCAGGGGTTGTGGGGGGTGCTGAAACGGGAGTACACGCCCCGGCGGTTCGACCTTTGCCTGGAGTTGGAGGCCAGGGCGGCCCGGATTCAGGAGTTCAGCACAAGCGTCATTCCGGGGCTGCTGCAAACTCCGGCGTACATGCGGGCCCTGTTCCTCAAAGGCCATCCAGGGCTGTGCCCCGAAAAGATCGAAGGCTTGGTCGCCACTCGTTTGGGCCGTCAGGAGGTCCTGCGAGCCGACAATCCGCCCGACGCGTGGTGGATTCTCGGCGAAGCAGCCCTACGGCAAGCCGTCGGCGGCTCTGCGGTGATGCGTGAACAACTCGCGGCACTGCTGCCCTGGGTGGACACGCACCACACGACGGTCCAGGTCGTGCCATTCGAGGCGGGCGCGTGCACCCTCATGAGCGGAACTCTCATCCTGCTGACGCTCCAGGACAACTCGACGACGGTGTACCAAGAAGGCCCCAGGAACGGCGAAACCTTCGACGACCGGAAGACCGTCACCCGACGCGTGCGAGAGTACGATCTGATGAAGGCCAGCGCCCTCCCACCAGGAGAATCCGCAGCGCTGATCGAGGCGACGATGGAGACGTACGAGTCATGCGAGTCACCCAGGACGTGAGCACCGCCCGCTGGCGCAAGTCCTCGTACAGCGGAAACCAGCAAGGGGACGCCTGCGTCGAGGTCTGCGACAACTACCCCAGCCGGGTCCCCGTCCGAGACAGCAAAATCACGACCAGCCCCATCCTGATCCTCAACGAAGCCGCCTGGCAGCCCTTCATCAACGGCGTCAAGAACGGCACCCTGTAACAGGAGGAGAGCCGCGCCCCTCTCAAGAAGGAGCCCGGCTCCCCTCGCCGGACGGCGGTCAGCCGCCCAGCAGCCCCGCCACCGGCCCCACCACCGGCAGACTCCCCACGCTCGGCGCCTGAGCGATCGGCCCCGTCAGCATCTTCGACGTCACCGGCTGGAAGTCGGCCAACTGCGTCCCCACCCCGTTGTCGAGCGGATCGACCCCCGTCCCCGCCAGCGGATTCGGCTTCAGGCCCGCCACCGGCCCCGTCACGTACTGGACCGACACGGTGACCGCCGCGAGCCCCGCCTGGGGGTCCAGGTTCCCCAGCGAGGTCGGACGCGTCCGCATCACATCGATCACCGGCTCGCTGTCGGCCACGGCACTCGCGGACCCCGTACCGACCGCGGCACCCGCCAGCGCCAGCACGGCCAGCGACCTCTGACGAAGAGACACCACAACCACCCTCATTCTTTCGCTCACCCAGGGTAAACAATTCCACACAAAGGGTAGTTGAGATGTGACGCGCGCTTCAAAGCCGACCCGCGGTCTCGTTCGGTGCCCACCCATACCGCACACTGGTGACCCGTGAGTTCCCATCCGCCCATACCCACGCGGGTCGTGCTGCTCTGCGGCCCGTCCGGCTCCGGAAAGTCCCTGCTCGCCCAGCGCTCCGGTCTGCCGGTGCTGCGGCTAGACGACTTCTACAAGGAGGGCCACGACCCGACGCTGCCGCAGGTGCTGGGAAGCTCCGACATCGACTGGGACGACCCCGCCTCCTGGGACGCGGACACGGCCGTCGCCGCGATCACCGACCTCTGCCGCACGGGCCGTACCACCGTCCCGGTCTACGACATCTCGCTGAGCGCCCGCACGGGCGAGGACCGGGTGGACATCGGCCGGACCCCGCTGTTCGTGGCGGAGGGCATCTTCGCCGCCGAGATAGTGGGCAGGTGCCGGGACCTCGGGGTCCTCGCCGACGCGCTCTGTCTGAGCCGCGGCCCGGTGACGACGTTCCGCCGCCGCTTCCTGCGCGATCTGCGGGAGGGGCGCAAGTCGGTGGCGTTCCTGCTGCGCCGGGGCTGGCGGCTGATGCGGGCCGAGCGGGCGATCATCGCCCGCCAGGCCGGACTGGGCGCCCACCCCTGCGACCGGGACGAGGCGATGGGCCGGCTGGCGGCAGCGGCGGCGGGCCGGTGCACACAGACCAGGACGGCCTCGTAACGCGTACCTCGCCCGGACACAGAGAAGCGGGACTGGACGGACCCCCCGGCCCTCCAGTCCCGCTCCCCTTGGTGCTCCCCCGTGCTCCCCCGTTTTTCCTTTATTCAGTTGTTTCTCTGCTACCCCCGTAGCTTCCCCCGTGTCCCCCCGTGCTCCCCCGTACCTTGCTCCCCCGTGCTTCCCCCCGAGGCCCTTCGTACTGCCAGGTGCTTCCCCGGGCCCTGTAGACAAGACCC
Organism: Streptomyces sp. NPDC004610; assembly: GCF_040609715.1. Classification (NCBI taxonomy): domain Bacteria; kingdom Bacillati; phylum Actinomycetota; class Actinomycetes; order Kitasatosporales; family Streptomycetaceae; genus Streptomyces; species Streptomyces sp. NPDC004610. The sequence goes on along the minus strand of NZ_JBEXLA010000004.1, from coordinate 26,123 downwards.
CCGTACCCTCCCCCTGATACACCCCCCGAGGGTCTTTCTTTTTTTCTCCCCCCGAACCTCCGGGTGACCGGTCCGTCAGGCGACCAGTTCGCCGAAGGCGTCCTCCTGGTCACGGCCGAAGCTCAGGACCTCGTCGTCGCGCAGCCGGCGCAGCGAGCGCCAGATGCTGGACTTGACCGTGCCCACACTGATGTCGAGGATCTCCGCGATCTCCGGGTCCGTGCGGCCCTCGTAGTAGCGCAGGACCAGCATGGTGCGCTGGAGTTCGGGGAGCCGGGCGAGCGCCTGCCACAGGACCGCGCGCAGTTCGGTGCCGCGCATGGCGTCCGTGTCGCCGGGCGTCTCCGGCAGTTCCTCGGTCGGGTACTCGTTGAGCTTGCGGCGCCGCCAGGCGCTGATGTGCAGATTGGTCATGGTGCGGCGCAGATATCCGCCGACCGCCGCCTTGTCACTGATCCGGTCCCAGGCCCGGTAGGTCGAGAACAGCGCGCTCTGGAGCAGGTCCTCGGCCTCGAACCGGTCACCGGTCAGGTGATAGGCGGTGGCGTACAGGGAGGCGCGGCGCTCCTGGACGTAGGCGGTGAACTCCACCTCCGACAGCGAGCGTCGCTCCCCCGGTTCCTCCCTGTACGCGGCTCCCCCGTACGTCTCCCCCGTGTGACCGTCAACCACCGTCATGTACGCGGTGTGCTGACGTCCGGTGCCGCGAGCGCACCCCCGCCCGCTCACGACACCGGACTTCTCGGAACCCCGGCCCCCGTTCACGTCGTGCAGCCGCGTGATCACTGCGCTGGAGCTGGTGCCGTGCAGCGTGTTCATCTCGCGCCCCCCGTCGTGGACTTCCGGTGTTCGGTCTTCGTGCTCCGTGGCTTCCGGCCCGGATTCGGCCGTCGTCCCGTGCTCGTGCCAATGAGACTGCCGGGCCTCCTTCATCGGCGTGTCCGCCGTCTGTCACAGACCTGTCACAGGGGTCTGTGACCCCGCTGTTCCAAGATCGCGCACAGGGTTCAGATATGCGTCCGAGCTGGGCACTGCCGACGATCCCCACCCGATCCGCACCTGATCCGCACCCGCAGGTCGAACACCGAACCCCTCATGGGCCAGAATGAGCCCGTGCCTTCCCTGTTGCTGATCGAGGACGACGACGCCATCCGGACGGCCCTGGAGCTCTCGCTGACGCGCCAGGGACACCGGGTGGCGACCGCTGCCAGTGGTGAGGACGGTCTGAAACTGCTGCGTGAGCAGCGGCCGGACCTGATCGTGCTGGATGTGATGCTGCCCGGTATCGACGGCTTCGAGGTGTGCCGTCGTATCCGGCGCACCGACCAGTTGCCGATCATCCTGCTGACCGCGCGCAGCGATGACATCGATGTGGTGGTCGGTCTGGAGTCCGGCGCCGACGACTATGTCGTCAAGCCCGTGCAGGGCCGGGTGCTGGACGCCCGGATCCGCGCGGTGCTGCGCCGCGGCGAGCGGGAGGCGAACGACGCGGCGACCTTCGGCAGCCTGGTCATCGACCGGGCCGCGATGACGGTCACCAAGAACGGCGAGGACCTCCAGCTCACCCCGACCGAGCTGCGGCTGCTGCTGGAGCTGAGCCGGCGGCCCGGTCAGGCGCTGTCCCGCCAGCAGTTGCTGCGGCTGGTGTGGGAGCACGACTATCTGGGCGACTCCCGGCTGGTGGACGCCTGTGTGCAGCGGCTGCGCGCCAAGGTCGAGGACGTACCGTCGTCGCCGTCGCTGATCCGTACCGTGCGGGGTGTCGGCTACCGGCTGGATCCGCCTCAGTGACAGAGCGGGAACGGGGGGACCGCGGCTGGGCCGCGGCTCGCAGGGCGGTGCTGTCCGGGTTGCGTTTCACGAGTCTGCGACTGCGGCTGGTGGTGGTGTTCGGGCTGGTCGCGCTGACGGCGGCGGTGTCGGCGTCGGCCATCGCGTACTGGCTGAACCGGGAGGCGGTGCTCACCCGCACCCAGGACGCGGTGCTGCGCGACTTCCAGCAGGAGATGCAGAACCGGGCGGGTTCGCTGCCCGAGCGGCCGGACCAGAACGAGTTGCAGATCACCGCCGGTCAGATGGCCACCAACAGCAGCCAGCGCTTCACGGTGCTGCTGATCGCCGAGGGCGCCGACGGGAAGACCGTCTCCGGCAGTTCGGGCGGCCTGAGCGGCTTCAGCCTCCAGGACGTACCCGAGTCGCTGCGCGAGGCGGTGGACAAGCGCCAGCCGACCACCGACGGCAACAGCTCCCCGTACCACCTGTACTGGCAGCGGATCGTCGACGACGGGACGCCGTATCTGGTGGCGGGGACGCGGGTGGTCGGCGGTGGGGCGACCGGGTACATGCTCAAGTCGCTGGAGCCGGAGGCCAAGGACCTCAACTCGCTGGCCTGGTCGCTGGGGATCGCCACCGGGCTGGCGCTGATCGGCTCGGCGCTGCTCGCGCAGGCCGCCGCCACGACCGTGCTGAAGCCGGTGCAGCGGCTGGGGGTCGCCGCGCGGCGGCTCGGCGAGGGGCGGCTCGACACCCGGCTCAGGGTGTCCGGCACCGATGAACTGGCCGATCTGTCGCGGACCTTCAACAAGGCGGCGGCGGCGCTGGAGAAGCGGGTGGACGACATGGCCGCCCGGGACGAGGCGTCCCGCCGGTTCGTCGCCGACATGAGCCATGAGCTGCGTACCCCGCTGACCGCGATCACCGCGGTCACCGAGGTGCTGGAGGAGGAGCTGGACGCGGACGGCGGGACCATCGATCCGATGATCGAGCCCGCGGTGCGGCTGGTGGTGAGCGAGACGCGGCGGCTGAACAGCCTGGTGGAGAATCTGATGGAGGTCACCCGCTTCGACGCGGGCACCGCCCGGCTGGTCCTGGACGATGTCGATGTCGCCGACCAGATCACCGCCTGTATCGACGCCCGCGCCTGGCTGGACGCGGTGGAGCTCGACGCCGAGCGCGGTATCCACGCCCAGCTCGACCCGCGCCGCCTGGACGTGATCCTCGCCAATCTCATCGGCAACGCCCTCAAGCACGGCGGCTCCCCGGTGCGGGTCGAGGTGCGCGAGGAGCACTCCGCGGAGGACGGCGACGAGGTGGTGATCCGCGTCCGCGACCACGGCCCCGGCATCCCCGAGGACGTCCTGCCGCATGTCTTCGACCGCTTCTACAAGGCCAGCGCGTCGCGCCCGCGCTCCGAGGGCAGCGGCCTGGGCCTGTCCATCGCGCTGGAGAACGCGCACATCCACGGCGGTGAGATCACCGCCGCGAACTCGCCCGAGAGCGGCGCGGTGTTCACCCTGCGGCTCCCGCGCGACGGCTCGACCGTGTCCGGCCCGGACGACGGTGACGACGGAGGAGACGGGGGCACCGGGGACGGCCCCGGGACCGACAAGGGGACAGCGGGATGAACGTACGACGACGGGCCCTGCTCTGCGTCCCCCTGCTGGGCGGGCTGCTGCTCTCCGGCTGCGGCATCCGGGCGACCGAGGTGCCCACGGACTTCGGCGCGGCCCCCTCCCGGGCGCACTGCACGGCCACCGGCGACGAGGTCACGTCCCGGACCGCCCTCGGCTTCCCGGCCCAGTTGTTCCTGCTGTGCGGGTCCTCGCTGGTCGCGCTGGACCGGCTGGTGGAGATCCCGCCGGAGTCGATGGAGGCACCGCGCCGCGTCCAGGTCGCCCAGGGCCTGCTGGACCAGCTCGCCGAGGAACCGACCGAGGCGGAGCGCTCGGCCGGCTACACCACGGACGTCCACCACGGCCTCGCCGTCACCGGCCCCTACGGTGACGAGCCCGACGACACCCTCCGCCTCAGCGTCACCCCCGCCGACCTCTCCGGCCCCGCCCTCGCCCAGATCGTCTGCACCTTCGCCGACTCGGAAGCGGCCGAGGGCGACGGCTCGGTCATCCTGGGCGGCCCCCGGGACACCCCCCTGCGCCGCTACGACTGCACCGACGAACTCCGCGCCAACCCGGACACGGAGACACCAGCGTCTGAGGAGGTGCGGTCGGGGTGAGGGGGGCGGGGGGCTTAGTGGCTGGGGGGGGGTGATGGGGGGTGCGGGGGGCTGGGGGGCGGTGGTGGAGCGGTGCGGGGCTCTGGGGGGCGGCGGTCGAGCGGGGCCGGGTGGCCCTGGGAGGGTCGTCGCCGAGCCTCCCCGATGGGCCCGGAAGGCGGCACCGCCAAACCCCGCCCTACAGCCCCGGCAGGGGCGTCGTCGAGCCTCGCCCGGCGTCCCCGAAGCCGCGGCCAGGGGCATGTGGCCCACGCCTCACCCCGCGACGGCCCCGCCCCCGGAACCGATCCCGCCGCCCCCCGCGTCTACGGGGGCGTGCAGCGTCAAGGCTCGATGGGCGGCGGCAGCGGTCCCGCCCTCCGCATCCGGGCGACGGGAGCCGTCCTCCTCGTCGTACATCTCGCGTTCGTCGGCTGGCTGACGCTGCGCTCGCTCGATGTCCCCTGGGTCGCCCCCGCCAATCTCCGCCCACTGGCCGGTATCCGCGCCGATCTCGCGCTGGGCTGGCCGGACGCGGCGATCCGGCTCGGTGAGAGCGTCGCGCTGCTCGCGCCGCTCGGGGTGCTGCTGCCCGCGGTGGGCGGGCGGCTGGATGTCTCGCCGCTCGCGTCCGCGCTGCGGACCGTCGCCGCCGGGACGCTGATCTCGCTGACGATCGAGCTGCTCCAGACCGGGGTGCCCGGCCAGGTGACGGACGTCGACTCGCTGCTGCTGAACACCGCGGGCGTGCTGGTGGCGCATGTCACGGTCGTCCCGGCGGCCCGCGCGCGGCTGCGCCGCCGTGCCGCGCGCCGGGCGATGCGGACCCGGGTGGAGGAGGCTCCCCTCCCCCAGGACGAGGCGGCTCAGGGTCGTACCCCGACGATTCCCAGGGTCGGGATCGCCCCGTAGAGCGACGCTTGGGGTGGGTTCGTCTTCGTACGGTGGTGACAGATGGGGCCACCGGATCGGCGGCCCCCACCGACGCTCACGAAGGAGCAGCCATGTCCCGCCTCGCCCGCCCCACCAACGGCCGCGTCATCGGCGGTGTGTGTGCCGCGCTGGCCCGGCGCTTCGGCACCTCCGCGACCACGATGCGGGTGATCTTCCTGGCGTCCTGTCTGCTGCCGGGACCGCAGTTCCTGCTCTACATCGCCCTGTGGATATTCGTCCCCGCCGAGGGCAAGGCCGCCCGTACGGCCTGGTGACGACGCCGGGGCGCACCCCCTGGGTGTGGGGTGCGCCCCGGCGCTGGTCGTGGGTCGGTTCCGGATCAGCCCAGCGGGATGCCGTTGATCGGCAGACCGTGGGTGGGCAGGCCCTTGACGGGGAGTCCGCCGAGCAGACCGGCGGCGGGCTGGGTCGGGCCCTGGGCGAGCACCCGCTCGGCGGCCGGCTGCGCGGCGGCCAGACCGGTGCCCAGCGCGCTCTGCCCCTGGATCACGGCCTCGGCGGCACCCGGCAGCGCCTGGGTGAGGTTCTCGGCGGGGAGGGTGTGGGCGACGGCGCCGACGGCGCTCAGCGCCTGACCGGCGTCCGGCACGGCCGCCGGGGCGGCGTTGGCGGCGCCGGCGCCGGTGGCGGCGAAGGCGGCACCGAGGGCGGCGACACCGAGGGTCTTGGCAGCAGACTGCTTCATGGTGAATGCGTCCTTGGGATGAACGAACTGAAATGAAATGAACGGAACAATGAAATGAACGGAACGGGGATCGGACGGGGATGCGGGAGCGGTCCACGAACGTAAACACGCGGGGCCGCCCGCCGCAAACATCGAAATGCGGACGAGTGGTGAACACCCGCCCGCATTTCAGAGTCCGCTCCGTCCCCCGTTCAGCCCTATTTCTCGCCAGAACCGCTGGTGGAAGCGGTCTGCCGGAACAGCCATTCGGATTTCAGTTCGGCATAGCCGGGCTTGATCACGTCATTGATCATGGCAAGTCGTTCATCGAAAGGAATGAATGCTGACTTCATAGCATTGACGGAGAACCATTGCATGTCATCGAGCGTGTATCCGAACGCCTCGACGAGCTGCTCGAATTCCCTGCTCATACTGGTGCCCGACATGAGGCGGTTGTCCGTGTTCACGGTGGCCCGGAAGTGGAGCCGGCGCAGCAGACCGATGGGGTGCTCGGCGTAGGACGCGGCAGCGCCGGTCTGGAGGTTGGAGCTGGGGCACAGCTCCAGCGGGATCCGCTTGTCCCGGACATACGCGGCGAGCCGCCCGAGGGTGACCCGTCCGTCGTCGGCGACCTCGATGTCGTCGATGATCCGGACGCCATGGCCGAGCCGGTCGGCGCCGCACCACTGGAGGGCCTGCCAGATGGACGGCAGCCCGAAGGCTTCCCCGGCGTGGATGGTGAAGTGGTTGTTCTCCCGCTTGAGGTACTCGAAGGCGTCGAGGTGGCGGGTGGGCGGGTAGCCGGCCTCGGCTCCGGCGATGTCGAAGCCGACGACGCCCTGGTCGCGGTGGCGGTTGGCGAGCTCGGCGATCTCCAGGGCGCGGGCCGCGTGCCGCATCGCGGTGAGCAGGGCGCCGATCCGGATCCGGTTGCCGTCGGCGCGGGCCCGCCGCTCGCCCTCGCGGAAGCCCTCGTTGACCGCCTCCACGACCTCTTCGAGGGTGAGCCCGCCCTCCAGATGCTGTTCGGGGGCGTAGCGCACCTCGGCGTAGACGACTCCGTCCGCGGCGAGGTCCTCGGCACACTCGGCGGCGACCCGGACGAGCGCGTCCCTGGTCTGCATCACCCCGACGGTGTGCGAGAAGGTCTCCAGATACCGCTCCAGCGAGCCGGAGTCGGCGGCCTCGCGGAACCAGATGCCGAGTTTGCCCGCGTCGGTCTCCGGGAGGGCGGTGTATCCCGTCGCGCGGGCGAGTTCGACGATCGTGCCGGGACGGAGGCCGCCGTCGAGATGGTCGTGCAGCAGGACCTTGGGCGCCCGGCGGATCTGGTCCGGGCTCGGGACGGTCCTCTTCCGGTCGGTCTGGTTCCGGTCACTCTGGCTCGTCATTTTCGCACCCTAACTCCTACGCGCGTAGATCGCTCGTTCACCCGTTCCGTCGATACGTAACAGTGACCCCGCGGACGGGTCAGGTGCACCAGGTCTTCTGACACTGTTCTGTCATGGCACAGCAAGCGACGCCGGTCCGCAGCGCGCGTCTGGGACGGGCGCTCGGCCCGGAGCCGACGGCGGTCAGCGCGGTGGTCCTGCTCCTCCCCGGCGGTGACGAGACCTCACACCGCAAGCCCTCCCCCATGTTGGCGACGGCGTCCGTCCGCGCCCTGGGACGCCGGCTGCTGCGCGCCGGACGGGACGAGGGGCTGGCCGCGCATGTCGTCCACTACCGCTACCGCGGCTGGAACGGCGCCGACGCCGATCTCGCCCACGACGCCCAGTGGGCCGCCGAGGAAGTGGTACGGCGCTACGGCGACGTCCCGATCTGCCTCGCCGGGTTCGACATGGGCGGACGCGCGGCGCTGCACGCGGCCGGGCACGAGGCCGTCAACTCCGTGCTCGCCATCGCCCCCTGGCTGCCGGAGGAGGCCGCCGCCGCCGGGTCACCCGAACCGGTGAAACAGCTTGTGGGGCGGCGGGTGCTGCTCGTGCACGGCACGTACGACGAGCGGACCGATCCGGAACTGTCGTTCCGGCTGGCGGCGCGGGCGAAGAAGTCGAACCGGGATGTGTGCCGGTTCGAAGTGCACGGGGACCGGCACGGGTTGCATCAGTACCGGGACGAAGTGCTGGCGCTGTCGGTGGACTTCGTGATGGGGGCGTTGTTCGGGAAGGCGTTCGCGCGGCCCGTGCGGGATGCGCTGGCCGCGCCGCCGCCGTTGGGGTTGCGGATGCCGCTTGCTTCTGGGTTCGGGAAGGCTTATCGGTAGCGCCGTTCGGGTTGGGGTTGTTGTCGGGGTGCGGGTTCGTGGTGGTTGATCGCGCAGTTCCCCGCGCCCCTGAATGGCGTCCCGGCTCAGGTCGGGAACAGGTTGCCCCTTCTTGACAGGAGGAAGCGCTGCCGTTCCCCGCGCCCCCAAGAGGCGGCGTTGAGGCTCAGGTCGGGAGCAAGTTGCCCCTTCTCGATAGGAGGAAGCGCTTGAAAGCGGCCACCGGTGGGGTGTCGGGGTGGCCCTCCAGCCAGGCGACGCCGATTTCTCGGATCGCTCTCGGGGACGTGACCGTCAGTTCCACCACTCCGGGGCGGGGGACCGTCGGTGGGGGGAGGAGGGCCACGCCCAGGCCCGCGGCGACCAGGCCGCGCAGGGTTTCGGTCTCCTCGCCCTCGAAGGCGATGCGCGGGCGGAAACCGGCCTCGCGGCACAGGTCGTCGGTGATGCGGCGCATGCCGTAGCCGGGTTCCAGGGTGACGAAGGTTTCGTCGGCGGCCTCGGCGAGGCGGATGCGCTTGCGGGTGGCGAGGCGGTGGTCGGCGGGGACGACCAGGCGCAGTTTCTGCTCGTCCAGGCGGCGGGCGACGAGGTCGGGGGCGTCCGGGACCGGTGAGGTGAGACAGAGGTCGAGTTCTCCGGCGCGCAGACCTTCGAGCATGGCCTCGCCGTAGTTCTGGACGAGGGCGAAGCGGACCCGGGGGTGGTCGGCGCGGAAGGCGTGCAGCAGGCCGGGGACGGTCTCGGCGCCCATGGTGTGCAGAAAGCCGAAGGCGACCTTGCCGGTGGCCGGGTCGGCGTCGGCGCGGACCTCGTCGGCGGCGCGCTCGATCTCCGCGAGGGCGCGTTCGACGGAGGCCAGGAAGGTGTGCCCGGCGGTGGTCAGGGCGACCGTACGGCCGCGGCGGGCGAAGAGTTCGACGCCGAGGTCCTGTTCGAGGCGGACCAGGGAGCGGGACAGGGTGGACTGGGGGACGTTCAGCTCCAGGGCGGCCCGGGTGACGTGCTCGGTGCGGGCGACCCCGGCGAAGTGGACGAGGCGCGGGGCGAGCAACGCGACGATGTCTTCTGTGTCACTGCCCGGTGACAGTCTCCTCGGTGAGCTGTGCTGATGCTTCATGGGAACGATTATGGGCGTTTCATGCATTGGACGGATGAGCGGGAGGGGAGCAGGGTTCATGGCATGACTCCCGCCAGTACCGGGGCGGCCGGCACCTTGGACGCCGCCGCCTCCTCCGTCCCGTCCACCTCCCCCGTTTCCTCCGTCCCGTCCGTCACCCGCCCCGACTCCCGGCTGAACCCCGGCGGGCCCGGTTACCGCCGGATGAGCTTCGCGCTCTTCCTGGCCGGAGTCGCCACCTTCGCGCTGCTGTACTCGACGCAGGCGCTGCTGCCGCTGATCTCCGGGGACTTCGGGGTGACGGCGAGCGCGGCGAGCTGGACGGTGGCCGCGTCCACCGGTGCGCTGGCGCTGTTCGTGCTCCCGATGAGCGCCCTGTCGGAACGTTTCGGCAGGCGGGCGGTCATGACCGGCTCGCTGGCGGTGGCGGTCGCCGTGGCGGTGGCGGTGCCGTTCGCGCCCTCGCTGGAGGCGCTGGTCGTGCTGCGGGCCGTGCAGGGCGCGGCGCTGGCGGGCGTACCGGCGTCGGCGACCGCGTATCTGGCGGAGGAGGTCCGGCCGAGGGCGCTGGTCACGGCGATCGGGCTGTTCGTCGCGGGCAACAGTGTGGGCGGGATGAGCGGCCGGGTGCTGACCGGCTGGGTGGCGCAGGAATGGGGCTGGCGGGTCGCGCTCGGCGCGCTGGGGCTGATGGCGGTGGGGTGCGCGGTGGCGTTCCGGCTGCTGCTGCCCGCGCCGCGGCACTTCACCCCGGGCTCGCTCCGGCCGGGGGTGCTGGTGGCGACCGTACGGGGGCATCTGGCCGATCCGCTGCTGCGGCGGCTGTACGCGATCGGCGCGCTGTTCATGACCGTGTTCGGCGGGGTCTACACGGTGATCGGGTACCGGCTGACCGAGGCGCCGTTCTCGCTGCCGCAGGGTGTGGTCGGGTCGATCTTCCTGGTGTACCTGGTCGGGACGGTGTCCGCGTCCACGGCCGGGCGGCTGGTGGGGCGGTTGGGGCGACGCGGCGCGCTGTATCTGGCCGGGGGGACGACGGCGGCCGGGCTGCTGCTGTCGCTGGCGGACTCGCTGGGGCTGGTGCTGCTGGGGCTGGTGCTGATCACCGCCGGGTTCTTCGCGGGGCACGCGGTGGCGTCGTCGGCGGTCAGCAAGACGGCGACGACGGGGCGGGCGCAGGCATCGGCGCTGTACCAGTCCGCTTACTACGTGGGGTCGAGTGTCGGGAGCACGGTGGGCGCGGTGGCGTTCCACGCCGGGGGGTGGGGCGGGACCGTGGGGGTCGGGCTGCTGGCGGTGGTGGGGGTTGTGGGGATCACCGTGGCGGGGTCGCGGGCCGCGGCGCGCTCCGCGGGGGGCGTGGAGGGGGGTCGGGGGCGGTCCGTCGTCGGTCGGGTGCGGGTTGGTGGGGGCTGATCGCGCAGTTCTCCCCCGGAGGGGGTACCTCCGGCGCCCCTGAGAACGGGGGTTCGTGATCCGGCGTCCTCGGCGCGGCCCCTTTTTGACCTGCGGTTTTGTTCGCTCCAGCGGCCATTGTCAGTGGGCTGCGGTAGCTTGCGAGGTGCTGGGCGCAATGCGGCGAACGGCGGACGGAACGGCCACAGGGGTGGGTGGACGATGAGCAACAGCACGGCGACTACGACAGACCTCGACGCGACGCTGGAGAAACACCGGGTCGAGCTGACCGGGTACTGCTACCGCATGCTCGGTTCGTCCTTCGAGGCGGAGGACGCGGTGCAGGACACCCTGGTCCGCGCCTGGCGCAGCTTCGACAAGTTCGAGGGCCGCTCCAGCGTCCGCTCCTGGCTCTACCGCATCGCGACGAATGTGTGTCTGGACATGCTGAACGCGGGGAACAAGCGGGCACGCCCGATGGATCTGACCGAGGCCACCCCGCTCGCCCAGGCGGCGCTGTCGCCGCGCCCGGACCACACCTGGCTGGAGCCGATGCCGGACTCCCGGGTGCTGCCTTCGACGGCGGACCCGGCGGAGGCGGCGGTCGCCAAGGAGTCGGTGCGGCTGGCGTTCATGGCGGCGCTCCAGCAGCTGCCGCCCAAGCAGCGCGCGGTGCTGATCCTGCGGGAGGTGCTGGCGTGGCGGGCCGCCGAGGTCGCCGAACTGCTGGGGACATCGGTGGCGAGCGTCAACAGCGCCCTCCAGCGGGCCCGTGCGACGCTGGCCGAGCGGGAGCAGGCGGGCGCCGACGCGTCCGTGTCGGATCCGCTGGACGAGGAGCAGCAGAAGCTTCTGGAGCGCTATGTCGCCGCCTTCGAGGGGTACGACATGACGGCCCTGACGGCGCTGCTGCACGAAGACGCGATCATGACGATGCCGCCGTTCGACCTGTGGCTGCGCGGCACGGCGGACATCACCGGTTTCATGACCACGCTGGGCGCGGCCTGCGAGGGCTCGCGGCTGCGTCCGGTGCAGGTCAATGGGCTGCCCGGGTTCGCGCACTACAAGCCGGACCCGGAGAAGGGCGGTTTCTCGCCGTGGGCGGTGCAGGTGCTGGAGCTCTCAGACGGGCGGATCACCGGCTTCCACTGCTTCCTCGACGTGGCGCGCTGGTTCCCGCTGTTCGGGCTGCCCCTCCATCTCGAAGCGGAGACCGACGAGGTCGAGGAGGGCGTGTAGCGCGGGATCGGGGTCGCGCAGCCGGATGCGTCCGCCGGCCCGGCGGGCGGTGAGTTCCATCCGGGCCAGCAGGTCGACGGCGGCCAGGCCCGGCGGTCCGATCGCGGCGACATCGCACACCACCACCGGGGCGCCCGTGGCTTCCAGCAGGGTCCGCACCTCGGCGCACAGCCCGGTCACCCCGTCCCGGGTGACAGGGCCGGCGAGCACGATCTCGGCAAGGGGCTTGGCGTCCACGTGCGGTAGACCGGCGCGGCGGGCGTAACTCATCGCGCTTCCTCGCGATGTGTCGTGCGGGACGGTACGGAGCGTGGCTCCGGCCTGCCCGGAAGCGGCGCTGGGGCCCGGCCGCTGACCCCGTGACACCACCTTGACCTGGGGTGCCGCTGCCCCGAGGGTTGGCCGAGGGAGCGCCGTGCAGGGGGTGTTGAGCGGGTTCGCGGTGATCGCGGTGGTGATCGTCGTCGGGTATCTGATCGATGTCCGGGGGCATCTGGGCGAGCAGGGCCGCGAGGTGCTCACCAAGCTGGCGTTCCATGTGGCATCCCCCGCGCTGCTGTTCACCACGCTCGCGGCGGCGGATCTGTCGGTGGTCTTCTCCAGTCGGCTGCTGGTGACGGCGCTGTCGACGGTGGCGGTGGCGGGGGTGTTCGTGGCGGTGGCCGTCGTGCGGCGCTGGGGGGTGGGGCGGACCACGATCGGGGCGCTGTGCGCGAGTTATGTGAACGCCGGGAATCTGGGCATTCCGATCGCGGTGTATGTCCTCGGGGATGCCTCGCTGGTGGCGCCGGTCCTGCTGTTCCAGCTGATCGGGGTCACCCCGATCGCGCTGACGATCCTGGATCTGACGAGCGGTGGGGGCACCGAACGGCCCTGGTGGCAGCTGGTGCTGACGCCGTTGCGCAATCCGATAGCGGTCGGTTCGCTGGCCGGGGTGGCGGTGTCGGCGACGGGGGTGCGGGTGCCGGGGCCGGTCCTGGACCCGCTGATCCTGATCGGCAACATGTCCGTCCCGGCGGTGCTGCTGGCCTTCGGGATCTCCCTGCGCGGCAGCACCCTGCCGCTGCGGGGCGCGGAACGCACCCCGGTGCTCCTCGCCGTGGCCCTGAAGTCCTTCGCCCAGCCCGCGCTGGCCTGGGCACTGGCGGCGGGCGTCTTCGGCCTGAAGGGCGCGGCCCTGCTGGACGTGGTGGTCACCTCCGCCCTCCCGGCGGCCCAGAACCTCTTCACCTACGCGAGCCGCTACCGGGTGGGGGAGGTTCTGGCGCGGGAGTCGATCCTGCTGTCTACGGGGTTGTCGGTGCCGGTGTTGGTGGTGGTGGCGGCGTTGTTGGGGTGACGCCGCTCAGTCTGTGAGGAACTCGTCGGTTTCGAGTTCGAGGTCGAAGGGTTCCGGTAGATGGATCGGCTCGCCGAACTTTCCGGCGCGCAGAACTCGGTAGACGTCCCCATGAGGTTCGCCGTAGAGCGTGATGGTGGGGCCTGCGGGTGCCCAGCTGTCGATCAACAAGTACAGCGGAACTGCTGCCTGGGCATATCCGGCGGCCTTCTTCAGCCGGTCGTTGATCGCGTTGGACTTGGACGTGATTTCAACAACCAGTTCGGCCGCCGCCGCTGGAATGCAGTTGCCGGGCTCGGAACGCACGACAGCCCTGGGCGCCACGGCGATGTCCGGGATGTACAGGCCGTCCCGTGAAGGGACCGCAGTGCCCAGCGTCTGATAGATCCCCAGACTCCGGGGGATGACGGCATAAAGACTCCGCTGGACCAGGTCGGCAATGTCGTTGTGTGCGTTGGACGGCGGCGGTGCCACGGTGACGATCCCCTCGATGATCTCCACCTTGCAGCCCTCGGGCGCGTCCGTCTCCTTCCAGATCCGGACGAGGCCGTCCCACTCGTGGCCGTTGGCCGTCGAGTGGTCGACGGTGAGTGCGCTCATGGCGGTCTCCAATCAGTACGTCACCGATCCCAGCATGCCGAACGGGACCGGCGGAGGTCCACCGGTCCCGTGCACCCATATGGGGAAACCCCAGGTCAGGCGATGCGTTCCAGGATTACGGGGGTCGGCTCGAAGGGGGTTTCCGGGGTCGCGATGTCGTAGGCGGCGGAGAGGGACTCCAGGGCGTACGGGAAGCGGTCCGGGGTGTCGGTGTGGAGGGTGAGGAGGGGGGTGCCCTCGGTGATGTGGTCGCCGGGCTTGGCGTGGAGTTCGATGCCCGCGCCCGCCTGGACCGGGTCCTCCTTGCGGGCGCGGCCCGCGCCCAGGCGCCAGGCGGCCACGCCGATGGCGTAGGCGTCGAGGCGGGTGAGGACGCCGGAGGAGGGGGCCGTGACGATATGGGTCTCGCGGGCCGTCGGGAGGGGGGCGTCCGGGTCGCCGCCCTGCGCGGTGATCATGCGGCGCCAGACGTCCATCGCCGAGCCGTCGGCCAGGGCTTTCGCCGGGTCGGCGTCGGGCAGGCCCGCCGCGGTGAGCATCTCGCGGGCCAGGGCGAGGGTCAGTTCGACCACGTCGGAGGGGCCGCCGCCGGCGAGGACCTCGATGGACTCGCGGACCTCCAGGGCGTTTCCGGCGGTCAGGCCGAGGGGGGTCGCCATGTCGGTGAGGAGGGCGACCGTGCGGACACCGTGGTCGGTGCCGAGGCCGACCATGGTGGCGGCGAGTTCACGGGCGTCGTCCAGGGTCTTCATGAAGGCGCCGGAGCCGACCTTCACGTCCAGGACCAGGGAGCCCGTGCCCTCCGCGATCTTCTTGGACATGATGGAGGAGGCGATCAGCGGGATGGCCTCGACCGTGCCGGTGACATCGCGCAGGGCGTACAGCTTCTTGTCGGCGGGGGCCAGGCCGTCGCCCGCGGCGCAGATCACCGCGCCGGTGGTGTCCAGGACGGAGAGCATCTCCTCGTTGGAGAGCAGGGCCCGCCAGCCGGGGATGGACTCCAGCTTGTCCAGGGTGCCGCCGGTGTGGCCGAGGCCGCGGCCGGAGAGCTGGGGGACGGCGGCGCCGCACGCGGCGACCAGGGGCGCGAGGGGAAGGGTGATCTTGTCGCCGACCCCGCCGGTGGAGTGCTTGTCGGCGGTCGGGCGGGAGAGCGCGGAGAAGTCCATGCGCTCGCCGGAGGCGATCATGGCCGCCGTCCAGCGGGCGATCTCGCGGCGGTTCATGCCGTTGAGCAGGATGGCCATCGCGAGCGCGGACATCTGTTCGTCGGCGACCTCGCCGTGGGTGTACGCGTCGATGACCCAGTCGATCTGCGCGTCGCTCAGCTCTCCGCGGTCCCGCTTGGTGCGGATGACGGTGATGACGTCCATGGCCGTGGGTGGCATCGGTGGGGTTCCTTCCGGGTGGATGGAGAAGGGGGCGGAGAAGGGGTCGGCCCCTCCGCGGGGGTGGGGCGGAGGGGCCGGTGGGTGGTGGTCAGTGGGCGAGATGCCCCGGGCCGAACGCCTGCGGGAGCATCGCCGACAGCGGCACGATCCCCTCCGGGGTGTCGAGCAGGAGACCGGGGCCGCCGAACTCGTACAGGAGCTGGCGGCAGCGGCCACACGGGACGAGGAGGTCGCCGTTGCCGTCGACGCAGGTGAAGTGGGTCAGCCGGCCGCCGCCGCTGCGCTGGAGCTCGGAGACCAGCCCGCACTCGGCGCACAGGCTCAGCCCGTAGCTGGCGTTCTCCACATTGCAGCCGGAGACCGTGCGGCCGTCGTCGACCAGGGCCGCGACCCCGACCGGGTAGCCGGAGTAGGGGGCGTAGGCGCGGGTCATGGCCTCGCGGGCGCGGGCCCGCAGGCCGTCCCAGTCGGCCGCCGCGGTCACTTGCCCTGTCCCTTGCGGTACGGCATGCCGTCCGCCTTCGGCATCCGCAGCCGTTGCGCGGAGAGCGCGAGGACGACCAGCGTGATGACGTACGGCGTCGCGGAGACGACCTGGTTGGGGACCTCGTTGGTGCCCGCGTACCAGGCGAAGACCAGGGCGCCGATCACCAGGGTGATGCCCGCCTTGACGTACTTCTTGCGGACGGCCAGCCAGATCGCGCCGATGATCAGCAGCAGCGCGGCGAGCAGGAGGAGGGCGTGGACGTTCTCGGAGCCGCCGCGCAGATTGAGGCTGTCGGTGTAGCCGAAGAGGCCGGCGCCGATGGCGAGGCCGCCCGGCATCCAGTTGCCGAAGATCATCGCGGCGAGGCCGATATAGCCGCGCCCGCTGACCTGGCCCTCCAGATAGAACGGGTTGGCGACGATGGAGAGGAAGACCCCGCCGAGCCCGGCGAGGCCGCCGGAGATGATCACGGCCAGGTACTTGTACTTGTAGACATTGACGCCGAGGGACTCGGCGGCGACCGGGTTCTCGCCGCAGGAGCGCAGCCGCAGTCCGAAGGCGGTGCGCCACAGGATCCACCAGGTGGCGGGGATCAGGGCGATGGCGATCAGGGTGAGCCAGGAGACATTGGTGACCAGGCCGCCGAGGAGTCCGGCGAGGTCCGAGATCAGGAACCAGCCCTGCTCGTTGAGATCTCTGAGCCAGTCGGAGAGTCCCGGCACGGTGAACTGGCCGAGCGATTCGACCGCCGGGGACTGCTTGGCGGAGCCGCCCTGGTGGCCCTCGAAGGCGAGCGGCGCGAGATAGCGGGTGGCGCCGAGGGCGAGGATGTTGATGGCCACACCGGAGACGATGTGGTTGACGTTGAAGGTGACGGTCACGATGGCGTGCAGCAGTCCGCCGAGGCAGCCGCCGATGATGCCGACGAGGACACCGGTCCAGGGGCCCCACTGGAATCCGGCCCAGGCGCCGAACCAGGTGCCGAGGATCAGCATCCCTTCGAGGCCGATGTTGACCACGCCCGCGCGCTCGGCCCACAGTCCGCCGAGTCCGGCCAGTCCGATGGGCACGGCGAGCTGGAGGGCGGTGGACATCTGGCTGACGTTGGTGATGCCGTCGGCGCCGGTGATGATCCGGACCAGCGAGGTCAGGGCCAGGGCGCCGGCGATGACCAGCATCAGCACGGGCAGGGAGAGCCGGCGGCCGGTGGGCGCCGCGGGTCGCAGCGTGGGCTGGTTGAGGTCGGTCACGGTGGTCATCGGCCAGCCACCTCCTTCGTGGAGTTGTCGGTGGCGCCGAGCACATGACCGGCGGCGAGTTCGGCGCCGACCCGGCGCTGCTGGCGGCGCAGGCCCCACTCCCGGACGGCCTCGTAGGAGACGACGACCGAGAGGACGATGAGGCCCTGCATGATGACCGCGATCTCCTTGTCGTAGCCGTGGAAGTCCAGCTCGGGCGATGCCTTGTCGAGCCAGGCCCACAGCAGGGCGGCGAAGGCGATGCCGACCGGGTTGTTGCGGCCGAGGAGGGCGATGCCGATACCGAGGAAGCCGATGCCGGTCGGGAAGTTCAGGCTGTAGGTGTGGGTGTCGCCGAGCAGGATCGGCAGCCCGGCGAGTCCGGCGATGGCGCCGGAGAGCAGCATCGCGGTGAGCGTCATCCGCTTGGGGTTGACGCCGCTGGCCGCGGCGGCGGTCTCGGAGGCGCCGGAGGCCCGCAGATCGAAGCCGAAGCGGGTGCGGTTGAGGGTGATCCAGTAGCCGATGCCGAGCAGGACGGCGAGGACGACCAGGCCGTAGATCTCACCGGCGGCGCCCATGTCGAAGCCGGGGACCCAGCCGGACTCGTACATCTCGCCGGTGGTGTTGTTGTTGCCGACCTTCACGCCGAAGACGTCGGGGAGCCACATATAGGCGATGACGGCGGTGGCGATGGCGTTCAGCATGATCGTCGCGACGACCTCGCTGACCCCGCGGGTGACCTTGAGGACACCGGCGATCCCGGCCCAGAAGGCGCCGGTGCACATGGCGGTGAGCAGCAGCAGCGGGATCTGGATGACGGCCGGGAGGTCGGCGTGGGCGCCGACGACGGCGGCCGTCATGGCGGCCAGCTGGTACTGGCCGTCGACACCGATGTTGAAGAGGTTCATCCGGAAGCCGATGGCGACCGCGAGGGCGGCGATGTAGTACATCGACGCCTGGTTGATGATCAGCACCTGGATGTCGGAGAAACCGGCCTGCTCGATCATCAGGACGAACGGCTCGACCGGGTTCTTGCCGGAGGCGAGCAGCACGAGGGCGATGAGCACGAAGGCCACGGCGAGCGCGATGACCGGCCCGGCCAGCGTGAGGAGCACCCGCTCCTTGTCGAACTTCTTCATGTCAGCGGGCCTCGTCTTCCGGAGACTCGGGGGACGGTCCGGTCTTGCCGGTCCCGGGGGTGTCCTCGGGGGTGGCCGCCGGGGCTCCCGGGGTTTCCGGGGCTCCCGGGGTGTGCGGGACGCCCAGGGTTCCCAGGTTCTCGGGGTCGCCCACGATCTCCGGGCTGTCCTCGTCGAGGTGGCCGGTGGAGGCGCCGGTCATGGCGGAGCCGAGTTGTTCGGGGGTGATGGAGCCGGGGTCGGCGTCGGCGACGAAACGGCCGTTGTAGATCACCCGCAGGGTGTCGGAGAGGCCGATCAGCTCGTCCAGGTCGGCGGAGATCAGCAGCACGGCCAGGCCCTCGCGGCGGGCCTCGCGGATGTGGTCCCAGATCGCGGCCTGGGCGCCGACGTCCACACCCCGGGTCGGGTGGGCGGCGATCAGGAAGCGCGGCTTGTGGCTCATCTCGCGGCCGACGATCAGCTTCTGCTGGTTGCCGCCGGACAGCGAGGCGGCGGTGACGTCGATCCCGGGGGTGCGGACGTCGTACTCCTCGACGATCCGGCGGGTGTCGGCCTGGGCGGCCTTGGGGTCCAGCCAGACGCCCTTGGCGTTGGGCCGCTCGGTGACATGGCCGAGGATACGGTTCTCCCACAGCGGCGCTTCGAGGAGCAGGCCGTGGCGGTGGCGGTCCTCGGGGATGTAGCCGATGCCCTGCTCACGGCGCTTGCGGGTGGGCCAGCCGGTGATCTCGTCGGCCGTGTCGCCGGTGGTCTCCCGGGTGGCCAGGGTGATCGTGCCGGAGTCGGCGCCCTTGAGGCCGATGAGCGCGTCCACCAGCTCGGTCTGGCCGTTGCCCTCGACCCCGGCGATGCCGAGGATCTCGCCGGCGTGGATGGTGAAGGTGATGTCGTCCAGCAGGGCCTTGCCGCCGGGGGCCACCAGGCGCAGTTTGTCGACGGTGATGACCGGGTGGTCGGTGACCGTGGACTCGGCGGTCTCCGGGGTGGGCAGTTCGCTGCCGACCATCATCTCGGCGAGCTGCTTGGTGGTGGTCTCGGCGGGGACGGCGGTGCCGACCGTCGTACCGCGCCGGATGACGGTGATCTCGTCGGCGACGGAGAGGACCTCGCCCAGCTTGTGGGAGATGAAGATGACCGAGAGGCCCTCGGACTTCAGCTCGCGCAGATTGTCGAAGAGGGCGTCGACCTCCTGCGGGACCAGCACCGCGGTCGGCTCGTCCAGGATCAGGGTGGTGGCGCCGCGGTAGAGGACCTTGAGGATCTCGACGCGCTGCCGGGCGGCGACCCCCAGCTCCTCGACCAGCACATCGGGGGTGACGCCGAGGCCGTAGCGCTCGGACAGCTCGGTGATCCGGCGGCGGGCGCGGGCGCCGATGCCGTACGGCTTCTCGCTGCCGAGGACCACGTTCTCCAGGACGGTGAGGTTGTCGGCCAGCATGAAGTGCTGGTGGACCATGCCGATGCCGCGGGCGATGGCGTCGGCGGGCGAGGAGAAGGTGACCTTCTCACCGTCCACGGCGATGACGCCCTCGTCCGGCTTCTGCATGCCGTAGAGGATCTTCATCAGCGTCGACTTACCGGCGCCGTTCTCGCCGACGAGGGCGTGGACGGTGCCCTTGCGGACGGTGAGATGGATGTCGTGGTTGGCGACGACGCCGGGGAATCGCTTGGTGATCCCGGTGAGTTCGACGGCGGTCGCCTGACCGCCCGCCGCGGCTGTGGCGGGGCCGTCGGCCGGAGGGCTGCTGGACGCGTTGATGGCGCACTCTCCCATATGGACGGAGGGTCGGGGGTCATCTACACGCGTAGCGCCCCTACGGCATACGAAGGTACGGAGGGCGACGCACCGAGACAACGGGGTACAGGGAGAAAGCCTCCCCGTACCCCGTTGAGCGGACGTAACCCTTTGGTTACACGTTGCTCGGACAGCTGATGTCAGCCGACAGTGGCCGATGGTGGCCAGCTGATGTCAGCCGATGTCAGCTGACGGTGGTCAGCTGCTCTTGACCTGGATCTCGCCGCTGATGATCTTCTCCTTGGCCGTGTCGATGGCTGCCTGGAGCTCGGCGTTGTCGGCGAACACCGGGTTGGACTCCGACAGTCCGACCTCGCCGGTCTTCAGATCGCCCTTGACGATACCGGTCTCCGGCGTGCCGTCCTCGACGGACTTCGCAAGGTTGAAGACGGCCTTCGCGACGTCCTTCATGGCGGAGGTGAGGATCGAGTCCTTGTACTTGGCGAGCGCCTCCTGCTGGTACTGGTCGGAGTCGACACCGATCGCCCACACCTCGTTGGCGGCGGCGGCCTCGATGACACCCTGACCGGACAGACCGGCGGCGGCGTACACCACGTCGGCCTTCTTCTCGATCTGGCCCTCGGCGGCGGTCTTGCCCTTGTCGGGGCTGGAGAAGCCGCCCTCCTCGGCCGTCTGCGTCAGATACTGCGACAGGACGGTGGCCTCGGGGTTGGTGTCCTTGACGCCCTGCTCGAAGCCGGCCTGGAACTTGTGGATCAGCGGGATGTCGACACCGCCGACGAACCCGACGACATCGCTCTCGGTGCTCTTGGCGGCGGCGACACCGGCCAGGTAGGACGCCTGCTCCTCGGAGAAGACCAGGTCGGCGACGTTGTCCGCCTCGACGGTGGAGTCGTCGACGATGCCGAAGGTGGTGTCCGGGAACTTCTCCGCCGCGCCCTTGATGGCCGCCGCGTAGGCGTAGCCGACGCCGACGACCGGGTTGTAGCCCTGCTTGGCCAGGGACTCCAGCCGCTGCTGCTTGTCCGCGTCGGTCTCGCCCTCGGTGGGCTCGACGTCCTCGGTCCGGTAGCCGAATTCCTTCTGCGCCTGCTCCAGCCCGGCGTACGCGGCGTCGTTGAAGGACTGGTCGCCCTTGCCGCCGACGTCGTAGGCGATGGCGAGGCCCTTGTCCTCGCCGCCCGACTCCGAGGACGAGCTGGAGGAGGAGGTCGAGGTCCCGCCGCAGGCGGCGAGGGCGAGGGCCAGCGAGGCGGTCGCCGCGCCTGCGACCGTGATCCGGGAAATGCGGCGCATGAGTGGTGCTCCTGTCGTACAAGCGCCGGGGGGGTTCAGCCAGGGTCAGCTTCGGCGCTGGTTTCGCCGCAGATTAACGCGCGTAGACCTGCCTGAAAACCCCTTCTGTCCACCTTGTTATCCGCCCGTGCCCAAGCCCGTCCGGGCCCGCCGCGGCACTCATGAGGGGCGTTGCCATCGGGAATACGGCAAGCGGATGGCAGGCCCGGGGCCTGCCATCCGCTTGATACGGCTTCCTACCCTGTCTCCCCTTTTGCCAGATTTTTACCCAGAACAGTGAACCGATGCCCTGCGGAGCTACTCGGTGGCGACCTTGATCGAGCCGTCGATGATCCCGGCCTTGGCGGCGGCGACCGCGTCCGTCAGGCCCGCGACCTCGGCCATCTTCGGGTTGGTGTCGGCCAGACCGACGCCGTCCACCTTGAGGTCGAAGGTCTGGGTACCGGTCAGCGGCTCGCCGTCCTCGACCGACTTGGCCAGCGCGTACACGGCCCCGCCGACATCCTTCAGCGCGGAGGTCAGGATGTAGTCCTTGTACGAGGCCAGCGCCTCCTGCGCGTACTGGTCGGAGTCGACACCGATCGCCCACACCTTGGCGGTGGCGGCGGCCTCGATCACGCCCTGCCCGGACAGCCCGGCGGCCTGGTAGACCACATCGGCGTCCTTCTCGATCTGCCCCTCGGCGGCGGCCTTGCCCTTGTCCGGGCTGGAGAAGCCGCCCTCCTCGGCGGTCTGCGTCAGATACTGCGAGACGACGGTGACCTCGGAGTTGGTGTCCTCGACGCCCTGCTTGTAACCGGCCTCGAACTTGTGGATCAGGGGAATGTCGACCCCGCCGACGAACCCGACGGTATTGGTCTTGGTGGCCTTGGCGGCGGCGACCCCGGCGAGATAGGAAGCCTGCTCCTCCGCGAACACCAGCGAGGCGACGTTCCCGCCCTCGACCACGGAGTCCACGATGCCGAAGGTGGTGTCGGGGTAGTCCTTGGCGACGGCCTCCATGGCGGGACCGTAGGCGAAGCCGACACCGATCACCGGGTTGTAGCCCTGCCGGGCCAGGGAGGCGAGGCGCTGCTCCTTGTCGGCGTCGGTCTCGCCCTCGGTGGGCTCCACATCGGCCGTCTTGTAGCCGTACTCCTTCTGCGCCTGGTCCAGGCCGGCGAACGCGGCGTCGTTGAAGGACTGGTCGCCCTTGCCGCCGATGTCGTAGGCGATGGCGAGACCGAGGTCCTCCGCGGCCGACTCACCGTCCGAGGCGTTGTTCTCGCTGCTGGTTCCACCGCAGGCGGTGGCGGCGAGGGCGAGCGACGCGACCCCCACCGCGACGCGGGTCAGTTTGGAAATCCGACGCATCTGAAGTTCCCCATTCTCCAAAGCCCCGCAGTGGGTGCTGAGTTCGGCGCACATTAACGCGCGTAGACCATCCTGGGAACGGGGTATCGCCTGGCCGTTATCCATTCGTGCCGGTGACTGGTTACGGGCCTGTGACTCACCGGCGCGAATAGGGCACGGGGGGTTAATTCGCGCGGGGGGTGGGGGGTGGATTTTTGGGGCGCGGGCGGGTGCGGGTGGGGGGTGGCTGGTCGCGCAGTTCCCCGCGCCCCTGGAGGTGGGTGGTGACTCAGTTGCTGATCAGTGCGGCGGCGGTGAACAGTTCGACGCCGACCGTGATCGCGTGCTCGTCGACATCGAAGTCTCCTTGGTGGAGATCCCGTACCGTGCGCTCGCCGGGGGTGCGGACGCCCAGGCGGGCCATGGCGCCGGGGACGCGCTCCAGGTACCAGGAGAAGTCCTCGCCGCCGAGGCTCTGCTCGGTGCTCTCGACGGAGTCGGCGCCGCGGCGGACGGTCATCGCGTCGCGGAGCAGTTCGGTGACGGCGGGATCGTTGACGACCGGGGGGACGCCCCGGACGTAGGTGATCTCGGACTTGGCGCGGTGCAGGTTGGCGACCTCGTCGATGGCGGCGTGGACGATGTCGGGGGCCTGGCGCCAGGCGTGGATGTCGAGGCAGCGCACGGTTCCGGACAGCTCGGCGTGCTGCGGGATGACATTCGGGGCGTGGCCGGATTCGATCCGTCCCCAGGTGACGGCGAGCCCGGCGCGGGTGTCGACCCGGCGGGCGACCAGCGCGGGGACGTCGGTGACGACCCGGGCGACGGCGGTGACCAGGTCGGTGGTGAGGTGGGGGCGGGCGGTGTGGCCGCCGGGCCCGTCGAGCGAGATCTCCAGCCGGTCGCAGGCGGAGGTGATGGCCCCGGTACGCAGTCCGATGCGGCCGGCGTCGACGCGGGGGTCGCAGTGCACGGCGATGATCCGGCCGACGCCGTCCAGCACCCCGCAGTCGATGGCGTCGGAGGCGCCGCCCGGGAGCACCTCCTCGGCGGGCTGGAAGAGCAGCCGGACGGGGCGCGGCAGCCGTCCCTGCCGGTGCAGCTCGGCGAGGACGAGTCCGGCGCCGAGGACGACCGTCGTATGCACATCGTGGCCGCAGGCGTGGGCGCGGTCGGGCACGGTGGAGCGGTAGGCGCACTCGGTCTTGGCGTCCGGGATGGGAAGGGCGTCGATGTCGGCGCGCAGCGCGAGCATCCCGGAGGGGGCGGGACCGTCGTCCGGTACGCCGATGTCACAGACGAGTCCCGTGCCCATGGCGAGGACGCGGGGGGTGAGGCCCGCCTTCTCCAGCCGCGCCTTGATGGCGGCGGTGGTGCGGAACTCCTGGTTGCCCAGCTCGGGGTGCATGTGCAGGTCGCGACGGAAGGCGACGAGCTCCTCGCGGAGTGCGTCCGGCAGGGTGCCGGGCAGGGCGCCGGAGTGGACACCGGAGTGGGCACCGGACTCGGTGCCGGGCAGGGCTTCCCCGGGGAGGTCGACCTCGAACTCTTCGGACTCTCGGGACATCAATTGCTTCACCCTCTGAAGGGTAGGCCGCCCGGATGGTCAACTGACCCACGATCTACAAAACTTCAGCCGGTTAGGGCAAAAAAATCTGGCCGTCCGGGGCATAGCTATGGACTTGGGCGGGTAAGCTCCAGCGCTTTTCTTGCCGCGATCACTGCCTGGCACTGCCGTGGGCACTGCCGTGGGCGCGGGAAACAACCCCATCCTCCACGGATACCACGTCCGCCTCAGGTCTTGCTGAACCGTTCATCTGGCGGGACCGGGGGGGATGGGGGCGGACTCTCCCTACTAGCGTGCGGTGCTGTGACGACGCAGACGAACGGAGACGCGGGCCGGGGCCGGGGCCGGGGCCTCGCGGCGGCCACCGGGGGGCGTACGGCGGTCTTCGGGGTGGATGTTTCGCCGCGGATGGTGGAGATAGCTGGCTGCGCCTACCCTCACCTGCGGTTTCATGGGGGTTCGATGGCGTCGCCGGATCTGGCGGAGGGCGGGGAGGGGCGGGCGCGGGGGTTTGTGGTGGGGGTGCGCCGTAGGGATGTGCGGGTGGGTGGGTGGCTGGTCGCGCAGTTCCTCGCGCCCCTGAGGGCGTCAGGCTGCCGTCAGCTCGCACCAGACGTACTTGCCGCCGACGCCGAATCGGCCGGACGGGTGCCAGCCCCAGCGATCGGCGCAGGCGCTGACGAGGGCGAGGCCCCGGCCGGCCTCCATCTCCTCGACCGGCTCCAGCGCGCGGGGGCTGCTGGGCGGGAGGGGGTCGGCGTCCCACGCCCCGATCCAGACGGTCCCCCGAGGGGTGCGGCGCACCTGGAGCGCGGCGGGTCCCTTGGTGTGCAGTACGGCGTTGGCGATCAGCTCGGCGGCGAGCAGCTCCGCGGTGTCGACCAGCCGGATCAGTCCGTGCAGGGTGAGGATCAGGCGGACGGTGCGGCGACAGAGGGTGACGGCGCGGAGATCGCTGGGGATGTGGAGGAGGTACTCCCAGGTGTCGGGGGCGACGGTGGGTTCGGTTTCGGGCATGGGGGATCAACTCCGGTGGGGGCGGGGGAATTGAGCGTGCTGCGGCAGCACCGCGCAGATGCCCCTCTGTGCGGTTGGCGCGTCACTGACGGTAGGGCTAATCGCTTAGACTTCGCAAGCGGATCGCCTACTGTGGCGCCCGAACGAGTAATGCTCCCGGGCATGTTGAGAGGAGAGCCGATGGCTCTGAGGACCGAGCCGACGGCACGGCAGGTGCGACTGGGGGTCGAGCTGCGCAGACTGCGCGACGCGGCTGGACTCACCACGAGAGAGGCGGCTTCGCTGCTCGGGGTCACGGGGCCGGTCATCAGCCAGATCGAGTCGGGCGTCTCGGGAGTCAGCGAGAAGCGCCTTCGGCGACTTGCCACGAATTATGTCTGTGCAGATGAGGAGGTGATCGAGGCGCTGATCGCCATGGCGACCGATCGCACTCGTGGATGGTGGGAGGAGTACCGGGGAGAGTTGCCTGCCGCCTTCCTTGACCTCTCAGAGCTGGAGCACCACTCGACATACCGGCGCGACGCCGAGTTCCTCCTCATCCCTGGCCTCCTCCAGACCGAGGCTTACGCTCGGGCCGCGTTCTCCTCCAGGATCCCCGAACTCTCAGAAGAGGACAGGGAGCTACGCGTTCGACACCGCATGCAACGCAAGGTCATCCTCGAACGGGCTGAACCCATCCCATACGAGGCGGTGATCCATGAAGCGGCTCTGCGGATCAAGGTCCTCGACAGAGCCACCTTGCACGCTCAACTCATCCGTGTTCTGGAACTCTCGGAGGCCCACCACATCACCGTGCGAGTGATGCCTTTCGAGTTGGACGGCTTCGGCGGATCCTGGAACCCGCTGATGCTCGCGGGAGGCGCCGTACCCGAACTGGACACTGCCGCTCGGGACGCTCCCAGTAGCGTTGGTCAAATCCAGTCGCAAGCCCACATAGAACTGCTGCGGCGGCTGTTCCAACGACTGACGGCAGCCACGCTCGACCCTCCCCGCTCTCGTGATCTGATCCACCGACTGACGAAGGAACTGTGAGCGCCACTGTGACCACCTCCAACGCGTGGCGGAAGTCGACCTACTCCGGAGGAAGCGACGGGAGCAACTGCGTCGAGATCGCGGACCGCGCCTCCCACATAGCCATCCGCGACTCCAAGAGGCCTGCCCTCGGCACCCTGCGCATCGGCCCCGCCGCCTTCGCCCCCTTCATCCAAGGACTGAGGCACGGCCAACTCACCTAGGGCGTGTCTTCAATTGATCTTGCGTGGTGGATCATGGTCGGGTGATACGTCGTCATGAGCTGTCTGATGAGGAGTGGGAGTTCCTCCGTCC
>NZ_JBEXLA010000003.1:267485-375122 GCF_040609715.1 Streptomyces sp. NPDC004610 | reverse complement strand
ACCCGCGAACCAGACACCACACCAAACCGACCCACCTGATCCACCGCCAGACTCAACGCCCCACCATGCGTCAACCCCACACCCTTCGGCACCCCAGACGACCCCGACGTATAAATCACATACGCCAGATCCGCACCCCCCAACACCACATCAGGCGCCACACCCGAGCACGCCTCAATCTCCTCCCGCACCTCGTCCCACACCACCACCTGAACGGCATCACCGACCCGGCCGGTGAGTTCCCCGCCCATCACCGCATCCGTCAGCACCACCGATACGCCGCTGTCCTCCACCATGAAGCCGACCCGCTCCACCGGCAACCGCACATCCATCGGCAAAAACGCCGCCCCCGCCCGCCACACACCCAACATCCCCACCAGCACATCCACACCCCGCGGCACACACAACCCCACCACCGAACCCACCCCGACACCACGACCCCGCAGGTAGTGCGCCAGGCGATTCGCCGCCGCATCCAGCTCACCCCGCGACACCACCACCCCATCCCCCACCACAACCACCGCACCCGCATCCACACCAACCCACCCATCGAACAACCCCAACACCGACGAACCAACACCAGAACCCGCACCCACCAACGAAGACCCACCCCACTCGACAAGTACGCGCTCGCGCTGCTGCTCGTCGAGGATCTTGATCTCGCGCAGGTCGGTGTCCGGGCCTCCGTCGAGGGTCGCGGCCAGGGCGGCGACGACGTTCTCGATGGCGGTGCACAGCATCAGGCCGACGGCACGCGGGTCGAGCACATCCAGTGTCTGGACGCTCAGGCTGAGGCCGGCCGCATCCTGGTCGTTGATGGAGACGACCAGCGGATAGTTGGTCCGCTCCTCCATGAAGACGGTCTGGATGCCCTGCACCGACTCGGGACGGTCCGGTGCGTCCTCGGTGGGGGGCCGGGTGGCACCGGCGGTGTGCCGGTAGTTGAAGAGGGAGGAGAAGAGCGGGGTGTTCCCCGCGATCCCGCTGGCCTGCTGCGCGACCGCCAGCGGCGCGTGCTCATGCTCCAGCAGGGCGGCGAGCTGGTCCCGCATGCCCTCCACGGCGGCCCGTACCCCGATCGGGCCGGTCTGTACGCGGACGGGCAGCGTGTTGATGAACGGGCCGAGCACCCGGTCGGCGCCCTCACCGGCGTTCATCCGCCCGAAGAGGACGGTCCCGAAGACCACGTCGTCCCGCCCTGCGAGCGACGCGAGCACCCGCGCCCACACCACATGCAGGACGGTCGCCGCACTGACCCCCAACTGCCTTGCTACCGAAAGCAGTTCACCGGCGACCTCATCGGCGACGGGCAGCATCTGGGCCCGCAGCCCACTGCCGTCACCCCGCACATCCAGCAGCCCGTACGGTGCCGTCGGCTCGGTCACATCGCCCAGCAGCCCGGCGAAGAACCGCTCGTGCTCGGCACGCGGCACCGACCGCGTCTGCGCGACGAAGTTGCGGAACGGCAGGGCGGGGGCGAGCCGGTCCACCTGGCCGTTCAGCACCGCCCGCATCTCCTGGAGCACCACGTCCATGCCCATGTGGTCCTCGATCATGTGGTGCATCCGCAGCAGTCCGAGCAGCCGGTCCTCGCCGACCGTGGCCACATGCAGATCCATCAGCGGGGCGCGGCGCAGATCCATCGCCGATCCGACGGCACGCACCAGTGCGTCCACCCGCTCCGCGGGGTCGGTGACCTCCGCGTCCAGGGCGTGCTCGACCACCGGCAGCACGACCCGCCGCCACACCACCTGGACCGGCTCGCGCAAGCCCTCCCACACCACACCCGTGCGGTAGACGTCATGCCGGTCCACGACCTGCTGCAAGGCCCCCGCGAACTCCTCCATCCGGGCCCGCGACTCGAACTCCACGACCCGCACGGTCACATAGGCGTCCTGGCCGCCACCTGCCATGAGGTGGTGGAAGAGCATGCCTTCCTGGAGCGGTGCCAGCGGGTACACATCGGCCACGTTCGCGGCGCCGCCGTCGACCGAGGCGACGACCTGGGCGATCTCGGCCTGGTCCAATTCCACCAGCGGGAGCATCTCGGGGGTGAGGTGCTGGGCATCGGCCGGGATCAGGTTCTCCGGCACCACCACCGCCTCGGCACCCGCCGCCCGCGCCAGCCCGGCCGGGGTCGGCGACTCGAACAGCGTCCGCACCGACACCGACACCCCGCGCGTACGCAGCTGCTCGACCAGTGACACGGCCAGCAGTGAGTGACCGCCGAGCTGGAAGAAGTTGTCCTCCACCCCGACCGACTCCAGCCCCAGCACCTCCGCGAACACCGCGCACAGGATCTCTTCCTGCACGGTCGCCGGGGCCCGGCCGGTACCGGTGGCGTACTCGGGCGCGGGCAGGGCCCTGCGGTCCAGCTTCCCGTTGGCGGTCAGCGGCAGCTCGTCCAGGGCCACGAAGGCGGACGGGACCATGTACTCCGGCACCCGGGCGGCGACCAGCTCCCGCAGGGCGTCCACGTCCTGGACCGAGGGCACGACATACGCCACCAGCACATCGTCTCGGGCCACCACAGC
Organism: Streptomyces sp. NPDC004610; assembly: GCF_040609715.1. Lineage (NCBI taxonomy): Bacteria > Bacillati > Actinomycetota > Actinomycetes > Kitasatosporales > Streptomycetaceae > Streptomyces > Streptomyces sp. NPDC004610. Next base: position 372,588 of record NZ_JBEXLA010000003.1, on the reverse strand, counting down.
GGCCTGGGCGACATCGGCGTGCGTCAGCAGGACGGCCTCGATCTCACCGGGCTCGATCCGGAACCCACGCACCTTGACCTGCTGGTCGGCCCGCCCACCGAAGACCAGTTCCCCGTCCGCCGACCAGCGGGCCAGGTCGCCCGTGCGGTACATCCGCCGTCCGGCGTCGAAGGGGGACGCGACGAACCGCTCACCGGTCAGCCCGGGGCGATTGACATACCCGCGCGCCAGACCGGCACCGGCCACATACAGCTCACCCGTCACACCGACCGGCACCGGCTCCAGCGCGTCATCCAGCACATACACCTGCGTGTTGGCGATCGGCCGCCCGAACGGCACCGGCCCCGAGCGCTCACCATCCACCTCACTGATGGCCGCGATCACCGTGCTCTCGGTCGGCCCGTAGGCGTGCACCAGCCGGCGACCCACCGACCAGTCCCGCGCGACCGCCTCACTGATCGCCTCGGAACCCACCACCATCGGACCCACATGCGCGAGGTCTGCGGGCTCCAGCACCCCGAGCAGCGACGGCACCACACTCGCGGCCGTGACACCCTCCAGCTCCGCCAGCCGCTGCGGCTGCTCCCGCTGCTCATCGCTCGCGATCCACAACGCCGAACCCGACGACAGCGCCACAGCCACGTCCAGCACCGACGCGTCGAAGCTGAAGGACGCGAACTGCAACAAGCCCACACCCGGGCCCGCGCCCATCACCGGCCCGAACACCGACACCAGATTCGCCAGACCGGCATGCGAGACAGCAACGCCCTTCGGCGTCCCCGTCGAACCCGACGTGTAGATCACATACGCCAGATCACCGGCAACACCCGGAGCCTGCCCCGACTCCCCCGGCTGCTCCAGACCATCGGGGTCCAGGACAAGGGACACACCCGCGTCCGCGAGCATGAACTCCACCCGCTCAGCCGGAAGCTGCCCGTCGATCGGCAGATACGCCGCCCCCGCCTTCCACACACCCAGAATCCCGACAACCACCTCCGGCCCACGCGGCAACCTCAGCCCCACCACCGACTCCGGACCAACCCCCCGACCCCGCAGATAATGCGCCACCCGATTCGCCGCCGCATCCAAATCGGCGTACGACAGCTCCACACCCTCACTCACAACCGCCGGGGCCTCCGGAGTGGACGTGGCCCAGCGCTCGAACAGTTCCACCACCGACGCGTCCGGCACCTCCGTCACCGTGTCGTTCCAGTCCACGAGGACCCGTCGGCGCTCCTGCTCATCGAGGATGAGCACCTCGCGCAGGGCGGTGTCCGGGCCGTCGTCCAGGGCGATGGTGAGCGCGGTGACGGTGTTCTCGACGGCGGTGGCCAGCAGCCGGCCCACGGCCTGCGGGTCGAGGAGGTCCACTGTCTGCACACCCAGGCTCAGCCCGCCCGCGCCACGGTCGTTCACGGACACGACCAGCGGATAGTTGGTCCGCTCCTCCATGAAGACGGTCTGGATGCCGTGCACCGAGTCCGGACGGTCCTCGGTGTCGCCGGTCTGGTCGCGGGTCGTGGCGGTGTCGGTGATGTGCCGGTAGTTGAAGAGCGAGGTGAACAGGGGGGTGTTCCCGGCGATCCCGCTGGCCTGCTGGGCGACCGCCAGGGGGGCGTGCTCGTGCTCCAGCAGACCGGCGAGGTCGTCCCGCATCCGTTCCACGGCGGCCCGTACGCCGACCTCTCCGGTCCGTACCCGCACGGGCAGCGTGTTGATGAACGGGCCGAGCACCCGGTCGGCGCCCTCACCGGCGTTCATCCGCCCGAAGAGCACGGTGCCGAAGACCACGTCGTCGCGGCCCGCCAAGGTGCCGAGCACGCGCGCCCAGGCCACATGCAGCACCGTGGCGGTGCTGACTCCGAGCCGCCGCGACGCCTCCCGCAACCCCTCGACCACCTCACCGTCCATGGTCACCACACCCGACACCACACCACTGCCCTCACCGCGCACATCCAGCAGCCCGTACGGTGCCGTCGGCTCGGTCACATCGCCCAGCAGCCCGGCGAAGAACCGCTCGTGCTCGGCACGCGGAACCGACCGCGTCTGCGCGACGAAGTTCCGGAACGGAAGGGCGGGAGCGAGACGGTCGAGCTGCCCGTTCAGGACCGCGCGCAGTTCCTCCAGCACCACATCCATGCCCAGGTGGTCCTGGACCAGGTGATGCATCCGCACCAGCCCCAGCCAGCGACCGTCCGCCACCTCCGCGACATGCAGATCCATCAGCGGCGCCCGCCGCAGATCCATCACCGAACCACCGGCCCGGGTCAGCGCGTTCACCCACTCCGCGGGCTCGGTCGCCCCGACCTCCACATCGAGTACATGCTCGACCACCGGCAGCACGACCCGCCGCCACACCACCTGCACCGGCTCCCGCACACCCTCCCAGACCACACCGGTCCGATAGATGTCATGCCGGTCCACCACCTGCTGCAACGCACCCGCGAACTCATCCAGCCGCGCCCGCGACTCGAACTCCACCACCCGCACGGTGAGGTAGATATCGGCGCCATCGCCGGACATGAGGTGATGGAAGAGCATGCCTTCCTGGAGCGGGGCCAGCGGGTACACGTCCGCGATGTTCGCCGCGCCACCGTCGACGGTCCCGACCACCCGGTCGATCTCATCCTGCGCCAGCTCCACCAGCGGCAGCATCTCGGGCGTGATCCGCTCGGCGTCCGCCGGGATCAGATTCTCCGGCACCTCCACCGACCCGACCGCCGCCGCCCGCGCCAGCCCTGCCGGGGTCGGCGCCTCGAACAGCGCCCGCACCGACACCGACACACCCCGGCCGCGCAACCGCTCCACCAACGACACCGCGAGCAGCGAATGCCCGCCCAGCCGGAAGAAGTCGTCCTCGACACCGACCGACTCCAGGCCCAGTACCTCGGCGAACACCGCGCAGACAACTTCCTCCTGCACACTGACCGGAGCCCGGCCTGCCCCCATGCCGCCGTACTCCGGCTCCGGAAGCGCCCGCCGGTCCAGCTTCCCGTTCGCGGTCAGCGGCAACTCGTCCAGCGCCACGAAGGCGGCCGGGACCATGTACTCCGGCAGCCGCGACGCCAGCAGTTCCCGCAGTACGGCGGTGTCCGGGGCCGATGAGACGACGTACGCCACCAGGGCACCCTCACGGGCCACCACGGCGGCCTGGGCCACCTCCGGGTGCGACAGCAGCACGGTCTCGATCTCACCCGGCTCGATACGGAACCCACGCACCTTCACCTGATCGTCCGCACGACCACCGAACACCAACTGCCCATCGGCCGTCCAGCGCGCCAGGTCACCGGTCCGATACATCCGCTCGCCAGCCTCGAACGGCGACGCCACGAACCGCTCACCGGTCAGCCCGGGACGATTGACATACCCGCGCGCCAGACCCGCACCCGACACATACAACTCACCCATGACCCCGACCGGAACCGGCTCAAGCGCCTCATCCAGCACATACACCCGCGTATTGGCGATCGGCCGCCCGAACGGCACAGGACCCGGCCGCCCACCATCCACCTCCCCGACCGCCACAATCACCGTGCTCTCGGTCGGCCCATACGCATGCACCAGCCGCCGACCCACCGACCACGTCCGCGCCACCGCCTCAGTGACCGTCTCCGCACCCACCACAATCGGACCCACATGCGCCAGATCCGCCGGCTCCAGCACGCCCAGCAGCGACGGCACCACACTCGCCGCGCGGACCCCCTCCAACTCCGCCAAACGACGGGGCTCCTCCCGCTGCTCCTCACTCGCGATCCACAACGCCGAACCCGACGACAACGCCACACCCACATCCAGCACCGACGCATCGAAACTGAACGACGCGAACTGCAACACACCCACACCCGGGCCCGCACCCATCACAGGCCCGAACACCGACACCAGATTCGCCAGCGAGCCATGCGAGACCGCAACACCCTTCGGCATCCCCGTCGAACCCGACGTGTAGATCACATACGCCAAATCGCCAGCGACACCCGGCCTGACAGCCGACTTCCCCGGCTGATCCAGATCCCCCACACCGAGAACAACCCCCACCCCCGCATCCCCGAGCATGAACTCAACCCGCTCAGCCGGAAGCTGCCCATCAACCGGCAGATACGCCGCCCCCGCCTTCCACACACCCAAAATCCCCACAACCATCTCCGGACCACGCGGCAACCTCAACCCCACCACCGACTCCGGCCCAACCCCCCGACCCCGCAGATAGTGCGCCACCCGATTCGCCGCCGCATCCAAATCGGCGTACGACAGCTCCACACCCTCACTCACCACCGCAACCGCACCCGGAGCCGAAGCAACCCACCCCTCGAACAGCTCCACCACCGACGCCTCGTTCGCGGGAGCCTCGGTGTCGTTCCACCCCACCACCAACCGCTCCCGCTCCCCCGCCCCAAGGATCTCCACAGCCCCGACCCGCGTCTCCGGCCTCGCCGTGACCGCCGCCAGCACGCGCGCCCAGCGTTCCGCGATCACCTCGACCGACCCGGCGTCGAAGAGATCCGCCGATCCCAGCAGCGCGCCCTGCAACCCGGTCGGCCGGCCCTCGGCGTCGAACTGCTCGCCGACGACCACCTCAAGGTCGAACTTGGCCGGAACCAGCAAGGGCCCACTCAGCCCCGGCCGCTCCTCCTCACCCTGAGCCGCCCGCACCCCGGTCAGGCCCCCATGCCCGGCCTGCCCCGCCTGGCCCGTCTGCCCCGCCTGCTCGGCGTTCTGGAGTGTGAACATGACCTGGAACAGCGGATGCCGGGCCAGCGAGCGTCCCGGAGCCAGTTCCTCGACCAGGCGCTCGAAGGGCACGTCCTGGTGGGCCAGTGCCCCGAGGCTCGCCTCCCGTACCCGCCCCAGGACCTCACGGAACTCCGGATCCCCGGACAGATCCGTCCGGATGACGAGGGTGTTGACGAAGAACCCGACCAGATCGTCCAGCGCCTCATCCATCCGGCCCGCCACCGCCGAGCCGACCGGGACGTCGGTTCCGGCACCGAGCCGGGACAGGGTCACCGCGAGCGCGGCCTGCAACACCATGAACACCGTCACGCCTTCGGCGCGCGCCAGCTCCACGACTCCCTGGTGCAGTTCGGCCGGGGTCGTGATCGCCACCCGGTGTCCCAGGTGACCGGCGACCGCCGGTCGGGCGCGGTCCACGGGCAGCGTGAGTTCCTCCGGCGCCCCGGCGAGGGCGTCCCGCCAGTACTCGACCTGCGTGGACAGCAGACTCGCCGGGTCGGACTCCTCGCCCAGCACCTCCCGCTGCCACTGCGCGTAGTCGGCGTACTGCACCGGCAGCGGCTGCCAGTCGGGGGCGTGCCCGGCGAGTCGTGCCGCGTAGGCCGTGGAGAGGTCCCGGACCAGGGGGCCCAGGGACCAGCCGTCACCGGCGATGTGGTGCATGACCACGAGCAGGATCTGCTCGTCCGGGGATGACTCGAACAGCGAGGCCCGGAACGGCAGTTCCGACGCCAGATCGAAGGCGTACGCGGACGCGTCCGCCACGGCCCGGTCCAGATCACCGGCCGCGGCGACGACCTGAAGCTCCCAGTCCAGGTCACCGGGGGCGAGGACCCGCTGGTACGGCTCGCCCTGCACCGCCCCGAAGACCGTCCGCAGCGACTCGTGCCGCCCGATGACGTCCCGCAGCGCCTCGTCCAGTACGGCGGTGTCGGCACCGCTGAGCCGGATCGGGAGGGAGAGGTTGTAGGTGGGGCTGGGCCCCTCCAACTGGCCGAGGAACCACAGCCGTCGCTGGGCGAACGACAGCGGCACCCGCTCCGGCCGCTCCACCGCGGCGCGCAGTGCCGTACGGGCCCGGCCGCCGCCCTCGGCGAGAGCTGCCGCCAGCCCCGCCACCGTCGGTGCCTGGAACAGTGTCCGGACCTCGACCTCCACGTCCAGCACGGCACGGATCCGGGAGACCAGGCGGATCGCCAGCAGGGAGTGGCCGCCGAGCCGGAAGAAGCTGTCGTCGACCCCGACCGTCTCCAGTCCGAGCACCTCGGCGAAGACCGCGCACAGGATCTCCTCCTGCACGGTGACCGGGCGCCGCCCCTCCCCGGCCCGGTACTCCGGGGCGGGGAGCGCCTTGCGGTCCAGTTTGCCGTTGACCGTCAGCGGCAGTTCGTCCAGGGGCACGAAGGCGGACGGGACCATGTACTCGGGCAGCCTTGATGCCACCAGGTCCCGCAGCCGGTCGACCTCCTGCTCGGCCGGGACGACATACGCCACCAGGACGCCCTCACGGGCCACCACCGCGGCCTGGGTCACCTCGGGGTGGGACAGCAGTGCCGTCTCGATCTCACCGGGCTCGATACGGAAGCCGCGCACCTTGACCTGGTCGTCGGCACGGCCACCGAAGACGAGTCGACCCTCCGCCGTCCAGCGCGCGAGGTCGCCGGTGCGGTACATCCGCTGACCTGCCTCGAACGGGGACGCCACGAACCGTTCGCCGGTCAGCGCGGCACGGCTCACATAGCCTCGCGCCAGCCCCGCGCCCGATACATACAGCTCACCCGTCACACCGACCGGGACCGGCCGGAGTCCCTCGTCCAGGACGTACGCCCGCGTGTTGGCCATCGGGGCGCCGATGGTCGGTTCGTCGCCGGGGGCGAGTGGCTCGGACATGGAGGCACACACCGTCACCTCGGTCGGGCCGTACGCGTTCACCAGGCGGCGACCCGGTGCCCAGCGTTCCACCAGGCCCGCGTCCAGTGCCTCGCCGGCGGAGATCAGCGTCCTCACCGTTGCCAGGTCATCGGCGCCCAAGGCGCCCAGTACCGCCGGGGGCAGGGTCACATGGGTCACCCCATGACGGGCGACCACACCCGCGACACCCGCGCCCGAGTCCAGTTCCTCGGCCGAACCCGCGACCAGTACCCCGCCCGCGCACAGGGTCACCCACACCTCGGACACCGCCGCGTCGAAGCCCACCGACGCGAACTGGAGCACCCGGGCGGCCTCATCGACGGCGAACCGCTCGCCCTGGGCCGTCACCAGGTTCGCCAGTCCGGCGTGCGAGACCGCGACTCCCTTCGGGGTCCCCGTCGAGCCGGAGGTGTAGATCACATACGCCAGGTCGCCGGTGACGCCAGGAGCGTCCGGCGACTCACCGGGCTGGTGCAGATCCTCCACGCCGAGGACAACGGACACACCCGCGTCCGCGAGCATGAACTCCACCCGCTCGGCCGGAAGCTGCCCGTCGATCGGGAGATACGCCGCCCCCGCCTTCCACACGCCCAGCATCGCGGTGACCAGCTCCGGGCCACGCGGCAGCCGCAGGCCCACGACCGTCTCCGGGCCGACACCCTGGCCCCGCAGATGGTTGGCCAGTCGGTTCGCCGCCGCGTTCAGCTCGCCGTACGACAGTTCGGTGCCCTCGCCGGTCACCGCCACCGCGTCCGGGGCAGCCGTGGCCCGCCGCTCGAACAGGTCCACCACCGACGCGTCCGGCAGCTCCGTGGTGTTCCAGGTGCCGAGGATGCGGTCGCGTTCGGCGGGGGTGAGCAGGTCGACCGCGGTGAGGTGGGTCTCGGGGGTGGTGGTCGTGGTGTCCAGGACCCGGGTGAACCAGTCGGCGAACCGGGTGGCGGAGGGCTCGTCGAAGAGGTCCGCCGACACCGTCAGCATGCCGCGCAGGCCCGCCGGGCGGCCGTCCCGGTCGAAGAGTTCGCCGACCATCACATCGACGTCACCCTTGATGGAGGTGACGACGGCGGCCTCGGTCGCCGGGAGCGAGCCGGTGCGGACGCCGGGCAGGTCCAGTTCGGCGCGTTCGATGTTCTGGAGGGTGAGGACCACCTGGAAGAGGGGGTGGCGGGACATGGAGCGTTCGGGGGCGAGTTCCTCGACCAGGCGCTCGAAGGGGACGTCCTGGTGGGCGAACGCGCCGAGGCTGGCCTCCCTGACCCGGGCCAGTACCTGCCGGAACTCGGGGTCGCCGGACAGGTCGGTGCGGATGACGAGGGTGTTGACGAAGAAGCCGACCAGGTCGTCCAGGGCCTCGTCGGTGCGGCCCGCGACGCCGCAGCCGATGGGGACGTCGGTGCCCGCGCCCAGCCTCGACAGGGTGGTCGCCAGGGCGGCCTGGAGGACCATGAACGGGGTCGCGCCCTCGGCGCGGGCCAGCTCCACCAGCCGCCGGTGCACCTCGGCCGGGATCTGGAGGGGTACCCGGTATCCCAGATGACTGGCGACGGCGGGGCGGGGGCGGACCGTGGGGAGGGGGAGTTCCTCCGGGGCTCCGGCGAGTGCGTTCCGCCAGTACTCGACCTGGGTGGAGAGCAGGCTCGCCGGGTCGGAGTCCTCGCCCAGCAGGTCGCGCTGCCAGAGGGCGTAGTCCGCGTACTGGACCGGCAGCGGCTGGAAGACCGGGGCCCGGCCGCGCAGGCGTGCCGCGTAGGCGGTGGAGAGGTCGCGGCCCAGGGGGCCCATGGACCAGCCGTCACCGGCGATGTGGTGCATGACCACGAGCAGGATCTGCTCGTCCGGGGATGACTCGAACAGGCAGGCGCGGAGGGGGAGTTCGGCGGAGAGGTCGAAGGGGTGCCGGGACGCCCGGTCCACCGCTTCGGCCAGGTTCTCGCGCGCGACCTCGGTGACCTCCAGCCGCCAGTCCAGCTCGGCCATGCCCAGGACGCGCTGGTACGGCTCGCCGTCCACCGCCGCGAACACCGTCCGCAGCGACTCATGGCGTCCGATCACATCCCGCAGGGCCACGCCCAGCGCTCCCGCGTCGACCCCGCTCACCCGGACCGGCACGGCGATGTTGTAGGCGGCGCTGGGTCCCTCCATCTGGGCGAGGAACCAGAGCCGTCGCTGCGCGAAGGACAGGGGTACCCGCTCCGGGCGGGCGGTGGCGGCCCGCAGTGCCGTACGGGCCGGGCCGCCGCTCTCGGTGAGGCGGGCCGCGAGACCGGCGACCGTCGGCGCCTCGAACAGCGCCCGCACCTCGATCTCCACGCCGAGGACCACCCGGACCCGGGAGATCAGCCGGACGGCCAGCAGGGAGTGCCCGCCGAGCTGGAAGAAGCTGTCGTCGACGCCCACGGAGTCGACGCCGAGCACGTCGGCGAAGATCGCGCAGAGCATCTCTTCCTGGAGGGTGGCGGGGCCGCGCCCGCCGCCGGAGGTGTACTCGGGCGCGGGCAGGGCCCGGCGGTCCAGTTTGCCATTGGCGGTCAGCGGCAGTTCGGCGACGGTGACGACGGCCGCCGGGACCATGTAGCCCGGGACGCGTCCGGCGACGAAGGCCCGCAGGGCGTCGGGGTCGGCCAGGGGGCGGGCGGGGTCGGCGGGCACGACGTACGCCACCAGCCGTTTGTCGCCGGGGGTGTCCTCGCGGGCCAGGACGGCGGTGCGGGCCACGTCGGGGTGGGCGAGGAGGGCGGCCTCGATCTCGCCGGGTTCGATGCGGAAGCCGCGGATCTTGATCTGTTCGTCGGCGCGTCCGATGTAGAGGAGTTGCCCGTCGGGGGTCCACTTGGCGAGGTCGCCGGACCGGTACATGCGCGCGCCGGCCGATCCGAAGGGGCAGGCGACGAAGCGTTCGGCGGTCAGCTCGGGTCGGCCCACATAGCCGCGGGCGACCTGGTCACCGGCCACATACAGTTCGCCGATCACTCCGACCGGCGCCGGGTCGAGGGAGTCGTCCAGGACATAGGTCGACAGTCCGGGCAGCCCGCGGCCGACGACGCTGCCGGTCTCGTCGTCACCGGGGCCGAGCCGCCAGTGGGTGGCGTGGACGGTGGTCTCGGTGATCCCGTACATGTTGACAAGTCGGACGCGGGGGGCGTCGTCGTCGCGCGGCCACCAGCCGCGCAGCCGGGCGTGGTCGAGGGCCTCCCCGCCGAACACCATGAGCCGCAGGTCCCGGGGCCGGAACTCGTCCACGGCGAGGAGTTGGTAGAGCGCCGAGGGGGTCTGGCTGAGGACGGTGACCTGTTCGTCGGCCAGGAGCCGGGCGAACTGCTGCGGCGACCGCGACACATCGAAGGGGACGACGACCACGCGGGCCCCGTGGACGAGCGCTCCCCACAGTTCCCAGACGGAGAAGTCGAACGCGAAGGAGTGGAAGCAGCTCCAGACGTCGGACGGGCCGAGTTCGAAGAGCCCCTGGGTGGAGGCGAACATGCCGACGACATTGCGGTGGCTGACGGCGACGCCCTTGGGGCGGCCGGTCGAACCGGAGGTGTAGATCACATAGGCGCGGTTGTCGGGGGTGACCGACCGGGCGAGCGGTGCCGCGTCCAGCGCGGCGAGCCGGGCCCGAGTCTCCGGGTCGTCCAGGACGGTGAGGTGGACGGTGGGCGGTACGTAGTCCGCGAGCTGCGGGAGGCATGCCGTGGAGGTGACGACGGCCACCGCTCCGGCGTCGGCCAGGACATAGCTCACCCGTTCCGCCGGGTGGCGCGGGTCGACGGGGAGGTAGGCGGCACCGGTCTTGAGGACGCCGAGCAGCGCGACGACGGTCTCCGCGCCCCGGTCCAGCATGACGGCGACCGTGGATTCCGTACCGGCGCCGAGTCCGCGCAGATGGCGGGCGAGGCGGTTGGCACGGGCGTCCAGCTCGGCGTAGGTGAGCCGGGTCCCGCCGGCCACCACGGCGACGGCGTCCGGGACCGCCGCGACCTGGCGTTCGACGAGGTCGGCGAGGGTGGCGTCGACGGCCGGCGGAACCTGGTCGTTCCAGGCGTGCAGCAGCCGGGCCCGCTCCTCGCCGCCGAGGACGTCGATGGCCCGCAGATCGGTGTCCGGGCCGTCGTCCAGGGCGACGGTGAGTGCGGTGACGGTGTTCTCGACGGCGATGGCCAGCAGCCGGCCCACGGCCTGCGGGTCGAGCACGTCGACGGTCTGCACACCCAGGCTCAGCCCGCCCGCGCCACGGTCGTTGACCGACACCACCAGCGGATAGTTGGTCCGCTCCTCGGCGAAGACCGTACGGATCCCCTCGACCGGCCGCTCCTCGCCGCCCTCCCCGGCGTCCGGGGTGCGGCCACCGCTGCCGGTGACATGCCGGTAGTTGAACAGCGAGGTGAACAGCGGCATATCGGCCGCGACCCCGCTGACCTGCTGCGCGACCGCCAGCGGAGCGTGCTCGTGCTCCAGCAGTGCGGCGAGCTGATCCCGCATGCCCTCCACGGCGGCCCGCACCCCGACCGGGCCGGTCCGGACGCGGACGGGGAGCGTGTTGATGAACGGGCCCAGCACCCGGTCGGCGCCCTCACCGGCGTTCATCCGCCCGAACAGCACGGTGCCGAAGACCACGTCGTCCCGCCCGGACAGCACCGCCAGCACCCTCGACCACACCACATGCAGCACCGTCGCCGGACTGACCCCCAGCCGCCGCGACACCTCCCGCAGCCCGGCGACCACCTCGTCCGTCACGGACACCACACCCGACACCACACCACTGCCGTCACCGCGCACATCCAGCAGCCCGTACGGTGCCGTCGGCTCGGTCACATCGCCCAGCAGCCCGGCGAAGAACCGCTCGTGCTCGGCACGCGGCACTGCCCGCGTCTGCGCGACGAAGTTCCGGAACGGCAGCGCGGGAGCGAGCCGCTCCACCTGTCCCGTCAGAACCGCCCGCAGCTCCTGGAGCACCACATCCATGCCCAGGTGGTCCTGGACCAGGTGATGCATCCGCACCAGCCCCAGCCACCGACCGTCCACCACCTCCGCCACATGCAGATCCATCAGCGGAGCCCGCCGCAGATCCATCACCGAACCACCGGCGGCCACGAGGGCGTCCGCCCACCGCGCGGGCTCGGTGGACGGGACATCGAGGACGTGCTCGACGACGGGCAGCACGACCCGCCGCCACACCACCTGCACCGGCTCCCGCAGACCCTCCCAGACCACACCGGTCCGGTAGATGTCATGCCGGTCCACCACCTGCTGCAACGCACCCGCGAACTCATCCAGCCGCGCCCGCGACTCGAACTCCACCAGCCGTACCGTCACATAGGCGTCGGCTCCGCCCCCGGCCATCAGATGGTGGAAGAACAGTCCCTCCTGGAGGGGCGCCAGCGGATACACGTCCGCGATGTTCGCCGCGCCGCCGTCGACCGCAGCGGCGACCCGGTCGATCTCGTCCTGGTCCAGCTCCACCAGCGGCAGCATCTCGGGCGTGATGTGCTCGGCGTCCGCCGGGATCAGGTTCTCCGGCACCTCCACCGACCCGACCGCCGCCGCCCGCGCCAGCCCCGCCGGACTCGGCGACTCGAACAGCGCCCGCACCGACACCGACACACCCCGGCCGCGCAACCGCTCCACCAACGACACGGCGAGCAGGGAATGCCCGCCGAGCTGGAAGAAGTTGTCCTCCACCCCGACCGACTCCAGGCCCAGCACCTCGGCGAAGACCGCGCACACGATCTCTTCCCGCACGGTGGCCGGGCCCCGGCCCACACCGGTGGCGTACTCGGGCGCGGGCAGGACGTTGCGGTCCAGCTTGCCGTTGACCGTCAGCGGCAGCTCGTCCAGGGGCATGAAGGCCGCCGGGACCATGTACTCGGGCAGTCGCGACGCGACCAGCTCCCGCAGCCGGTCGACCTCCTGCTCGGCCGGGACGACATAGGCCACCAAGGCACCCTCACGGGCGACCACGGCGGCCTGGGTCACCTCCGGGTGCGACAGCAGCACGGTCTCGATCTCACCCGGCTCGATCCGGAACCCGCGCACCTTCACCTGGTCATCCGCACGGCCGCCGAACACCAACTGCCCATCGGCCGTCCAGCGCGCCAGGTCACCGGTCCGATACATCCGCCGTCCGGCGTCGAAGGGGGACGCCACGAATCGCTCACCGGTCAGCCCGGGGCGATTGACATACCCGCGCGCCAGCCCCGCACCCGACACATACAACTCACCCGTCACACCCACCGGCACCGGCTCAAGCGCCTCATCCAGCACATAGAGACGGGTGTTGGCGATCGGCCGCCCGAAGGGGACGGGCCCGGAGCGCTCGCCGTCCACCTCCCCGATCGCCACGATGACCGTGCTCTCGGTCGGCCCATACGCATGCACCAGTCGACGACCCACAGACCAGGTCCGCGCCACCGCCTCGGTGACCGTCTCCGCGCCCACCACGATCGGACCCACATGCGCGAGAGCGGCAGGCTCCAGCACACCGAGCAGCGACGGCACGACGCTGGCCGCCCGCACGCCCTCCAGCTCCGCCAGCCGCTGCGGCTGCTCGCGCTGCTCATCGCTGGCGATCCACAGCGCCGAGCCGGATGAGAGCGCCACGGCCACATCCAGCACCGACGCGTCGAAACTGAAGGAAGCGAACTGCAACAGACCCACACCCGGGCCCGCGCCCATCACGGGCCCGAACACCGACACCAGGTTCGTCAGTGAGCCATGGGAAACGGCCACGCCCTTCGGCGTCCCCGTCGAACCTGACGTGTAGATCACATACGCCAAGTCGCCGGCGATACCCGGCGTGACGTCCGACTCCCCCGGCTGGTCCAGATCCTCCACACCGAGGACGACTGAGACACCCGCGTCCCCGAGCATGAACTCGACTCGCTCAGGGGGGAGTTGGGCATCGATGGGCAGATAGGCCGCCCCCGCCTTCCACACACCCAGGATCCCGATGAGCGTCTCCGGGCCGCGCGGCAGCCGCAGCCCCACCACCGACTCCGGACCCACACCTCGGCCTCGCAGATGATGCGCGAGCCGGTTCGCCGCCGCGTCCAGGTCGCCGTACGACAGCTCGGTGCCCTCGCTGACCACCGCGATCGCGTCCGGGGTCGACGCGGCCCAGTGCTCGAACGACTCGACCACCGACGCGCCCAGTGCGCCCGGTGCGTCCGGCGCGTCCGGGGTCGTCGTGTCGTTCCACTCCACCAGGAGGCGGTCCCGTTCGCCCGTGTCGAGGACGTCCACGGCGCCGAGCCGTATGTCGGGGCGGGCGGTGACGGCCGTCAGGACGCGCGCCCAGCGTTGCGCGATCCTCTCCACGGAGGCGGCGTCGAAGAGGTCCGCGGACGCGGTCAGGGAGCCGCGCAGTCCGGCGGGGCGGCCCTGGGCGTCGAACTGCTCGCCGACGACGATCTCCAGGTCGAACTTGGCCGGTACGATCACCGGCGCGCCCAGGGTCTGGCCGCCGCGCGCGGCCCGTACGTCGGCCAGGTCCAGGGACGAGCGGCGGGTGTTCTGGACGGTGAGCATGACCTGGAACAGCGGGTTGCGGCTCAGGGAGCGGGAGGGGGCGAGTTCCTCGACCAGGCGCTCGAAGGGGACGTCCTGGTAGTCAAGGGCGTCCAGGCTGGCGTCCCGCACCCGGCGCAGGGCCTGCCGGAACTCGGGGTCGCCGGACAGGTCGGTGCGGATGACGAGGGTGTTGACGAAGAAGCCGACCAGGTCGTTGAGGGCCTCGTCGGTGCGGCCCGCGACGGCCGAGCCGATGGGGATGTCGGTGCCCGCGCCGAGCCGGGAGAGCAGGACCGCGAGGGCGGCCTGGACGACCATGAAGAGGGTGGCGCCCTCTTCGCGGGCCAGGTCGGTCAGGCGCTGGTGGACATCGGCGGGAACGTGCAGGGGGACGCGGTGGCCCCGGTGACCGGGGGCGGCCGGGCGGGGCCGGTCCACGGGCAGGGGCAGTTCCTCGGGTGCACCCGCCAGGGTCCGCCGCCAGTAGTCGACCTGCCCGGCGAGCAGGCTGTCCGGGTTGTCGCCGTCGCCGAGCAGTTCGCGCTGCCAGAGGGTGTAGTCGGCGTACTGCACCGGCAGCGGCTCCCAGCCGGGGGCCTCGCCGCGCAGCCGGGCCGCGTAGGCCGTCGACACATCTCGGGCCAGGGGTGCCATCGACCAGCCGTCGCCGGCGATGTGATGGACCGAGAGGACGAGCAGACCGCCGCCCTCCGTGTCCGGTGCGGCCTCGGCGTCGGTGGTGTCCGTGAGCAGGAGCCAGGCGCGGATGGGGATCTCGGTCGACAGGTCGAAGCCGGTCCAGGCCACCTCTTCGGCCGCCGACGCCAGTTCGGCGGGGGCGACCCGGCGCACCTGAAGGTCCCAGTCCAGGTCGTCCGGGGCCAGGATGTGCTGGTAGGGCTCACCGCCGTCGGCGACCTTGAAGAGGGTGCGCAGCGATTCATGGCGGACGATCACGTCCCGCAGCGCGGCGTCGAGTGCCTCGACGTCCAGGTCCCCGGTGAGGGTGACGACCAGCGGGAGGTTGTAGGTGGGAGTCGGGCCTTCCAGCCGGCTCAGGAACCACAGCCGCCGCTGCGCATACGACAACGGAATCATCGCTCGTTCTCCTTACGCATGGGACGCAATGCCGGCCGAGCCGACTTCTGGGTGCCCAACTTCGCCGCCAGCGCCGCCGGGGTCGGCGCCTCGAAGAGGGTTCGGATCTTCACGTCCACGCCCAGCCTGGCGCGGATGCGGGACAGCAGCCGGATGGCGAGCAGGGAGTGTCCGCCGAGGTCGAAGAAGCTGTCGTCGACCCCGACCGAGTCCTGTTCGAGGACTTCGGCGAACACTTCGCTGAGGACCGCTTCCTTCTCGTTGGCGGGCTCGCGTCGGGTCGGGCCGGTCGCCGCCGAGTGGTGGCCGGGGGCGGGGAGCGCCTTGCGGTCGAGCTTTCCGCTGGCCGTCAGGGGGAGTTCGGGCAGCGGGACGATGGCCGCGGGGATCATGTGGTCGGGCAGGAGGCGGGTGAGGTGGCGGCGGAGGGCGGCGATGGCCTGGTCGGTGCCGGGTGGGGTGACTTGGTCGGTGCCGGGTGCGGTGACCTGGTCGGTGCCGGGTGCGGTGCCGATCGCGGTGCCGGGGGCGGCGCCCTGGTCGGTGCCGGGTGCGGTGCCGATCGCGGTGCCGGGTGCGGTGCCCTGGTCGGTGCCGGGTGCGGTGCCGATCGCGGTGCCGGGTGCGGTGCCCTGGTCGGTGCCGGGTGCTGGGGGTGTGGGTGTGGCCGCTTCAGCGGGCGGCTGGGGTTCGCCGGGGGCGGCGGTGTGCTGCTCCGGGGCCTCGGGTCCCTCGGGGGTTTCCGGTGTCTCGGGGACGACGTAGGCGATCAGGCGGGTGTCTCCGGGGGTGTCGGTGCGGGCGATCACCGCGGCGTGGGCGACCGCGAAGTGGCTGAGCAGGGCGGCCTCGACCTCGGCGGGTTCGATGCGGAAGCCGCGGACCTTCACCTGGGTGTCGGCGCGTCCGGCGAACACCAGCCGCCCGTCCGAGGTGCGCTTGGCCAGGTCCCCGGTGCGGTACATCCGCGCTCCGGCGGAGCCGTACGGGCTGGCCACGAACCGTTCGCCGGTCGCGGCGGGGCTGCCGACATAGCCGCGGGCCAACTGGCCGCCCGCCGCGTACAGCTCGCCGACCGCGCCGATCGGGACCGGGGCGAGGGCGTCGTCCAGGACGTAGAGGTGGTTGCCGTCGAGCGGGGTGCCGATGGGTACCACGCCCGCGTCGGCCGTGTCGGCGGTCAGGGGGGTGGTGGTGATGCCGATGGTGGTCTCGGTCGGCCCGTAGTGGTTGTGGATCGGGCGGCCTCCGGCCTCTCGTACGAGTTCACCGACCCAGGCGGCCGGGGCGGCTTCGCCGCCGAGGACCAGGGAGCGGGCGGGCAGGATCCGCTGGACGCCGGTCGCGGCGGAGAGCGCGGTCAGATGGGAAGGCACCGCCTTGAGGTGGTCGATACGGTGTTCGCTCAGATAGCGGGCGACGGCTTCGGCGTCCATGACCATGGCTTCGTCCAGGATGTGGAGTTCGCCGCCGCTGATGAGGCTGAGGAACAGGACGGTGTTGCCGAGGTCGGTGAACTGCGGCTGGAGCAGCGCGTACCGTGCTCCGGGCGCCGTCCAGTCGAGGCGGGCCGACGCGGCTGCCGTGTAGTCGGCCAGTCCGCCCTGGGTGACGGCGACGCCCTTGGGGGTGCCGGTCGATCCCGAGGTGTAGATGACATAGGCGAGCTGGGCGGGGGCGGAGGTGGGGGCGGAGGCAGCGGTCCGGGGGGCCGTGGGCCGGTCGTCCGGGGTACCGGCCGCCGGGTCGAGGGACATCACCGGTACGCCGCCCAGGGTGTCCGCGCGCTCACCCGTTTCCGGGGTGAGGACCAGCCGGGCGCCGCTGTCGGCCAGCATGAAGGCGATCCGGTCGGGTGGGAGATGGGGGTCGATCGGCAGATAGGCGGCCCCGGCCTTCCAGGTCGCGAGGATCGCGGTGATCGTCGGCAGACCGCGCGGCAGGCACAGGCCCACCACGTGCTCCGGGCCGATCCCCTGGCCGCGCAGTCGCCCGGCGAGCCGGTCGGCCGCCGCGTCCAGGCCGGCGTAGGACACCCGGGTGCCGTCCGCGACCAGGGCGAGGGCGTCGGGGTCGGCCGCGGCCCGCTCCTGGAACCGTTCGAGGACGGTCGGCCGGTGCGTCGGTGCCAGCGGGGTGCCGCCCCCGGCGAGGAGCAGTTCGCGTTCCTGGTCGCCGAGGATGTCGACCTCGTGGAGCCGCAGGTCGGGGGTGGTGGTGACGGCGTCCAGGACGCGCAGGAACCGCCCGGCCATCCGGTCCGCGGCCGGGGCGTCGAACAGGTCGGCGGTGACGGTCACGGCGCCGCGCAGTCCGGCGGGACGGCCGTCGGCGTCGAAGGTCTCGCCGACGGACACGAAGAAGTCGTAGCGGCCCGGCGCCATCGCGGCGGCGTCGGGGGCGGCGGGAGCGGCGGAGGCGGCGGGGGTGTCGGAGGCGGCGGGGGCGGCCCCTTCGCCGCCGCTGCGCGCCCCGGTCAGGGTGAGTGCCGCGCGCTCGTTGTTCTGGAGGGTCAGCATCACCTGGAACAGCGGGTGGCGTCCCAGGGCCCTGGAGGGGGCCAGTTCCTCGACCAGCCGCTCGAAGGGGACGTCCTGGTGGGCGAGCGCGCCGAGGCTCGCTTCCCGGACCCGGCCGAGGAGCTGCCGGAAGTGCGGGTCGCCGGTCAGGTCGGTGCGGATGACGAGGGTGTTGAGGAAGAAGCCGACCAGGTCGTCAAGGGCCTCGTCGGTGCGGCCGGCGATCGGGGAGCCGATGGGGATGTCGTGGCCCGCTCCGAGACGGGACAGGGTCACCGCCAGGGTGGCCTGGAGGACCATGAAGGGGGTGACCCCTTCGGCGCGGGCGAGTGCGACGAGCCGCTGGTGGACGGTGTCCGGCACCTCCAGGGGTACCCGGTGGGCCTGCCGGCTCGCCACGGCGGGGCGGGGGCGGTCGATGGGGAGGGTGAGTTCCTCGGGTGCCCCGGCCAGGGTGCGGCGCCAGTAGTCGACCTGGGCGGCGAGCAGGCTGTCCGGGTCGGACTCGTCGCCGAGCAGGTTCCGCTGCCAGAGGGTGTAGTCGGCGTACTGCACCGGCAGGGGCTCCCAGCCGGGGGCCTCGCCGCGCAGCCGGGCGGCGTAGGCGGTGGAGAGGTCGCGGCCCATGGGGCCCATGGACCAGCCGTCGGTGGCGATGTGGTGCACGACGACCATGAGGAGGTGGGTGGTGATACCGGTGTCGGTGCCGGTGCCGGTATCCGTACGGGGGCCGGGGCCGGGGTCGCCCTCGCCCTCGTCCTCGTCCTCGGCGTGGAACAGCCAGGCGCGGATGGGGAGTTCGGCCGCGAGGTCGAAGGTGTGTCCGGCGGCTCGGGCGACCTCGGCGGCGAGGTCGCCGGGCCCGGTCCGGGTCACCTGTAGCTCCCAGTCCAGGTCGTCGGGGTCGATGATGTGCTGGTAGGGCTCGCCTTCGACGGCCGGGAAGACGGTGCGCAGCGACTCGTGGCGGGCGATGACATCGCGCAGGGCCGCCGCCAGCGCCGGGATGTCGATGTCACCGCTGAGCCGGACGGGGACCGGGATGTTGTAGGTGGGTCCGGCTCCTTCGAGCTGGTCGAGGAACCACAGGCGGCGCTGCGCGAACGACAGCGGCACCCGCTCGGGGCGTTCGGCCGCCGCCCGCAGGGGCGTACGGGCCTGGGTGTCACCCTGGTCCGCGAGACGCGCGGCGAGCGCGGCGACGGTCGGTGCCTCGAACAGGGTCCGCAGCGGCACCTCGACGCCGAGGACGGCCCGGATCCGGGACAGCAGGCGGACGGCGAGGAGGGAGTGGCCGCCGAGCTGGAAGAAGTCGTCGTCGACTCCGGTCGAGTCCAGGCCGAGCACCTGGGCGAAGGCCGTGCACAGCAGTTCCTCCTGGACGGTGGCCGGTGCCCGGCCGGTGCCGGTGCCGGTGGCGTACTCGGGCGCGGGGAGCGCCCTGCGGTCGAGTTTGCCGTTGACGGTCAGCGGCAGCTCGGGGAGCGTGACGAACGCGGCGGGCACCATGTAATCCGGCAGCCGGGAGGCCACCAGGTCCCGCAACCCGGTCGGGTCCCCGCCCGCCGTGGGCACGACATAGGCGACCAGGGTGTCGTCACGGGCGATCACGGCGGCCTGGTCGATGTCCGGGTGGGTGACCAGCACGGCCTGGATCTCGCCGGGCTCGACCCGGAAGCCGCGCACCTTGACCTGGTCGTCGGCGCGTCCGACGAAGAGCAACTGCCCGTCGTACGTCCATTTCGCCAGGTCGCCGGTGCGGTACATCCGCTGCCCCGGGCCGCTGTGGGGGCCGGCCACGAAACGCTCGCCGGTGAGTGCCGGGCGGTTGGCGTAGCCGCGCGCCAACTGAGCGCCCGCCAGGTAGAGTTCGCCGGTCACTCCGGGGGCCACCGGCTCCAGATGGTCGTCCAGGACGTACACCTGGGTGCGGGCGACGGGGGCGCCGATGGGGACCTGGCCGTCGTCCCGGTCCGGGTCGCAGGCCCAGGCGGTGACATCGACGGCGGCCTCGGTGGGACCGTACAGATTGTGCAGGGCGACCCCGGTGAACGCGGTGTGGAAGCGGGCCTGGGTCTCCGGGGAGAGTGCCTCGCCGCTGCACACCACATGCCGCAGGCTGGGCAGCCGGGCGGCGCTCTCCCCGGAGTGCAGCAGGAAGGCGTCCAGCATGGACGGCACGAAGTGCAGCACGGTGATCCGCCGGTCGCGGATGAGGTCGGCGACATATCCCGGGTCGCGGTGTCCGCCGGGGCGGGCCAGGACCAGGGTCGCGCCGGAGATCAGCGGGCAGAACAGCTCCCACACCGATACGTCGAAGACGACGGGCGTCTTCTGCATCACCCGGTCACCGGCGCCGATGCGGTAGTGGTCGCGCATCCACACCAGCCGGTTGACGATGCTGTCGTGCGCGATCAGCGCGCCCTTGGGGCGGCCGGTCGATCCGGAGGTGTAGAGCAGGTAGGCCGGGTGGCGGGGGTCGAGGGGGGTGGAGGCGGAGGCGGAGCCCGCATGCAGGTGAGGGAGGTCATCGCCCGGGTCGGGGAGGGCATCGCCCGGGTCAGGGAGGTCATCCCCCGTCGACAGCCGCGCGATCGTCTCCGCGTCGTCGAGGACGGCGACCGGTGCCCCGTCCTCCAGGAGCAGGGCGACGCGCTCGGCCGGGTACGACGGGTCGACCGGCAGATAGGCGGCACCCGACTTCAGTACGCCCCACAGCGCGACCATCAGCTCGATGCCGCGCTCCAGGACGACCGCGACCACCGTCTCCGGCCCCGCGCCCAGCGCCCGCAGCCGACGGGCGACGCGCTCCGCGCGGCGGTCCAGTTCCGCGTACGTCAGCTCGGTGTCCTCGAACACCACGGCGACCGCGTCCGGGGTCAGACGGGCCTGGGCCTCGAAGAGTTCGGGCAGGGTCGCCGACGGCATGGGCACGTCCGTGTCGTTCCAGTCGGCGAGAACGCGCTGCCGCTCGGGGGCGTCGAGGATCTCGACGGCGTGCAGCCGGACCTCCGGCGCGGCGGTCAGCCGGTCCAGCATCCGCAGGAGCAGGGCGGCCATCCTGGTGACGGTCGGCGGCGCGAACAGGTCCGTCGAGCCGGTGACGAAGCCGTGCACCCCGGCCGGACGCCCCTGGGCGTCGAAGACCTCGGACAGCGCGATGTCCAGATCGAACCTCGCGGCGGTGGCCGAGACGGACCCCGCCGGTTCCTGCGGATCGTCGCCCTGCCCGGTGGAGGCGGCCAGCGGGGAGGCGGTCCCCTCGGTGTTCTGGAGCGTCAGCATGACCTGGAAGAGCGGATGCCGGGCGAGGGAGCGCTCGGGGGCCAGCTCCTCCACCAGCCGCTCGAAGGGCACGTCCTGATGCGCCAGCGCCCCGAGACTCGCCTCCCGCACCCGCCCCAGGACCTCACGGAACTCCGGGTCGCCGGACAGGTCAGTGCGAATGACGAGGGTGTTGACGAAGAAGCCGACCAGATCGTCCAGCGCCTCATCCGTACGGCCCGCGATCGGCGACCCGATCGAGATGTCGGTACCCGCCCCGAGCCGGGACATCAGCATCGCCAGGGCGGCCTGCACGACCATGAACACCGTGACGCCCTCGGACCGGGCGACCTCCGCCAGCCGCTGATGCACCTCCGCCGGGACCCGTACCGGCACCCGGTGGCCGCGATGGCTGCTGACCGCCGGACGCGGCCGGTCCGTCGGCAGGTCCAGCTCCTCCGGTGCACCGGCCAGCGTGTGCCGCCAGTACTCCACCTGCGTGTGGAGCAGGCTGTCCGGGTCGGACTCCTCCCCCAGCAGCTCCCGCTGCCACAGCGCGTAGTCGGCGTACTGCACCGGCAGCGGCTCCCAACCGGGGGCCTCGCCGCGCAGCCGGGCCGCGTACGCGGTCGCCAGATCCCGGCTCAGCGGACCGCGCGACCAGCCGTCGGTGGCGATGTGATGGACGACGACCACCAGCACCCGCACATCCGGGGCGGCCTCGAACAGCCAAGCACGGATGGGCAGTTCAGCGGAGAGATCGAAGGCGTACGCGGATGCCTCGGCCACGGCCCGGTCCAAATCATCGGCCCCGGCCGGGGCCACGACCTGAAGCTCCCAGTCCAGGTGACCGGGGCCGAGGACCCGCTGATACGGCTCCCCCTCAACCTCCGGGAACACCGTCCGCAGCGACTCGTGCCGCCCGATCACATCTCGCAGCGCGGTGTTCAGTACGGCGGCGTCGACATCCTCGCTCAGCCGGATCACCGTCGGCAGGTTGTAGGTGGGACTCGGCCCTTCGAGCTGGGCGAGGAACCACAGCCGCCGCTGCGCGAACGACAACGGCACCCGCTCCGGCCGCTCCACCGCCGCCCGCAGCGGCGTACGGGCCCGGGTGTCACCCTGGTCCGCCAAGCGTGCCGCGAGCGCGGCCACGGTCGGTGCCTCGAACAGGGTCCGCAGCGATACCTCGACACCGAGGACAGCCCGGATCCGGGACACCAGCCGCACCGCGAGCAGTGAGTGCCCGCCCAGCTCGAAGAACCCTTCGTCGGCCCCGACCGAGTCCAGCCCCAGTACATGGGCGAAGGCGGAGCTGAGGAGTTCCTCGGTCACACCACCCCCGCTGCGCGCAGCGCTGGTGCCGGTGCCGTAGTCGGGGGCGGGCAGGGCCTTGCGGTCGAGCTTGCCGTTGGGGGTGAGCGGGAGGGCGGGGAGGGTGATGACGGCGGCGGGGATCAGGTGGGTGGGCAGCCGCGCTGCCACGAAGTCCCGCACCCCGGCCGTGTCGGCATCGGCGACGATGTAGGCGACGAGGCGTTTGTCGCCGGGGGTGTCCTCGCGGGCGATCACGGCGGCCTGCTGGATTTCCGGGTGCGTGAGCAGGACGGTCTCGATCTCGCCGGGTTCGATGCGGAAGCCCCGGATCTTGACCTGCGCGTCCGCCCGGCCCAGGTAGACGAGCTGGCCCTCGGTCGTCCACTTGACCAGGTCGCCGGTGCGGTACATCCGCCGGCCGGTGTCGAACGGGGAGGCCACGAAGCGTTCACCGGTCAGCGCCGGGCGGGCGATGTACCCGCGGGCCAGTGCGGCGCCGGAGACGTACAGCTCGCCGGTGACACCGACCGGGACGGGGCTCAGCAGGTCGTCCAGGACGTAGAAGCGGGTGTTGGCGATCGGCGCACCGATCGGGACCGCGCTCATGCCCGGTGTCAGTTCGGCGGTGGCGACACCGATGGTCGTCTCGGTGGGGCCGTAGTGGTTGAAGACCCGGCGGCCCTCGGCAGCGGCGGACGTCACCAGCTCCCGCACCCAGCCCGCCGAGGCGGCCTCACCGCCGAGTACCACCGACCGGGCCGGGAGGAGCCGCTCGATGCCCGCCGCGCCGGTCAGCGCGGCCAGGTGCGACGGCACCACCTTGTACGAGTCCACCGACTGCTCCGCCAGGTAGCCCGCGACCGCCTCGGGATCAGTGGCCGCCTCCGCGTCCAGCACATGCAGTTGACCACCGGAGACGAGGCTCGCGAAGACGACCGTGTTGCCGAGGTCGGTCACCTGCGCCTGGAGCAGCCCGTACCGGGCACCCGGCTCCGACCACCCCAACCGGGCAGAAGCCGATGCCACGTAGTTCGCCAGCGACCCCTGCGTAACTCCGACGCCCTTCGGCGTCCCGGTCGAACCCGACGTGTAGATCACATACGCCAGGTCCAGCGGACCCGCCGCAGGCGCGGGCACAGGTCGTCCCTCCGGCAACTCGTCCAGCCACAGCACCGGAACACCGAAGGTGCCCTCCACCTCACGGTCCAGTACGACCACCCGCGCGCCACTGTCCGCGAGCATGAAGGAGAGGCGTTCGGTGGGCATCGCCGGGTCGATCGGCAGATAGGCGGCCCCCGCCCGCCACACACCCAGGATCGCCGCGATCATCCGCGCACCCCGGGGCAGGCACAGCCCCACCACCGACTCACGGCCCACGCCCGCCGCCAGCAGACCCGCCGCCACCCGGTCCACCTCCGCCGCGAGCTGGGCGTAGGTCAGCTCCACGCCCTCGGCGACCAGCGCCACCGCGTCCGGGCACTCCACTGCCCGCCGCAGGAACCGATCCAGGACACCGACATCCGTCCCGGTCGTCTCCGTGGCGTTCCACCGGTGGAGGACCAGGTCCCGTTCCTGGTCCTCAAGGACCTCGACCGCGCTCAGTGCGGTGTCGGGGGCTGCGGTCAGTGTCTCGACCACCGTGGTGAACCACTCCGCGATCCGCGTGGCGCTCGACGGGTCGAACAGATCCGCCGCCACCGTCAGCGACCCCCGGAACCCGGCCGGACCGCCGTCCGCGTCGAACTCCTCCGACACCGACAGCCCGAGGTCGAACCGTGCCGACGCCGTCCCCGCGCCGCCCGCCGACGCGCTACCGGCGGCGCTGGCGGCGGCGTCGGTGAGGTCCAGCGCTCCCCGGTCGGTGTTCTGGACGGTGAGCATGACCTGGAAGAGGGGGTGCCGGGCGAGGGAGCGCTCGGGGGCGAGTTCCTCCACGAGGCGTTCGAAGGGCACGTCCTGGTGGGCCAGTGCCCCGAGGCTCGCCTCCCGTACCCGGCCGAGCACCTCGCGGAACTCCGGGTCGCCGGACAGGTCGGTGCGGATGACGAGGGTGTTGACGAAGAAGCCGACCAGATCGTCCAGGGCCTCATCCGTACGGCCCGCGATCGGCGACCCGATGGGAATGTCCCGGCCGCCGCCGATCCGCGACAGCGTGACCGCGAGGGCGGCCTGCAACACCATGAACGCGGTCACGCCCTCCGACCGGGCCAGGTCCGCGAGCCGGTGATGTGCGGCGGCCGAGACCCGTAGCGGTACGACATGGCCGCGGTGACTACTGACGGCTGGACGCGGGCGGTCCGTCGGCAACGCGAGCTCCTCCGGCACTCCGGCCAGGGTCCGCCGCCAGTACTCCACATGGGCCGACAGCAGGCTCTCCGGGTCGGACTCCTCGCCCAGCAGGTCGCGCTGCCAGAGGGCGTAGTCGGCGTACTGCACCGGCAGGGGCTGCCAGTCGGGGGCCTCGCCGCGCAGCCGGGCCGCGTACGCGGTGGAGAGGTCGCGGCTCAGAGGCGCCATCGACCAGCCGTCGCTCGCGATGTGATGCATCAGCACCAGCAGCAGATGCTCGTCCGGCCCCGCCGGGAACAGCCACGCCCTGATCGGCAGCTCCGCCGAGAGTTCGAAGGCGTACCGCGAGGCCCGGTCCACGGCTTCGGCGAGTTCGGCGGGTTCCAGTGGGGTGACCTGGAGTTCCCAGTCCAGGTCGGCGGGGTCGAGGATCCGCTGATACGGCTCCCCGTCGACGGCCGGAAACACCGTCCGCAGCGACTCGTGCCGCCCGATCACATCCCGCAGCGCAGTGTTCAGCACGGCGGTGTCGACACCGGTCAGCCGGATCGGCACGGGGAGGTTGTAGGTGGGACTCGGCCCTTCGAGCTGGCCCAGGAACCACAGGCGCCGCTGAGCGAATGAGAGGGGGATGCGCTCGGGTCGCTCCGCAGCCGCCCGCAGGGCTGTACGGGCCTGGTCGGTACTGCCTAGCGCGATGCGGGCCGCCAGCCCGGCGACCGTCGGCGCCTCGAACAACGCCCGGACCTCGACCTCTACGCCCAGCACCGCCCGGATCCGCGAGATCAGACGAACCGCGAGCAGAGAGTGACCACCGAGCTGGAAGAAGCTGTCGTGCACGCCGACAGCCTCGACTCCGAGCACCTCGGCGAACAGCGTGGAGAGGATCTCCTCGTGGACGGTCGCCGGGGCGCGGCCACCGCCCGTCGCGTACTCGGGTGCGGGGAGGGCTTGGCGGTTCAGCTTTCCGTTGGCGGTGAGGGGCAGTTCGTCCAGTCCGATGAAGGCGGCCGGGACCATGTACTCCGGCAGGCGGGATGCCACGAGGTCGCGTAGTCCGTCCACGTCCGCGACGGACGGGACGATGTAGGCCACGAGGGCTTCGTCTCGGGCGATCACGGCGGCCTGGTCAATGTCCGGGTGGGTCAGCAGGACGGTCTCGATTTCGCCGGGCTCGATCCGGAAACCGCGCACCTTGACCTGCTGGTCAGCGCGCCCGGCGAACACCAGCTGACCGTCCGGAGTCCAGCGGGCCAGGTCACCCGTGCGGTACATCCGCCGGCCAGCGTCGAAGGGCGACGCCACGAAACGCTCACCGGTCAGCGCCGGACGATTCACATACCCACGCGCCAGCCCTGCACCCGAAACGTACAGCTCACCAGCGACACCGGCCGGGACCGGCTCAAGAGCATCGTCCAGGACATACAGCCGGGTGTTCGCGATCGGGCGGCCAAAGGGCACGGGGCCCGGACGGTCGGCGTCCACCGTCTCCGCCGCGACCATCACCGTCGCCTCGGTCGGACCGTACGTGTTCACCAGCCGCCGACCGGCAGACCACTCCCGCGCCACCGCCTCACTGATCGCCTCAGCACCCACGAGAAGGGTCTCTACGCGTTCGAGATCCCCCGGCTCCAACACCCCCAGCAACGACGGCACCACACTCGCCGCCCGCACACCCTCCAACTCCGCGAGCCTCTGCGGGTGCTCCCGCTGCTCATCGCTGGCGATCCACAACGCCGAGCCGGACGACAACGCCACGGCCACATCCAGCACCGAGGCGTCGAAGCTGAACGAGGCAAATTGCAGGATGCCTACGCCGGGACCAGCACCCATGACCGGCCCGAACACCGACACCAGATTCGCCAGCGAGCCATGCGAGACCGCAACACCCTTCGGCGTCCCCGTCGAACCGGAGGTGTAGATCACATACGCCAGATCGCCAGTGACACCGGGAGCCTGCTCCGGCTGACCCGGCTGGTCCAGATCCTCCGGAGCAAGGACAAGGGCAACCCCCGCGTCCGCGAGCATGAACTCAACGCGCTCAGTCGGCAGTTGCACATCGATGGGCAGATACGTCGCCCCCGCCTTCCACACACCCAGGATCCCGGTGATCATCTCCGGGCCGCGCGGCAACCGCAGCCCCACCACCGACTCCGGCCCAACCCCCCGACCCCGCAAGTAGTGCGCGAGGCGGTTGGCCGCCGCGTCGAGGTCGCCGTACGACGTCTCGACGCCCTCGCTCACCACCGCGACCGCACCCGGAGCCGAGGCCGCCCACCCCTCGAACTGCTCGACCACCGTCAGGTCGGGACGCTCGGCGGCCGTGTCGTTCCACTCCAGCAGCAACCGGTCCCGCTCACCCGCGTCCAGGACCGGCACGCGGTCGAGGGGCAGCGCGGAGTCGTTGTTCAGGGCGTCGAGCAGATTGCGGGTCGTCGTCGCGAGCAGCCGTCCGACCACCTTCGCGTCGATCGGGGCCACGGCCTCCACGGTGAAGCTGATGATGTCCGGGCCGAGGTCGTTGACCGCGATGGTCAGTGGGTAGTTGGTGCCGTCCCGGCGGGAGACCTGCTGGATGCCGGGGAGTGATTCCTGTTGGGCGCCGGCTGTGGCGTGGTCGGCGTGACGGTAGTTGAAGAGGGCGGTGAAGAGCGGGGTGTTGCCCGCGATGCCGCTGGCCTGCTGGGCGACGGCCAGTGGAGCGTGCTCGTGCTCCAGCAGGCCGGCGAGGTCGTCCCGCATCCGCTCCACGGCGGCCCGTACGCCGACCCGGCTGGTCCGGGCCCGTACCGGCAGGGTGTTGATGAACGGGCCGAGTACTCGGTCGGCGCCCTCACCGGCGTTCATCCGCCCGAAGAGGACGGTCCCGAAGACCACGTCGTCCCGCCCGGACAGCACCGCCAGCACCCGCGACCACACCACATGCAGGACCGTCGCCGGGCTCACGCCCAATGCCCGTCCTGTTGCGCGGAGTTGGGCGACCTGGTCGCGGGGCAGCTCGACCAGTTCGGTGGCCATACCGCTGCCGTCGCCGCGTACGTCCAGGACGCCGAAGGGTGCGGTCGGCTCGGTCACATCGCCCAGCAGCCCGGCGAAGAAGCGCTCATGGTCGGCCCGCGAGACCCGGCGGGTCTGGGCGACGAAGTTACGGAACGGCAGCGCAGGCGCCAGCTCATCCACCCGGCCCGTCAGCACCGCCCGCAACTCCCGCAGCAGCACATCCATGCCCAAGTGATCCTGCAACATGTGATGCATCCGCACCGCGGCCAGCCACCGCCCATCACCATCACCATCACCCGGCACCTCCGCCACATGCAGATCCATCAGCGGAGCCCGACCCAAGTCCATCGCCGAGCCCACCACGGCCAGCAGCGCATCCGCGGGGTCGGTGTGTTGTGCGGTGTCGATCCGGTGTTCCTGGACTGCGAGGGCCGCCCTCCGCCAGACCACCTGGACCGGCTCCCGCAGGCCCTCCCAGACCACGCCGGTGCGGTAGATGTCGTGCCGGTCCACCACCTGCTGGAGTGCCCTTGCGAACTCGTCCAGCCTGGGCCGGGACGCGAACTCGACCACCCGGACGGTGACATAGACATCGGCGCCGTCGGCCGCCATGAGGTGGTGGAAGAGCAGGCCCTCCTGCAAGGGCGCCAGCGGATACACATCGGCGATGTTCGCGGCGCCGCCCTCGACGGAGGCCACGACCTGGTCGATCTCGGCCTGGTCCAGCTCCACCAACGGGAGCATCTCGGGGGTGAGGTGCTGCGCGTCGGCCGGGATCAGGTTGTCCGGCACCTCCGCCGACCCGGCCCCCGCCGCCCGCGCCAGCCCGGCCGGGGTCGGTGACTCGAAGAGCGCCCGCACCGGCACCGACACACCCCGGGCGCGCAAGCGCTCCACCAGCGACACCGTCAGCAGTGAGTGGCCACCCAGGCGGAAGAAGTTGTCCTCCACCCCGACCGACTCCAGGCCCAGCACCTCGGCGAACACCGCGCACAGGATCTCCTCCTGCACGCTCGCCGGGGCACGGCCGACACCGGAGGTGTACTCCGGTGCGGGGAGGGCTCGGCGATCGAGCTTGCCGTTGGCGGTCAGGGGCAGCTCGTCCAGCGGCACGAAGGCGGCCGGGACCATGTACTCCGGCAGCCGCGACGCCACCAGCTCCCGCAGCCCGTCCACGTCCTGGACCGAGGGCACGACATACGCCACCAGCACATCGCCACGGGCCACCACAGCGGCCCGGGTGACATCCTCATGGGTCAGCAGGGCCGCCTCGATCTCACCCGGCTCGATACGGAAGCCGCGCACCTTGACCTGGTCGTCGGCACGGCCACCGAAGACGAGTCGACCCTCCGCCGTCCAGCGCGCCAGGTCGCCGGTCCGGTACATCCGCTGACCTGCCTCGAACGGCGATGCCACGAACCGCTCACCCGTCAGCCCGGCACGGCCCACATAGCCTCGCGCCAGCCCCGCCCCCGATACATACAGCTCACCCGTCACACCGACCGGAACCGGCTGAAGGCCCTCGTCCAGGACGTACACCCGGGTATTGGCCATCGGGGCGCCGATGGTCGGTTCGTCGCCGGGGGCGAGCGGCTCGGACATCGAGGCACACACCGTCACCTCGGTCGGACCGTACGCGTTCACCAGACGGCGACCCGGTGCCCAGCGCTCCACCAACCCCGCGTCCAGCGCTTCACCGGCCGACACCAGCGTCGTGACCGTCCCCAGATCACCGGTGCCCAGAGCGCCCAGCACCGCCGGGGGCAGCGTCACATGGGTCACCCCATGACGCGCCACCAACTCCGCCAACCCCGCACCCGGAACCACCTCGTCCCGGGACCCCACCACCAACACCCCACCGGCGCACAGCGTCACCCACACCTCGGACACGGCCGCGTCAAAGCCCACCGACGCGAACTGGAGCACCCGGGCGGCGTCATCGACGGCGAAACGCTCACCCTGGGCCGTCACCAGGTTCGTCAGCCCGGCATGCGTGACCGCGACGCCCTTCGGTGTCCCCGTCGAGCCGGAAGTGTAGATCACATACGCCAGATCACCGGTGACACCAGGAGTCTCACTGGGCTGACCCTGCTGGTCCAGGTCGTCCGACCCGAGGACGAGGGCGACACCCGCGTCCGCGAGCATGAACTCGACGCGCTCTGCGGGCAGTTGTGCATCGATGGGGAGATAGGCGGCGCCCGCCTTCCACACGCCCAGCATCCCGGTGACCAGCTCCGGGCCGCGCGGCAGCCTCAGCCCCACGACCGACTCCGGGCCGACACCCCGGCCCCGCAGAGAGTGCGCCAGCCGGTTCGCCGCCGCGTCCAGCTCCCTGTACGACAGCTCCGTACCGTCACCGACGACCGCCACCGCGTCCGGTGCAGCCGCGGCCCGCCGCTCGAACAGTTCCACCACCGACGCGTCCGGCACCTCCGTGGCGTTCCACGTGGCGAGGATGCGGTCGCGTTCGGCGGCATCCACGACGGCCACGGCACGGAGGGGGATCTCCGGGGTCTCGGTCACTGTCGCCAGCACCCGGGTGAACCAGTCCGTGAGCCGTTCGGCGGTGGCCCGCTCGAAGAGGTCCGTGGAGGCGACCAGTACTCCGCGCAGCCCGCCCGGACGGCCCTCGGCGTCGAAGCTCTCCGCCAGCGAGACATCGAGGTCGAACCTCACCACCGACGACGAGCTGTCCAGCGGCAGGCTTCCGGCCTCCACCTCGGGCAGTTCCAGCGCCGCGCGGTCGACGTTCTGGACCGCCAGCATGACCTGGAAGAGGGGATGCCGGGCGAGGGAGCGCTCGGGGGCCAACTCCTCCACCAGCCGCTCGAAGGGCACGTCCTGATGCGCCAGCGCCCCGAGGCTCGCCTCCCGCACCCGCCCCAGGACCTCACGGAACTCCGGGTCGCCGGACAGGTCGGTGCGGATGACGAGGGTGTTGACGAAGAACCCGACCAGATCGTCCAGCGCCTCATCCGTACGGCCCGCCACCGCCGAGCCGACCGGGATATCGGTGCCGGCACCGAGCCGGGACAGGGTCACCGCGAGCGCGGCCTGCAACACCATGAACGCCGTCACGCCCTCGGCCCGTGCCAGCTCCACCAGCCGCTGGTGCACCTCGGCGGGAACCCGCACCGGCACGACATGGCCCCGATGGCTCACCACCGCGGGACGCGAGCGGTCCGTCGGCAGGACGAGTTCCTCGGGAACCCCGGCCAGCGTGCGCCGCCAGTACTCCACCTGCGTGTGGAGCAGGCTGTCCGGGTCGGACTCCTCGCCCAGCAGTTCCCGCTGCCACAGCGCGTAGTCGGCGTACTGCACCGGCAGCGGCTCGAACACCGGCGCCTCACCGCGCAAGCGCGCGGCATACGCGGTGGACAGATCACGCCCCAGCGGCGCCGTCGACCAACCGTCACCGGCGATGTGGTGCACCACCAGCACCAGCACCTGTTCACCCGAGTCGGCCTGGAACAGGGACGCCCGGATCGGAATCTCCGAGGCCAGATCGAACGCGTACCGCGAGGCCGCCAGGGCCGCACCCGCGAGTTCGGCGGGTTCCAGTGGAGTGACCTGGAGTTCCCAGTCCAGGTCGGCGGGTTCGAGAATCCGCTGATACGGCTCCCCGTCGACGGCCGGAAACACCGTCCGCAACGACTCGTGCCGCCCGATCACATCCCGCAGCGCGGTGTTCAGCACGGCGGCGTCGACACCGGTCAGCCGGATCGGTACCGGGAGGTTGTAGGTGGGGCTCGGCCCTTCGAGCTGGCCCAGGAACCACAGGCGCCGCTGAGCGAATGACAGGGGGATGCGCTCCGGGCGTTCCGCAGCCGCTCGCAGGGCCGTACGGGCCTGGCCCGTGCCCTGGGCGATACGGGCCGCCAGCCCCGCCACCGTCGGCGCCTCGAACAACGCCCGGACCTCGACCTCTACGCCCAGCACCGCCCGAATCCGCGAGATCAAGCGGACCGCGAGCAGAGAGTGACCACCGAGCTGGAAGAAGCTGTCGTGCACCCCGACGGCTGCCACTCCGAGCACCTCGGCGAAGACCGCGCACAGGATCTCCTCCTGCACGGTCGCCGGGGCCCGTCCCGCACCGGTCGCGTACTCCGGCTCCGGAAGCGCCTGCCGGTCCAGCTTTCCGTTGGCGGTCAGGGGTAGTTCGTCCAGTCCCATGAAGGCGGCCGGGACCATGTACTCCGGCAGACGGGATGCCACCAGCTCCCGCAGCCCATCCACGTCCTGCAACGGCGGGACGACGTAAGCCACGAGGGCTTCGTCTCGGGCGATCACGGCGGCCTGGTCGATGTCCGGGTGGGTGAGCAGGACGGTCTCGATCTCGCCGGGCTCGATACGGAAACCGCGCACCTTGACCTGCTGGTCTGCGCGCCCGGCGAACACCAGCTGCCCGTCCGGAGTCCAGCGGGCCAGGTCCCCGGTCCGATACATCCGCCGCCCGGCGTCGAACGGAGACGCCACGAAACGCTCACCGGTCAGCGCCGGGCGGTTCACATACCCGCGCGCCAGTCCGGCACCCGAAACGTACAGCTCACCAGCGACACCGGCCGGGACCGGCTCAAGGGCATCGTCCAGGACATAGAGGCGGGTGTTCGCGATCGGGCGGCCGAACGGGACAGGGCCCGGACGGTCGGCGTCCACCGTCTCCGCCGCCACCATCACCGTCGCCTCGGTCGGACCATACGTGTTCACCAACCGCCGACCCACAGACCACTCCCGCGCCACCACCTCACTGATCGCCTCAGCACCCACGAGCAGGGTCTCCACGCCTGCGAGATCCTCCGGCTCCAACACCCCAAGCAGCGACGGCACCACACTCGCCGCCCGCACACCCGTCAGCTCCGCCAAACGACGGGGCTCCTCCCGCTGCTCCTCACTCGCAATCCAGAGCGCCGAACCGGACGACAACGCCACCGCCACATCCAGCACCGAGGCATCGAAGCTGAAGGACGCGAACTGCAACACACCCACACCCGGACCAGCACCCATCACCGGCCCGAACACCGACACCAGATTCGCCAGCGAACCATGCGAGACCGCAACACCCTTCGGCGTCCCCGTCGAACCCGAGGTGTAGATCACATACGCCAGATCACCGGCAACACCCAGAGCCTCCGCAGACTCCCCCGGCTGATCCAGATCCTCCACACCAAGGACGACAGAAACACCCGCGTCCGCCAGCATGAACTCAATGCGCTCCAGCGGCAGTTGGGAATCAATCGGCAGATACGCGGCCCCCGCCTTCCACACACCCAGAATCCCGACAACCATCTCCGGCCCACGCGGCAACCTCAACCCCACCACCGACTCCGGCCCAACCCCCCGACCCCGCAGATAGTGCGCCACCCGATTCGCCGCCGCATCCAACTCCCCATACGACACCTCCACACCCCCACTCACGACCGCCACCGCACCCGGAGCCGCAGCAGCCCACCCCTCGAACAGCTCCACCACCGACGCCTCGTTCGCGGGAGCCTCGGTGTCGTTCCACCCCACCACCAACCGGTCCCGCTCGCCGGAGTCCAGCACCGGCACCCCGCCGAGCGTCACATCGGACTCGGCGTCCAGGGCGTCCAGCAGATTCCGGGTCGTCGTCGAAAGCAGCCGTCCGACCGCCGTCGCATCGATCGGCGCCACGGCCTCCACCGTGAAGCTGACGGTGTCCGGGCCCAGGTCGTTGACCGCGACCGTCAGCGGGTAGTTGGTCCGCTCCCGGACATGGACGCGCCGGATTCCATCAATCGGCTGCTGTTCCCGCTCCGTGCTCGCGCCCTGGTCGGCGTGGCGGTAGTTGAAGAGGGCGGTGAAGAGGGGCGTGTTGCCCGCGATGCCGCTGGCCTGCTGGGCGACCGCCAGTGGAGCGTGCTCATGCTCCAGCAGCGCCGCCAGCTGGTCCCGCATGGCCTCCACCGCGGCCCGCACCCCGACCTGACCCGTCCGGGCCCGTACCGGCAGGGTGTTGATGAACGGGCCCAGCACCCGGTCGGCGCCCTCACCGGCGTTCATCCGCCCGAAGAGGACGGTCCCGAAGACCACGTCGTCCCGCCCAGACAGCACCGCCAGCACCCGCGACCACACCACATGCAGCACCGTCGCCGGACTGACCTCCAGCGCCCGAGCCGTGTCCCGCAGCCGCAACGCCAGGTCGCCCGGCAGCGGCACCAGTTCGGTGACGACCTCCGAACCGTCCCCCCGCACATCAAGGACGCCGAAGGGTGCGGTCGGCTCGGTCACATCACCCAGCAACCCGGCGAAGAACCGCTCATGGTCGGCCCGCGAGACCCGGCGGGTCTGGGCGACGAAGTTACGGAACGGCAGCGCAGGCGCCAGCTCATCCGCCCGGCCCGTCAGCACCGCCCGCAACTCCCGCAGCAGCACATCCATGCCCAAGTGATCCTGCAACATGTGATGCATCCGCACCGCGGCCAACCACCGGCCACCACCATCACCATCACCCGGCACCTCCGCCACATGCAGATCCATCAGCGGAGCCCGACCCAAGTCCATCGCCGAGCCGACGGCCTCCACCAGACCCGCGGGATCATCGATCCCGGGACCGGCCGCATGCTCGACCACCGGCAGCACGGCCCGCCGCCACACCACCTGCACCGGCTCCCGCGGTCCCTCCCAGACCACGGCCGTCCGGTAGATGTCGTGCCGGTCCACCACCTGCTGGAGCGCCCGCGCGAACTCGTCCAACCGGGCCCGTGAGTCGAACTCCATCACCCGCGCGGTGACATAGACATCCGCCGCGCCTTCGCCGGCCACGAGGTGGTGGAAGAGCATGCCTTCCTGGAGCGGCGCCAGCGGATACACATCCGCCACGTTCGCCGCGCCGCCCTCAACCGTGGCCACCACCTGGTCGATCTCGTCCTGGTCCAGCTCTACCAGCGGCAGCATCTCGGGGGTGATCCGCTCGGCGTCCGCCGGGATCAGGTTCTCCGGCACCTCCACCGACCCGGCCCCCGCAGCGCGCGCCAACCCGGCCGGGCTCGGCGCCTCGAACAGCGCCCGCACCGACACCGACACGCCCCGGTCACGCAACCGCTCCACCAGCGACACCGCCAGCAGCGAATGCCCACCGAGCTGGAAGAAGTTGTCCTCCACCCCGACCGACTCCAGCCCCAGCACCTCGGCGAACACCGCGCACAGGATCTCCTCCTGCACACTCGCCGGAGCCCGACCCGCACCGGATGCGAACTCCGGCTCCGGAAGCGCCCGCCGGTCCAGCTTCCCGTTCGCCGTCAGCGGCAACTCGTCCAGCGCCATGAACGCGGCCGGGACCATGTACTCCGGCAACCGCGCCGCCACCAGCTCCCGCAGCCCGTCCACGCCGGGCCCGTCCGACACCACGTACGCCACCAGGGCGCCCTCGTGAACCACCACCGCGGCCTGGGTCACATCGTCGTCCGACAGCAGCACGGCCTCGATCTCACCGGGCTCGATCCGGAACCCGCGCACCTTGACCTGCTGGTCCGCCCGCCCGGCGAACACCAACTGACCGTCCGGAGTCCACCGCGCCAGGTCCCCGGTCCGATACATCCGCCGCCCGGCGTCGAACGGAGACGCGATGAACCGCTCCCCCGTCAGCCCCGGACGATTCACATACCCCCGCGCCAGCCCGGCACCCGACACATACAGCTCACCCGTCACACCCACCGGCACCGGCTCAAGGCCCTCATCCAGCACATACAGCCGGGTGTTCGCGATCGGGCGCCCGAACGGCACCGGACCGGGGCGCTCAGCGTCCACTGTCTCCGCCGCCACCATCACCGTCGCCTCGGTCGGCCCGTACGTGTTCACCAACCGCCGACCCACAGACCACTCCCGCGCCACCGCCTCACTGATCGCCTCAGCACCCACGAGAAGGGTCTCCACGCCTGCGAGATCGCCCGGCTCCAGCACCCCCAGCAGCGACGGCACCACACTCGCCGCCCGCACACCCTCCAACTCCGCCAAACGACGGGGCTCCTCCCGCTGCTCCTCACTCGCGATCCACAACGCCGAACCCGACGACAACGCCACACCCACATCCAGCACCGACGCATCGAAACTGAACGAAGCGAACTGCAACACACCCACACCCGGACCAGCACCCATCACCGGCCCGAACACCGACACCAGATTCGCCAGACCGGCATGCGAGACCGCAACACCCTTTGGCGTCCCCGTCGACCCCGACGTATAGATCACATACGCCAAATCGCCGGCGATACCCGGCCTGACAGCCGACTCCCCCGGCTGCTCCAGATCCCCCACACCAAGGACAACCCCCACCCCCGCATCCCCGAGCATGAACTCCACCCGCTCAGCCGGAAGCTGCCCATCAACCGGCAGATACGCCGCCCCCGCCTTCCACACACCCAAAATCCCCACAACCATCTCCGGACCACGCGGCAACCTCAACCCCACCACCGACTCCGGCCCAACCCCCCGACCCCGCAAATAGTGCGCCACCCGATTCGCCGCCGCATCCAACTCCCCATACGACAGCTCCACACCCCCACTCACCACCGCAACCCCACCCGGAGCCGAAGCAACCCACCCCTCGAACGACTCCACCACACCCGGCGTCTGCGCAGCCGTCGTGTCGTTCCAGCGGTTCAGGATCAGGTCGCGTTCCGTGGTGTCCAGGACGTTCACCGTGCGGAGCCGGATGTCCGGCGTCGTGGTGACCGTGTCCAGTACGCGGGCGAACCACTCCGTCAGCCGTTCCGCCGTGGTCGTCTCGAAGAGGTCCGCGGAGGCGATCAGCGCGCCGCGCAGGCCGGTCGGGTGGCCGTCGGTGTCGAAGGTCTCCGTGAGGGAGATGTCGAGGTCGAAGCGGGCGGCCCTCGCTGTGGGGGCGTCCAGGGGGGAGCCGTCGGTGTGGATCTGGGGCAGGTCCAGGACCGCGCGGTCGGTGTTCTGGACGGTGAGGGTGACCTGGAAGAGGGGGTGCCGGGCGAGGGAGCGCTCGGGGGCGAGTTCCTCCACGAGGCGTTCGAAGGGCACGTCCTGGTGGGCCAGGGCGGCGAGGCTCGCCTCACGGACCCGGCGCAGTACCTCGCGGAATTCCGGGTCGCCGGACAGGTCGGTGCGGATGACGAGGGTGTTGACGAAGAAGCCGACCAGATCGTCCAGGGCCTCGTCCGTGCGCCCGGCCACCGCCGAGCCGATGGGGATGTCCGTGCCTGCGCCGAGCCGGGACAGGGTGACCGCCAGGGCGGCCTGGAGGACCATGAACGCGGTGACGCCCTCGGCGCGGGCCAGGTCGACCAGACGCTCATGGATGTCGGCCGGCAGGTGCATCGGGACGACATGGCCCCGGTGAGTGGCCAGGGCGGGGCGGGGGTGGTCGACCGGCAGGACGAGTTCCTCGGGGGCGCCGGTGAGGGTGCGGCGCCAGTGGTCGACCTGGGCGGAGAGGAGGCTCTCGGGGTCGGACTCGTCGCCGAGCAGGTCGCGCTGCCAGAGGGCGTAGTCGGCGTACTGCACCGGCAGGGGCCGCCAGTCGGGGGTTTCGCCTCGGGTCCGGGCCGTGTAGGCGGTGGAGAGGTCACGGCCCAGGGGGCCCAGGGACCAGCCGTCTCCGGCGATGTGGTGCATGACCACGACCAGGACATGGGTGCCGGGGTCGTCGTCGGGCTGGAAGAGCGTGGCGCGGAGGGGGAGTTCGGTGGCTAGGTCGAAGGTGTGGCGGGAGGCGGCGGTGGTGGCGTCGGCGAGTTCGGCGGAGGTGACCCGGGTGACCTGGAGGTCCCAGTGGACGTCCTGCGGGGCGATGATCTGCTGGTAGGGCTCGCCGTCGAGGAGGGTGAAGACGGTCCGCAGGGACTCGTGGCGGGTGATCACATCGCGCAGTGCCTCGGCCAGTGCGGGGATGTCGAGGTCTCCGGTGAGTCCGAGGACGGCGGGGATGTTGTAGCTGGGTCCGTGCAGCTGGGCCAGGAACCAGAGGCGGCGCTGCGCGAAGGAGAGGGGCAGCCGCTCGGGGCGCTCGGCGGCGGTGAGGGTGGTGCGGAGCCGACCGCCGCCCTCGGTGGTGAGTCGGGCGGCGAGGGAGGCGACGGTGGGGACCTCGAAGAGGGTGCGGACCTCGATCTCGACGCCGAGCGCGGCGCGGATGGCGGACACCAGGCGGACGGCGAGGAGGGAGTGGCCGCCGAGGTCGAAGAAGCTGTCGTCGACGCCGACCGTGCCGACGCCGAGGACCTGGGCGAACAGACCGCACAGGATCTCTTCCTGGGCCGTGGCCGGGCCGCGTCCGGCTCCGGTGGCGCCCGCGTACTCGGGGGCGGGGAGGGCCTTGCGGTCGAGTTTGCCGTGCACCGTCAGCGGCAGCGCGGGGAGGGTGGTCATGGCGGCCGGGACCATGTGGTCGGGCAGCCGCTGGGCGAGGGACTCCCGCAGTCCTTCGAGGTCGAGGTCGAGGGTGATGTTGCTGTCCAGGTCTTGGTCGGTGTGGGTGTGGGTGTCGGAGGGGACGAGGTAGGCCACCAGGCGCCGGTCCCCGGGGGTGTCCTCCCGGGCGACCACGGCGGCCTGGGCGATGTGCGGGTGGGCGGTGAGGGCGGCCTCGATCTCGCCGGGCTCGATGCGGAAGCCCCGGATCTTGACCTGGTCGTCGGCGCGTCCGGCGAACATCAGGCGTCCGTCGGGCGTCCAGCGGGCGAGGTCGCCGGTGCGGTACATCCGCTGCCCGGCGTCGAAGGGGGACGCCACGAAGCGTTCGCCGGTGAGCGCGGGGCGGCCCACATATCCGCGGGCCACTCCGGCGCCGGTCACATACAGCTCGCCCGGCACTCCGGCGGGGACGAGCTCAAGGGTGTCGTCCAGGATGTAGAGGCGGGCGTTGGCGATGGGCGTCCCGATGGAGGGTTCGGTGTCGGGGGTGAGGGGCTGGGACATCGACGCGCAGACGGTGGTCTCGGTCGGGCCGTAGGCGTTGACCATGCGGCGGCCGGGTGCCCAGCGCCCGACGAGGGCCGGGTCCAGCGCCTCACCGGCCGACACCAGGGTCCGTACGGTGGCCAGGTCGGCGGTGTCCAGGACGGCGAGGACGGCCGGTGGGAGCGTCACATGGGTGACGGCGTGGCGGGTGAGGAGCGCGGCGAGGCCGCCGCCCGGGGTGAGTTCGTCGGCCGGGGCGACGACGAGCGCGGCGCCGGAGCACAGGGCCATCAGGATCTCGGAGGTGGCGGCGTCGAATCCGATGGACGCGAACTGGAGGACGCGGGCGTCCGGGTCCACCGCGAACCGTTCGATCTGGGCGGTGGCCAGATTGACCGCGCCGCGGTGCTGGACGGCGACGCCCTTGGGGGTGCCGGTCGACCCGGAGGTGTAGATGACGTAGGCCAGGGCGTCCGGCGCGATGGGCGGCCGGGGCGGGCTGTCCGGGCAGGCGGCGAGCTGGGCCTGGACGTACGGGTCGTCCAGGGCGACCGGGAGGACACCGCGCAGGGGCAGTTCGTCCAGCACGTCCTCGACGCCGAGGACGACGGGGGTGCGGCTGTCGGCGAGCAGGAAGGCGATCCGTTCGGCCGGGTACTGCACATCGACCGGCAGATAGGCCGCCCCGGCCTTCAGGACGCCCAGGATGGTGGTGATGAGCCGGGTGCCGCGGGGCAGGCAGACCCCGACCACCGACTCGGGGCCGACACCGACACCGCGCAAGTAGTGCGCAAGCCGGTTGGCCTCGGCGTCGAGTTCCCGGTAGGTCAGCACGGTGTCGTCGCTGATCAGCGCGGTGGCCCCGGGCCTGGCCGCCACCTGGCGTTCGAACGCCTCGACGACGGTGCTGTCCGGTGGGGTGGTGGCGGTGTCGTTCCAGTCGGTGAGGACGCGCCGACGGGCGGCCGGGGCGAGCAGGGTCACGGTGTGCAGGGGGATGTCCGGGGCGCCGCGCAGGGTGGCGGCGAGGGCGGCGAGGACGTTCTCCATCGCTGTGCACAGCAGGTGGGCGACGGTCTCCGGGTCGATGGGGTCGACGGCGAGGACGGTGACGCTCATCCGGGTGGGGCTGTGGTCGTTGACGGCCGCGGCGAGCGGATAGTTGGTCTTGTCGCGGGCGAAGACGCTCTGGACGCCTTCGACGGTGTGGGTGTCGGCGGGGCCGGTCGTCCCATGGTCGTCGTGGCGGTAGTTGAGGAGCGTGGTGAACAGGGGGGCGCTGCCCGCGATGCCGCTGGCCTGCTGGGCGAGGGCCAGCGGGGCGTGCTCGTGCTCCAGCAGCGCGGCCAGCTGGTCCCGCATGCCCTCGACGGCGGCCCGTACCCCGATTCCGGAGGTCCGCACCCGTACCGGCAGGGTGTTGATGAACGGGCCCATGACCCGGTCGGCGCCCTCACCGGCGTTCAGCCGCCCGAACAGCACCGTCCCGAACACCACGTCGTCGCGGGCGGCCAGCGTGGCGAGCACCCGGGCCCACACCACATGGGACACCGTCGCCGGGCTCACCCCCAGCTCCCGGGTGACCCGCCGCAGCTCCGCCGTGACATGGTCGGGCAGCGGCACCTCCCGGCCCACCACATCGGAGCCGTCGCCCTGGACATCGAGCAGCCCGTACGGCGCGGTCGACTCGGTGACATCGCCCAGCAGCCCGGCGAAGAACCGCTCGTGCTCGGCCCTGGGGACCGCGCGGGTCTGCGCCACGAAGTTACGGAACGGCAGCGCGGGCCGCATGGCGTCGGTCCGCCCGGCCAGCACCGCCCGCAGCTCGCGCAGCAGCATGTCCATACCGGTGTGGTCCTGCACCATGTGATGCATCCGTACGGCGCCCAGCCACCGGCCCCCGCTGGCCTCGGCCACCTGCACATCCAGCAGCGGCGCGCGGCGCAGCTCCATCACGGACCCGGCGAGCGCCAGCAGCGCCCGGGTCGGCTCCGGGTGCGCGGCGTCGAGGGTGTGCTCCACGACGGGCAGTGCGGCATGCCGCCACACCACCTGGACGGGTTCCGGCAGCCCCTCCCAGACGACACCGGTCCGATACACGTCATGCCGGTCGACCACGTATTGCAGGGCGCGCAGGAATTCATCCAGCCGCGCCCGGCCGTCGAACTCGATCACCCGCACGGTGAGATAGACATCCTCGCCGCCACCGGCCATGAGGTGGTGGAAGAGCATGCCCTCCTGGAGAGGGGCCAGCGGGTAGATGTCGGCGACGTTCGGCGCCCCGCCGTCGACCGTGGCGACCACCGCGTCGGCCTCGGCCTGCGACAGCCGCACCAGCGGCAGCATCTCCGGTGTGATCCGCTCGGCGTCCGCCGGGATCAGATTCTCCGGCACCGCCACCGACCCGGCCCCCACCGCCCGCGCCAGCCCCGCCGGGGTCGGCGACGCGAACAGCGCCCGCACCGACACCGACACACCCCGCGCCCGCAACCGCTCCACCAACGACACCGCCAGCAGCGAATGCCCGCCCAGCCGGAAGAAGTCGTCGTCCACCCCGGCCGACTCCAGCCCCAGCACCTCCGCGAACACCTCGCAGAGGATCTCCTCCCGCACGGTCGCCGGCGCCCGACCACCACCGGTCGCGAACTCCGGCTCCGGAAGCGCCTGCCGGTCCAGCTTTCCGTTGGCAGTGAGCGGCAACTCGTCCAGCCCCATGAAGGCGGCCGGGACCATGTACTCCGGCAGACGGGATGCCACCAGCTCCCGCAGCCCGTCCACGTCCTGCAACGGCGGGACGACGTAAGCGACGAGGGCTTCGTCTCGGGCGATCACGGTGGCCTGGTCGATGTCCGGGTGGGTGAGGAGGACGGTCTCGATCTCGCCGGGCTCGATACGGAAACCGCGCACCTTGACCTGCTGGTCCGCGCGTCCGGCGAAGACGAGCTGTCCGTCCGGGGTCCAGCGGGCCAGGTCCCCGGTCCGATACATCCGCCGCCCGGCGTCGAACGGCGACGCCACGAAACGCTCACCCGTCAGCCCCGGACGATTCACATACCCGCGCGCCAGCCCAGCACCGGACACATACAGCTCACCAGCGACACCAGCAGGGACCGGCTCAAGGGCATCGTCCAGGACGTAGAGCCGGGTGTTGGCGATCGGGCGGCCGAAGGGCACCGGGCCCGGACGGTCGGCGTCCACCGTCTCCGCCGCCACCATCACCGTCGCCTCGGTCGGACCATACGTGTTCACCAACCGCCGACCCACAGACCACTCCCGCGCCACCACCTCACTGATCGCCTCAGCACCCACGAGAAGGGTCTCCACGCCTGCGAGATCGCCCGGCTCCAACACCCCCAGCAGCGACGGCACCACACTCGCCGCCCGCACACCCGACAGCTCCGCCAACCGCCGAGGCTCCTCCCGCTGCTCCTCACTCGCGATCCACAGCGCCGAACCCGACGACAACGCCACACCCACATCCAGCACCGACGCATCGAAACTGAACGACGCGAACTGCAACACACCCACACCCGGACCAGCACCCATCACCGGCCCGAACACCGACACCAGATTCGCCAGCGAGCCATGCGAGACCGCAACACCCTTCGGCGTCCCCGTCGACCCCGACGTATAGATCACATACGCCAAATCGCCAGCGACACCCGGCCTGACAGCCGACTCCCCCGGCTGATCCAGATCCTCCGTACCAAGGACGACCGAGACACCCGCGTCCGCGAGCATGAACTCGACGCGCTCCGGCGGCAGTTGGGAATCAATCGGCAGATACGCGGCCCCCGCCTTCCACACACCCAGAATCCCGACAATCACCTCCGGACCACGCGGCAACCTCAGCCCCACCACCGACTCCGGGCCAACCCCCCGACCCCGCAGATAGTTGGCCACCCGATTCGCCGCCGCGTCCAAATCGCCGTACGACAGCTCCACACCCCCACTCACCACCGCAACCCCACCCGGAGCCGAAGCCGCCCACCCCTCGAACAGCTCCACCACCGATGCCTCGGTCGCGGGTGCCTCGGTGTCGTTCCACTCGCTGAGGAGGCGGGTGCGTTCGCTCGGGGCGAGGACGGGGACGGCGTCGAGGGGGGTGTCCGGGGTGTCGGTGAGGGCGTTGAGGAGGTTCTCGGTCGTGGTCCGGAGGAGTCGGCCGACCTCGGCCGGGTCGATGGGCGCGGCGGCCTCGATGTTGAAGGTGACGCCGTCCGAGCCGAGGTCGCTGACGGCGACGGTCAGCGGGTAGTTGGTGCGGTCCCGCGCGGAGACGGTCTGGACGCCCTCCAACTGCTGGGGCCGACCGCTGTCGGTGCCGGTGCGGCTGCCGTGGTGCCAGTAGTTGAAGAGGGAGGTGAAGAGCGGGGTGTTCCCGGCGACTCCGCTGGCCTGCTGGGCGACCGCCAGGGGCGCGTGCTCATGTTCCAGCAGGGCCGCCAGTTGGTCCCGCATCGCGTTCACCGCGGCGCGCACCCCGACTCCGCCGGTCCGGACGCGTACCGGCAGGGTGTTGATGAAGGGGCCCAGGACGCGGTCGGCCCCGGCACCGGCGTTCATCCGGCCGAACAGCACGGTCCCGAAGACCACGTCGTCCCGCCCGGAGAGGGCCGCCACCACGCGGGCCCACACCACATGGAGGACCGTCGCCGGGCTGACGCCCAGATGCCGGGCCACTTCCTGGAGCCGCTCGACGGCTTCCCCGGAGAGGGGGAACGACCCGGTGGCCACTCCGCTGCCGTCCCGACGCACGTCGAGCAGCCCGTAGGGGGCGGTCGGCTCGGTGACATCGCCCAGGAGCCCGGCGAAGAACCGCTCGTGCTCGGCGCGCGGGACCCGCCGGGTCTGCGCCACGAAGTTGCGGAACGGCAGGGCCGGTGTCAGGTCCTCGGTCTCGCCGGTGAGGACCGCTCGCAGTTCGCGCAGCAGCACATCCTTGCCCAGGTGGTCCTGGAGCATGTGGTGCATGCGGATCAGGGCCAGCCAGCGGCCTTGCGGCAGCTCGGTTACGTGGAGGTCCATCAGTGGGGCGCGGCCCAGCTCCATCGCCAGTCCCGCCGCGTTCAGCAGGGCGTCCGACGCCGTCGCCGCGTCATGGTCGTCAAGGTCGAGGGTGTGGACGGTGGTCGTCAGTTCCGCGTGGCGCCAGACGACCTGGACCGGTTCGCGCAGGCCCTCCCAGACCACACCTGTGCGGTAGATGTCGTGCCGGGCCACGACCTGCTGGAGCGCCTGGGTGAACTCGTCCAGGCGGGCCCGTGAGTCGAACTCCATGGTGCGCGCGGTGACATAGACGTCCGAGCCCTCGTCCGCCATGAGGTGGTGGAAGAGCATGCCCTCCTGGAGCGGCGCCAGCGGGTACACATCCGCCACGTTCGCCGCGCCACCCTCGACCGCCGCCACCACCACGTCGATCTCGGCCTGGTCCAGTTCCACCAGCGGCAGCATCTCGGGGGTGATGTGCTGGGCATCGGCCGGGATCAGGTTCTCCGGCACCTCCGCAGACCCAGCCCCCACCGCGCGCGCCAGCCCCGCCGGGGTCGGCGCCTCGAACAGCGCCCGCACCGGCACCGACACACCCCGGGCGCGCAACCGCTCCACCAGCGACACCGCGACCAGTGAGTGCCCGCCGAGCCGGAAGAAGTCGTCCTCGACCCCGACCGACTCCAGCCCCAGCACCTCCGCGAACACCGCGCAGACGATCTCCTCCTGCACGGTCGCCGGCGCCCGGCCCGCACTCGTGGCGTACTCGGGCTCCGGGAGGGCCCGGCGGTCCAGCTTGCCGTTGGCGGTCAGGGGCAGCTCGTCCAGGGTGACGAAGGCGGCCGGGACCATGTACTCGGGCAGCCGCGACGCCACCAGCTCCCGCAGGCCGTCCACGTCCTGGACCGAGGGCACGACATACGCCACCAGCACATCGTCTCGGGCCACCACAGCGGCCTGGGCGACATCGGTGTGCGTCAGCAGGACGGTCTCGATCTCACCGGGCTCGATCCGGAACCCACGTACCTTGACCTGCTGGTCGGCCCGCCCGTCGAACATCAACTGCCCGTCCGGCGTCCAG
Source organism: Streptomyces sp. NPDC004610 (assembly GCF_040609715.1). Classification (NCBI taxonomy): domain Bacteria; kingdom Bacillati; phylum Actinomycetota; class Actinomycetes; order Kitasatosporales; family Streptomycetaceae; genus Streptomyces; species Streptomyces sp. NPDC004610. Next base: position 327,993 of record NZ_JBEXLA010000003.1, on the reverse strand, counting down.
CGGGCCAGGTCCCCGGTGCGGTACATCCGCCGCCCGGCGTCGAACGGGGACGCGACGAACCGCTCCCCGGTCAGCCCGGGGCGATTGACATACCCGCGCGCCAGACCGGCACCGGCCACATACAGCTCACCCGTCACACCGACCGGCACCGGCTCCAGCGCGTCATCCAGCACATACACCTGCGTGTTGGCGATCGGGCGGCCGAACGGCACCGGCCCCGAGCGCTCACCATCCACGTCCCCGATCGCCGCGATCACCGTGCTCTCGGTCGGCCCGTAAGCGTGCACCAGCCGACGACCCACAGACCAGTCCCGCGCGACCGCCTCACTGATCGCCTCGGAACCCACCACCATCGGACCAACATGCGCGAGAGCGGAAGGCTCCAGCACCCCCAGCAGCGACGGCACCACACTCGCCGCCCCGACACCCTCCAGCTCCGCCAGCCGCTGCGGCTGCTCCCGCTGCTCATCGCTCGCGATCCACAACGCCGAACCCGACGACAGCGCCACACCCACATCCAGCACCGACGCGTCGAAACTGAACGAAGCGAACTGCAACACACCCACACCCGGGCCCGCACCCATCACCGGCCCGAACACCGACACCAGATTCGCCAGCCCGGCATGCGAGACCGCAACACCCTTCGGCATCCCCGTCGAACCCGACGTGTAGATCACATACGCCAGGTCGCCGACGACACCCGGAGCCTGCCCCGACTCCCCCGGCTGATCCAGATCCTCCACACCGAGGACAACCCCCACACCCGCGTCCGCGAGCATGAACTCCACCCGCTCAGCCGGAAGCTGCCCATCAACCGGCAGATACGCCGCCCCCGCCTTCCACACACCCAGAATCCCGACGATCACCTCCGGCCCACGCGGCAACCTCAGCCCCACCACCGACTCCGGACCAACCCCCCGACCCCGCAGATAGTGCGCCACCCGATTCGCCGCCGCATCCAAATCGGCGTACGACAGCTCCGCACCCTGGCTCACAACCGCCGGGGCGTCCGGCGTGGTCGCAGCCCAGCGCTCGAACAGCTCCACCACCGACGCGTCCGGCACCTCCGTCGCCGTGTCGTTCCAGTCCACGAGGAGGCGGTTGCGTTCGCGGGGGTCCAGGACGTGGATGTGGGCGAGTGCGGTGTCGGGGCCGGTGTCGAGGGCTCGCAGGACGTTCTCGGTGGTCGTGGCGAGGAGGCGGCCCACCTCGGTGGCGTCGATGGGGGCGACGGCTTCGACGGTGAAGCTGAAGCTGTCGGGTCCGAGGTCGTTGACGGCGACGGACAGGGGGTAGTTGGTGCGCTGCCGGACGAGGACGCTGCGGACCCCCTCCATGGCCTGCGGTTCGCCGCCGGACTCGGTGCCGTGTTCGGTCGTCTCCGGGCCGCCCAGGCCGCGGTCCGCGTAGCGGTAGTTGAAGAGGGAGGTGAACAGGGGGGTGTTGCCGGTGATGCCGCTGGCCTGCTGGGCGAGGGCCAGGGGGGCGTGCTCGTGTTCCAGGAGGGCGGCGAGTTGCTCCCGCATGGCCTGTACGGCGGCCCGTACGCCGGTTCCGGTGGTGCGGACGCGGACCGGGAGGGTGTTGATGAAGGGGCCGAGGGCCCGGTCGGCGCCGACACCGGCGTTCATCCGGCCGAAGAGGAGGGTGCCGAAGACCACGTCGTCGCGGCCGGAGAGGACGGCGAGGACGCGGGCCCACACCACATGCAGGACGGTCGCCGCGCCGACGCCGAGTTCGCGGGCGGTCTCGCGCAGGCGTACGGCCACCTCGGGCGGGAGGGGGACGACCTTGCGGACCACTCCGGTGCCGTCGCCCCGGACGTCGAGGACGCCGAGGGGTGCGGTGGGTTCGGTGATGTCGCCGAGCAGGGCGGCGAAGAAGCGCTCCTGGTCGGTGCGGGAGACACCGCGGGTCTGGGCGACGAAGGTGCGGAACGGGAGGGCCGGTGCGAGGTGTTCGGCCCGGCCGTCGAGGACCGCGCGGAGTTCGCGCAGCAGCATATGGGTGCCCAGGTGGTCCTGGAGCATGTGGTGCATGCGCAGCAGGCCCAGGCACCGGCCGTCGCCGGTCTCCGCCACATGGAGGTCCATGAGGGGGGCGCGTCCGAGGTTCATGGCGGAGCCGCCTGCGTCCACCAGGGCGTCGACCCAGCGGGCGGGGTCGTCGGAGTCGATGTCGATGTCGAGGGCGTGCTCGATGACGGGGAGGTCGATGTGGCGCCAGACGACCTGGACGGGTTGCGGGAGGCCCTCCCAGACGACGGCGGTGCGGTAGATGTCGTGCCGGTCGATGACATGCCGCAGGGCCTGGGCGAAGGCGTCCAGGCGGGCGCGGGAGGCGAACTCCACGACACGGACGGTGAGATAGACATCGGTGCCCGAGCCGGCCATGAGGTGGTGGAAGAGCATGCCCTCCTGGAGCGGCGCGAGGGGGTAGACATCGGCGATATTGGCGGCGCCGCCCTCGACGGTGGCGGCGATGCGGTCGATGTCGGCCTGGGTGAGGTCGACCAGGGGGAGCATGCCGGGGGTGAGGTGGTCGGCGTCGGCGGGGATGAGGTTGTCAGGGACCTCGACGGAGGTGACCGCCGCCGCTCGGGCCAGTCCGGCGGGGGTGGGTGACTCGAAGAGGGCCCGTACCGAGACCGGGACGCCCCGGCCGCGCAGGCGCTCGACCAGGGACACGGCGAGCAGGGAGTGGCCGCCGAGGCGGAAGAAGTCGTCGTCCACGCCGACCGATCGCAGGCCGAGGATCTCGGCGAAGGCGGCGCAGAGCATCTCTTCCTGGACGCTGGCGGGGCCGCGGCCCGCTCCGGCGGCGTACTCCGGGGCGGGGAGGGCCTTGCGGTCGAGTTTGCCGTTGGCGGTGAGCGGCAGTTCGGGCAGGACGATGACCGCGGCCGGGATCATATGGTCGGGGAGGCGTCCGCGCAGATGGTCGCGGAGGGCTTCCGGGTCGACGTCGTCCCTGGCCGGGACGGCGTAGGCGACGAGGCGTTTGTCACCGGGGGCGTCCTCGCGGACGATGATCGCGGCCTGGGCGAGGTCGGGGTGGGTGAGGAGCGCGGTCTCGATCTCGCCGGGTTCGATCCGGAAGCCGCGGACCTTGATCTGGTCGTCTGCGCGGCCGTGGAAGACGAGTTGGCCGTCGGGGGTCCACTTGACGAGGTCGCCGGTGCGATACATGCGCTGGCCGGTGTCGAAGGGGGACGCCACGAAGCGTTCGCCGGTCAGCGCGGGGCGGCCGACATACCCGCGGGCCACTCCGGCGCCCGCCACGTACAGCTCGCCGGTGACGCCGACGGGGACGGGCTGGAGGGCCTGGTCGAGGGCGTACATCCGGGTGTTGGCGAGGGGGGTGCCGATGGGGAGGGCGCTGCCGGTGAGGGAGGTGGCCGTCAGTTCGGTGGTGGCGACGCCGACGGTGGTCTCGGTGGGCCCGTAGTGGTTGTGGACGCGGCGGCCGGTGGCGTGGGCGGTGGTGATGAGGTCGCGTACCCAGCCCGGGGCGGCGGCTTCGCCGCCGAGGACGAGGGAGCGGGTGGGCAGCAGGGGTTCATGGCCGACGGCGGCGGTGAGGGCGGCGAGATGGGAGGGGACGACCTTGTAGGCGTCGATGGCCTGTGCGGCGAGGGAGTCGGCGACGGCCGCCGGGTCGGTCACGGTGTCGGCGTCCAGGACGTGGATCCGGCCGCCGGTGGCGAGGGCGGCGAAGACCACGGTGTTGCCGAGGTCGGTGACCTGGGCCTGGAGGAGGGCGTAGCGGGCGTCCGGGTCGGTCCAGCCGAGCCGGGCGGAGACGGAGGCCACATAGTTGGCCAGTGATCCCTGGGTGACGCCGACGCCCTTGGGCAGGCCGGTGGAGCCGGAGGTGTAGATGACGTAGGCGAGGGCGGCCGGGTCGGTTGAGGGGGTGGGCGGGGTGCCCGGGTTTCCCGGTACGTCCAGGCCCGCGAAGTCTGCGAGGTCCTTCCGGTCCTCCAAGTCCGCCCTGTCTTCGAGGTCTTCGAGGTCTTCCAGGGCGACCGTGGGGATGGGCAGGTCGGTGGGGGTGTGGCGGGTGCCGAGGAGGAGGCGGGCGCCGCTGTCGGTGAGCAGGAACGCGGTGCGCTCCGGGGGGAGTTCGGGGTCGATGGGGAGGTAGGCGGCGCCGGATTTCCAGACGGCGAGGGTCGCGGTGATCATCTGGGCGCCGCGGGGCAGGGCGAGGGCGACGATGGTCTCGGGGCCGACGCCCTGGGCGCGGAGGTGGCGGGCGAGGCGGTCGGCCGCGGTGTCGAGGGTGCCGTAGGTGGTCTCGGTGCCGTCGGCGTGGAGTGCGGTGGTGTGGGGGTGGGTGGCCGCGTGCTGCTCGAAGCGGGCGAGGACGGCGGGGGCCCGGGTGTCGGTCGCCGTGTCGTTCCAGGTGTGCAGGACGAGGTGGCGTTCGTCGGCGTCGAGGACGTCGACTTCGGACAGGGGGGTGTCCGGGGTGGTGGTGACGGTGTCGAGGACGCGGGTGAACCAGTCGGCGAGGCGGGCGGCGGTGGCGGCGTCGAAGAGGTCGGCGGCGGCGTTGACGGTGCCGTGGAGTCCGGCCGGGTGACCGTCGGTGTCGTAGGTCTCGCGGAGGTGGATGTCCAGGTCGAAGCGGGCGGCGGTGGCGGAGCCGTCGAGGGGGTCGGCCTGGATGCCGGGGAGGGCGAGGATGCCGGGTTCCTGGTTGCGCAGGGTCAGCATGATCTGGAACAGGGGGTGCCTGACCAGGGAGCGTTCGGGGGCGAGGGCCTCCACCAGGCGCTCGAAGGGGACGTCCTGGTGGGCGAACGCGCCGAGGCTGGCCTCCCTGACCCGGGCCAGTACCTGCCGGAACTCGGGGTCGCCGGACAGGTCGGTACGGAGGACGAGGGTGTTGACGAAGAAGCCGACGAGGTTGTCGAGGGCTTCGTCGGTGCGGCCGGCGACGGCGGTGCCGACGGGGATGTCCTGTCCGGCGCCGAGGCGGGAGAGGGTCACGGCCAGCGCGGCCTGGACGACCATGAAGGCGGTGGCGCCCTCGGCCCTGGCCAGCTCCGCGATCCGGCGGTGCGTCGCGGCGGGGACGCGGACGGGCACCAGGTGCCCGGTGTGGCTCGGGGCGGCGGGGCGGGAGCGGTCGGCGGGCAGGGTGAGTTCCTCGGGGGCGCCGGTGAGGGTGCGGCGCCAGTAGTCCACCTGGGAGGACAGGGGGCTGGCCGGGTCGTTCTCGTCGCCGAGCAGATCGCGCTGCCAGAGGGCGTAGTCGGCGTACTGGACCGGGAGCGGCGCGAAGACGGGCTGTTCGCCCCGGGTGCGGGCGGTGTAGGCGGTGGAGAGGTCGCGGCCGAGGGGGGCGTGGGACCAGCCGTCGTTGGCGATGTGGTGGAGGACGAGGACGAGGGCGTGGTCGTCCGGGCCGAGGTGGAACAGCGAGGCGCGGACGGGTACGTCGGCCGACAGGTCGAAGGCGTGGCGGGTGGCGCGGGCGACGGCGGCGGGGAGTTCTCCGGGGGTCACCGGGGACACGGTGAGGTCCCAGTCGAGGGTGTCGGCGTCGAGGATGTGCTGGTAGGGGTGGCCGTCGGCGGTGCGGTAGACGGTGCGCAGGGGTTCGTGGCGGGCGAGGACGTCCCGCAGGGCGGCGGTGAGGGCGGGGATGTCCAGGGCGCCGGTCAGCCGCAGGGCGACGGGCATGTTGTAGGTGGGGCTGGGGCCTTCCATCTGGCCGAGGAACCAGAGGCGTTGCTGGGCGAAGGAGAGCGGGGGGAGTTCGGGGCGGGTGGTGGCGCGCAGCGGGAGGCGGGTCTCCTCGGGGGTTTCGCCGGGGCCGGTGAGGCGGGTGGCGAGTCCGGCCGGGGTGGGGGCCTCGAAGAGGGTCCGGATGCGGACCTCGGCGCCGAGCCGGCCCCGGATGCGGGACAGCAGCCGGATGGCGAGGAGGGAGTGGCCGCCTTGGTCGAAGAAGCTGTCGTCGACGCCGAAGGTGTCCAGGCCGAGGACCTGGGCGAAGATCTCGCAGAGGGCGGTCTCGGTGGGTCCGGCGGGGGCGCGGCGCGCGCCGGTGGTGGGGTCGTCGGGGTCGGGGAGGGCCTTGCGGTCGAGTTTGCCGTTGGGGGTGAGCGGCAGTTCGGGCAGGACGACGACGGTGGCGGGCACCATGTGGGCGGGGAGGCGGCGGGCGGTGAAGTCGCGCAGGTCGGTGTCCGTGGCGTCGCCGGGCGCGGTGAGGACGGCGTAGGCGAGGAGCCGGGTGTCGTCCGCGGTGGTGCCGGGGCGGGCGATGACGGCGGCGCGGGCGACGGCGGGGTGGTCCAGCAGGGCCGCCTCGACCTCGCCGGGTTCGACGCGGTAGCCGCGGATCTTGACCTGGGTGTCGGCGCGGCCGAGGAAGACGAGTTGTCCGTCGGGGGTCCACTTCACCAGGTCGCCGGTGCGGTACATCCGTTCGCCGCCGGGGCCGTAGGGGCAGGCCACGAAGCGTTCGCCGGTCAGGGCGCGCTGTCCCGCGTAGCCGCGGGCGAGGCCGGTGCCGGAGACGTAGAGTTCGCCGGTCACCCCGGTGGGGACGGCGGTGAGGGCGTCGTCGAGGACGTAGAGGCGGGTGTTGGCGAGGGGTCTGCCGATCGGGACGGCTCCGGTGGCGAGGACCGCCGGGGTGAGTTCGGCGGTGGTCACGCCGATGGTGGTCTCGGTGGGCCCGTAGTGGTTGTGGACGCGGCGGCCGGTGGTGTGGGCGGTGGTGACGAGGTCGCGCAGCCAGGCCACGGGTGCGGCCTCGCCGCCGAGGACGAGGGAGCGGGCGGGCAGGACGGCGTCCGCTCCGGTGTCGGCGGAGAGGGCGGCGAGGTGGGAGGGGACGGCCTTGACGTGGTCGATGGCGTGGTCGCGGAGGTGCCCGGTCACGGCGGCGGGGTCGGTGACGGCGTCGGCGTCCAGGACGTGGAGCTGTCCGCCGGTGGCGAGGCTGATGAAGACGACGGTGTTGCCGAGGTCGGTCATCTGGGGCTGGAGCAGGGCGTAGCGGGCGCCCGCGCCGGTCCAGCCGAGGCGCTCCGACGCCGAGGCCACATAGTCGGCGAGGGCCCCGTGGGTGACCATCACGCCCTTGGGGGTGCCGGTGGAGCCGGAGGTGTACAGCACGTAGGCCAGGCAGCCGGGGGCGGTGTCGGCGGGCGGGGCGGAGTCGGGGGCGGTGCGGGAGTCGGTGCCGGGGTCGGGGTCCGTGGTGAGGGCCTCGTCGATCCAGGCGACGGGGACGCCGGGTGAGTGACCGGCGACGGCGGGGCCACTGGCACGGTCGGTGAGCAGGGCGCGGGCGCCGCTGTCGGCGAGCATATGGGCGACCCGGTCGGGCGGGAGGTCGCGGTCGAGGGGCAGATAGGCGGCGCCGGTCCGCCAGACCCCGAGGATCGCGGTGATCATCTCGGCGCCGCGGGGCAGGCACAGTCCGACGACGGATTCGGCGCCGACCCCGAGGGCGCGCAGCTGACCGGCGATACGGGCGGCGGACGCGTCGAGGGCACGGTAGGTGACCTCGGTGCCGTCGGCGACGAGGGCGGTGGCGTCGGGGGTGGCGGTGACCTGGTCGTGGAAGCGGTGGACGATCGCGCGGGGGACGCCGGGGACGGCGGTGTCGTTCCAGCGGTGGAGGACCCGGTCGCGTTCGGCGGGGTCGAGGAGGTCGACGGCGCTGAGGCGGATGCCGGCGGTCGCGGTGACGGTGTCGAGGACGCGCAGGAACCAGGCGGCCATCCGGTCGGCGGTCCCGGCGCGGAACAGGTCGGCGGAGAGGGTGACCTGGGCGCGGAGTCCCGCCGGTTCGCCCTGGTCGTCGAAGGTCTCGCCGAGGGTGAAGTGCAGGTCGTAGCGGGAGGGGGGTGCGGCGGCGGCGAGGTCGGGGCCGGTGGCCGGGTGGGCGCCGGGCAGGGTGAGTTCGGCGCGTTCGACGTTCTGCACGGTCAGCATGGTCTGGAACAGCGGGTGCCGGGCCAGGGTGCGGGTGCCGACGAGTTCTTCCACGAGCCGTTCGAAGGGGACGTCCTGGTGGGCGAGGGCGCCGAGGCCGGCCTCCTTGACCTGGGCGAGGATCTCCCGGAAGGCGGGGTCGTGGGCGAGGTCGGCGCGGATGACCAGGGTGTTGACGAAGGAGCCGACGAGGTCGTCGAGGGCGGCGTCGGAGCGTCCGGCGACGGGGATGCCGAGGGTGATGTCGGTGCCCGCGCCGAGCCGGGACAGCAGGACCGCCAGGGCGGCCTGGAGGGCCATGGACGGGGTGACGTTCTCGGCGCGGGCGAGGCGCAGCAGCCGGCGGTGGATGTCGGCGGGGACATGGAAGGGGACGCGGTGTCCTCGGTGGCTCGGTTCGGCGGGCCTGGGCAGGTCGGCGGGGAGCGCCAGTTCCTCCGGCGCTCCGGCGAGGGTGCGGCGCCAGTGGTCGACCTGGGTGGAGAGCAGGCTGTCCGGGTCGTCGGTGTCGCCGAGGAGGTCGCGCTGCCAGAGGGCGTAGTCGGTGTACTGCACGGGCAGCGGGGTGAACGCGGGCTCCTCGCCCCGCGACCGGGCGGTGTAGGCGGCCGACAGGTCCCGGCTCAGGGGGCCCATGGACCAGCCGTCGGAGGCGATGTGGTGCAGCACGACGACGAGGAGGCGCTCGCCGTCCCCGGCGTCGAACAGCCAGGCGCGGAGCGGGAGTTCGGCGGCGAGGTCGAAGGTGTGCCGCATGGCCCGGCCCGCCGCCCCGGCCAGCCCGCCGGGCGCGACCGGGACGACGGGAAGGTCCCAGTCGAGATCCTGCGGGTCCAGGATCAGCTGGTACGGCTCTCCGTCGACGGCCGGGAAGAGGGTGCGCAGCGATTCGTGCCGGGCGATCACATCGCGGAACGCGTCGGCGAGGAGCGCGGCGTCGGTGTCGGCGCCGAGACGGATCGGGGCGGCGATGTTGTAGGTGGAGCCGGTGCCTTCGAGCTGGGCGAGGAACCACAGCCGGCGCTGCGCGAACGACAGCGGGACCCGCTCGGGCCGCTGGACGGGGCGCACGGCGGTACGGGTGCGTCCGGCGGCGTCGGTGGTGAGCCGGGCGGCGAGCGTGGCGACCGTCGGGGCCTCGAAGAGGAGCCGCAGCGGGAGTTCGGTGCCGAGGTCGGCGCGGATGCGGGAGATCAGCCGGACGGCGAGGAGGGAGTGACCGCCGAGGGCGAAGAAGCTGTCGTCGACGCCGACGGAGTCCACGCCGAGGATGTCGGCGAAGGCGGCGCAGAGGAGTTCCTCCTCGGCGGTGGCGGGGGCGCGGCCCGCTCCGGTGGTGTACTCGGGCGCGGGGAGCGCCGTGCGGTCGAGCTTGCCGTTGACGGTGAGCGGCAGGGCGTCGAGGGCGACGAAGGCTGCCGGGACCATGTGCTGGGGCAGCCGTTCGGCGGTGAAGGCGCGCAGGGCGTCGGGGTCGATAGCGGGGCGGCTCTCGGTGCCGGGGTCTGCGTCGGCGTCGGGGTTTGCGGCGGGGACGAGGTAGGCGACCAGTCGCCGGTCGCCCGGGGTGTCCTCGCGGGCGATGACGGCGGTGGCCGTGATGCCGGGGTGGGTGAGGAGGGCGGCCTCGATCTCGCCGGGCTCGATACGGAAGCCGCGGACCTTGACCTGGTCGTCGGCGCGGCCGAGGTAGGTGAGCTGTCCGCCGGTCGTCCACTTCACCAGGTCGCCGGTGCGGTACATGCGTTCGCCGCCGGTGCCGTAGGGGTTGGCGACGAAGCGTTCCCCGGTGAGCGCGGGGCGGCCGAGGTAGCCGCGGGCGAGTTGGACCCCGGCCAGATACAGTTCGCCGCCCACTCCGGGCGGTACGGGGGTGAGGTGTGCGTCGAGGACGAAGACCCGGGTGTTGGCGACGGGCGTCCCGATGGGGACCGGTCCGGTGTCCTGGGCGGGGTCGCAGGCCCAGGCGGTGACATCGACGGCGGCCTCGGTCGGCCCGTACAGATTGTGCAGCTCGGTGCCGGGGAAGGCGGCGAGGAAGCGGGTCTGGGTGGCGAGGGAGAGCGCCTCGCCGCTGCACACCACCCGCCGCAGCCCGGGCAGCGGGCCCACGTCGGCCTGGAGGAAGGCGTCCAGCATGGAGGGCACGAAGTGCGCCGTGCCGATGTCCTGGGCGCGGATCACCTCGGCCACGTAGCCGGGGTCGCGGTGGCCGCCGGGCCGGGCCACCACCAGCGTCGCGCCCCACACCAGGGTGCCGAGCAGCTCCCACACCGAGACATCGAAGACGGTGGGTGTCTTGTGCAGGACCCGGTCCCCGGGACCGAGCCCGTAGTGGTCGCGCATCCACACCAGGCGGTTGACGATGCCGCGGTGCGACACCAGCACGCCCTTGGGGCGTCCCGTCGAGCCGGAGGTATAGATCACATAGGCGGCGCTGTCGGGGTGGGGCGCGGGCAGTGGTCCGGTGCCGTGGGGGTCGTGGGTGTCGTGGGTGTTGTCGGCGGCGACGCGTGCCACGGTCGCCGGGTCGTCCAGCACCACGGCGGGGGCGGCGTCCGCGAGGAGCAGTGCCACCCGCTCCGCCGGGTACTCGGGGTCGACCGGCAGATAGGCGGCCCCCGCCTTGAGCACGCCCCACAGGGCGACGAGCAGTTCGACGCCGCGCTCCAGGACGACGGCGACGGTCGTGCCCTCGCCCGCGCCGCGTCCGGCGAGGTACCGGGCGACCCGCCCGGCGCGCGCGTCCAGTTCGCCGTAGGTCAGCTCCGTCCCCTCGTACACCACCGCGACCGCGTCCGGGGTGTGGCGGGTCCGGGCCTCGAAGAGGGAGGGGAGGGTGAGTGCCTCCGCGTCGGGCCGGGCGGGGGTCGCCGTGTCGTTCCAGTCGGTGAGCAGCCGGTGCCGTTCGTCGGCGTCCAGGACGTCGACGGTGTGCAGCCGCAGATCGGGGTCGGCGGCGACGGCCTCCAGGACCCGTTCGAACCGGCGGGCGATCATCTCGGTCGTCGGGATGTCGAAGAGGGCGTCGGCGGCGATGAGATGGCCGGTGAGCCCGGCGGGGCGGCCCCGGCCGTCGTGGCGTTCCTCGATCATCGCTTCGAGGTCGAAGCGGGCCGCCGGAAGGGCCGACGGCAGGGCCTCGACGGTGACGCCGGGCAGTTCCAGGGTGGCCTGGGCCGCGTTCTGCACGGTCAGCATGGTCTGGAACAGCGGGTGCCGGTCCAGGGAGCGTTCGACGGTCAGGTCCTCCACCAGCCGCTCGAACGGCACGTCCTGATGGGCGAACGCGCCGAGGCTGGTCTCCCGCACCCGGGCCAGCACCTCCCGGAACGCCGGGTCGCCGGACAGGTCGGTGCGCAGGACGAGGGTGTTCACGAAGAAGCCGATGAGGTCGTCCAGGGCCTCATCCGTACGGCCCGCGACGGCCGACCCGATCGGGATGTCCGTCCCGGCGCCGAGCCGGGACAGGGTCACGGCCAGCGCCGCCTGGAGCACCATGAACGGGGTGACGCCCTCGGCGCGGGCCAGCTTCGCCAGGCGCCGGTGGGTGCGCGCCGGCACCCGTAGCGGCACGCGGTGCCCGGTGCGGTCGGCGGCGGTGCCGCACGGCCGGTCGGCGGGCAGGGTCAACTCCTGCGGGAGGCCCGCCAACTGCCTTCGCCAGTAGTCGAGTTGGGTGGCCAGGCGGCTGGCCGGGTCGGACTCGTCGCCGAGCAGTTCCCGCTGCCAGAGGGTGTAGTCGGCGTACTGCACCGGCAGCGGCTCCCAGCCGGGGGCCTCGCCGCGCAGCCGGGCCGCGTACGCCCGGGACAGGTCGCGGCCCAGCGGGCGGTGCGAGGAGGCGTCGGTGGCGATGTGGTGCAGCACCAGCAGCAGGACGTGCTCGTCCGGCGCCTGGGTGAGCAGCACCGCGCGGAACGGTATGTCGCGGGCGAGGTCGAAGGGGGCGCGGGCCGCGGTCAGCGCGGCGGCGGCCACCTCCTCGGGGGCGGTGGGGCGCACCGCCAATTCCCAGTCGAGTTCCGCCGGATCGAGAATTCGCTGATACGGCTCACCGGCTTCGGCGGGAAATACGGTCCGCAGGGATTCATGGCGTTCCAGTACGTCCCGCAGGGCCGCGGCCAATGCCGTGGAGTTCACCGGTCCGTGCAACGCCAGGGTGATGACGTTGTTGTAGGCGAGGCCCGAATTCTCCAGCTGAGAAAGGAACCAGAGCCGGCGTTGGGCGAACGACAGCGGGATCATCAATGCCTCTCCTTTGTGCGTCGAACTCCACGCCAAGGCTCCGCATGGGCACCGATGTGCGCATTTCCGCGCTCCCCCGGCCCAGTCGGCCCGGTCATTTCAACGCATCTCCGGGCGGCGAACAAGGCTGAACAGGGGTGGTGGCCGCGGTTGCGGCGGAGAAGGGAGGCACTGCGGGTGCAGGCTGTTCAACTGGGCGAATGCGGCGGTTGAACGGGCCGGGTGGGGTTGCGTCCGGCGGGGGTGTCAGGTCTGTCGTCCGGTGCGGCGGGAGGGCGGGCCGGGGGGCGTGACGCCGGGGAGTTGTGTCGGAGAGGTTCGGAGCGGGGACGGGGCCGGCCGCCGCCTCACCGGAGGGATCCGGGAGGGCGGCGGCCGGGAGCCGTGCCGGGCAGGGTCCTCAGCGGGCCCCGCATCGCTGTCAGCCCCCCTGGTTGCTCGGGTACTTCTCGTTGCAGGTGGAGTAGGCGGCGACCAGGTCCTCCTGGCTGTCGGCGCCCTCCTCCAGGGTGATGCGGGTGGTGCCGGGCTCCGGGTCCTTGGCGCTGATGCCCTCCTGGCGCAGGCACTCGGCCTTCTTCACGGCGGTGTCGTACGCGTCCTCGTCGACCTCCTCCGCGCCCTGCGGAGGGGCGAACTGGGCGCAGGCGGCCTGGGCGGCGTCGACCACGGCGGCGGAGCCCTGGGCGGCCTCGAACTGGGGTGCGCCGCCCTCCTGGTCCTCGGGGGCGTCGGGCACGTCCATGCCGTGCTCCCGGAGGCACTCGATGAACTTCTGCTGGCGCTCCACGTCCTGGGGTGACGTGGGGGAGGCGTTGGTGGGCGAGTCCTCACCGCCGCACGCGGTCATCCCGAAGATGGCGGCGGCGACGAGGGCGGCGGAGGCGAGAGCGTGTGTCTTCATGTCCACCAGAGTGGCTGTCGGGAGGTTTCCCCTCGGTGACCGTGGGCGTTAACCGGCCTCTTACACGGTGGGGAGGGGAGGGGGTGGGGGGTTCTGCCGGGGGGTGGCGTTCGGTGGGTGGGGGTGCTCGCGCAGTTCGCCGCGCCCCTGAGGGGGTGACGGTGCCGTCGGCTGAGAGGGGCGGGTCGGGGGCTGCCGGGGGGTGGCTTTCCGTAGGTGGGGGGTGCTCGCGCAGTTCCCCGCGCCCCTGAGGGGGTGGCAGTCCCGTCGGCTGAGAGGGGCGGGTCGGGGGCTGCCGGGGGGTGGCTTTCCGTGAGTGGGGGGTGCTCGCGCAGTTCCCCGCGCCCCTGAGGGGGTGGCAGTCCCGTCGGCTGAGAGGGGCGGGTCGGGGGCTGTCAGGGAGTGGCTTTCCGTGAGTGGGGGGTGCTCGCGCAGTTCCCCGCGCCCCTGAAGGGGTGGCAGTCCCGTCGGCCGAGAGGGGCGGGCCGGGGTGGGGTGGGGCCCCACCAGGTTCACCCGTGTGCCGGGCGTCTCCCCGGCGCCCCACCCGCCCCGGTCCCGTGGGACACGCACGGCGGGGTGCCCCCGCGTCCGCTCGGCCGGACGTGAGGGCACCCCTGGGTGACCGGTCTGGGGGAAGACCGGTCAGCTGGTGGCGAGAGCCTCCGTGGGAGTGAGGTTCGCGGCGCGGCGGGCCGGATACACCCCCGCGAGGGCCCCGATGGCGAACGCGGCCAGCGCGCCGCCGACGATCGCCGATACGGGCAGGACCAGTGGCCAGTCCCGGTAGAAGGCGTAGCCGAGGCAGGTCGCCAGGCCGATGCCGACGCCGGAGATCCCGCCGAGCGCGGAGAGGGTCACGGACTCGGTGAGGAACTGGAGCCTGATCTGCCCGCGGGTCGCGCCCAGCGAGCGGCGCAGGCCGATCTCCTGGCGGCGCTCCAGTACCGAGATCACCATGATGTTGGCGATGCCGACGCCTCCGGCGAGCAGCGCGATGGCGCCCAGGCCGAAGAACAGGGAGTTGAAGGTGCGCTCCGCGGCGGCCTGCGCGGTCAGCGCGTCGGAGGGCCGGGAGACCATCACCTCCTCCGGGTGCTCCGGATTGACGGTGTAGGAGAGCACCGCGCGGACCGCTTCCACCGAGCTCTCGGTGGAGCGTTCGTAGAGCGTGGTGACCCGGCCGTCGAAGCCCATCCGGGTGGCGTAGTCCCAGCCGATCAGGGCGGAGCGGTCGATCTCGGGGGCGAGCGCGACATCGTCGAGGACGCCGACGACCAGGAACCACTGGCCGTCGATGTAGATGTGCCCGCCGGCGCGGTCGATACCGAGCCGCTCGGAGGCGGTGGAGCCGAGGACCACCGCCGGGTACTGGCCGGTCGCGGAGTTGAGGAAGGCGCCGGAGGCCACCGTGCCGTTGAGGGTGCCGAGGAGGTTGGTGCGGGCGGCCTGCACCGCGACGCCGCTGGTCGTCTTGGAGTCGATCTTGTCGGTGCGGCGGGCGGTGGCGTCCTCGACGAGTCCGGTGGCGGAGACCCCGGTGACACCGGGGACGCGGGAGACCATGCCCTCGGCGCCGGTGGGCAGCTTGGACTGCTTGCCGGTGAGGGTCGTGCCGGGTTCGACGGTCAGCAGATTGGTGCCGAGCGCCTCGATCTCGGCCATCAGCGCGGCCCGGCTGACCGTGCTGATGCCCACGAGGCCGATCATGGCGGCGACGCCGATGGCGATACCGAGTGCCGACAGCACCGCGCGCAGCGGTCGGCCGCGCAGACCGTCGAGGCCGACGGCGGCCAGGTCGCCGGCCCGCAGGCGGGCCGGTTCCGGTAGGGGCTTCATGCCGGTACTCCCGTATCGGCCTGGATCCGGCCATCGCGGATCTCCAGGCGGCGCGGCAGTGCTGCCGCGACATCGAGGTCATGGGTGATCACCACGATGGCGGTGCCGTCGCGGTTGAGTTCGCGGAGCAGTTTCAGCACCCCGGCGCCGGAGGCGGTGTCGAGGTTGCCGGTGGGTTCGTCGGCGAGCAGCAGGGGTGGGTTGCCGACCACCGCGCGGGCGATGGCGACGCGCTGCTTCTCGCCGCCGGAGAGCTGGTGCGGGCGGTGGTCGAGGCGGTGCCCGAGGCCGACCCTGCGCAGCGCCGCGCGGGCCCTGCGGCGGCGCTCGCGCGGGGCGATGCCGTGGTAGAGGAGGCCGGTGGCGACATTGTCCATGGCGGACAGATGCGGGGTGAGGAAGAACTGCTGGAAGACGAAGCCGATCCAGTGGGAGCGGACCGTGGCGAGGGTGCGGTCGGGGAGTTTCGCGGCGTCGTGGCCCTCGATGAGGACCCGGCCGGTGCTGGGCCGGTCGAGCGTTCCCATCATGTTCAGCAGGGTCGACTTGCCGGAGCCGGACGGGCCGAGGATCGCGACGAGTTCGCCCGCGCGGACGGTGAGGGAGGCGCCGTGCAGGGCCTTGACCCCGCCCGCGTACTCCTTGCTGACGTTGTCGACCTCGATGACGGGGCTCTCGGCCGGGGCGAGGCCCCTGGGGACGGCCCGGTTGTCGGTGGTGGGCTCGACGGCGGTGCCGGTGCGGTCGGTCATGACTCGGGCACCTGCACCTTCATGCCGGCCTTCAGGTTGCCCTTGACCTCGACCTTCTCGCCTTCGAAGATGCCCAGCTCGACGGGGACCGAACGCACCGTGCCGTCGGCGTCGACGACCTTGACCTCGTACTTTCCCTCGGAGGAGGCCAGCAGGGCGTTGATCGGTACCGCCAGCACGTCCTTGTGCTCCTCGCTGGTGAATCCGACGGTGGCCGGGGCGCCGTCGAGGTTGCCCGCGCCGCCCTTCTTGTCGAGGGTGATGTAGACCGGGACCGTGGCGTTCTCCGTGCCCTCGCCGGTCTGGGACTCGGAGTTGGTGTCACCGGCGGTGGCGACGGAGCCGATGGAGTCGACCGTGCCGGTGGTCTTCTCGTCGCCGGGCAGGGTCACCTCGACCTTGGCGCCCTTCTCGGCGAGGCTCTGGTCGGTGACGGGCAGGTCGACGGTGATCCGGCGGGCGGTGCCGCTGGCGGTGAGGACCGGGCCGGACGCCCGGCCGCCGAGGGTGGCCTCGACCTTCGTCACCCGGATCTCGTTGGACTGGATCACCACATCGCCCGGCTTGACGATGCCGGTCTCGGAGACGCCGAGGTCCTCCTGCCACTCCTCGACGGCGTCGGCGGTCGCGGAGGTGAACTCCTCGTTCAGGGTGAAGGAGCCGCCGTAGCCCAGCTCGGTGAGGTTGCGCTCCAGCACCTCCACGTCCTCGCCGTCGTCCATGCCGTATTCGAGGTTCCGCCAGAACGGCGTCGACCCGTAGAACAGCGGCACATCGTGTCCGTCGACGCCGTAGACGCGGTCGCCGCGCTGGATGACATCACCGGTGCCGGGGAGGGCGGTGATGCGTCCGGTGCTCTCGGCGACGATGGAGCGGCTGGCGGAGTAGCCCAGCTCGCCGTCCACCTGGGTGGTGTTGACCATGTCGGTGGTGACGACCTCGGCGGTGGGCAGCGTCGAGGTGTCGGTGTCGCTGCCGCCGCCGTCGTCCCGCGCCACATAGAGGGCGCCGGCCGCGCCGACGACCAGGACCGTCGCCCCGGCGACCCAGGCCACCCAGCGGCGGCGGCGCCGGGGCGGCGGCTCGTCGTCATCGTCGGGGTCCGCGCGCTTCTCCAGGCCCCGTACGACCTCGGCCACCTCGCGCTCCTCGCGCTTGGCCAGGGCCCGGCCGGCCTCGGACTCCTCCCCGGGCCGCAGCTCCTGCGCGTGCCCCTGATCCGGCTCCTGACCGGACTGCGCGTCCCGCTGCCGCACCGGGGGCGTGGCCTCAGACTCGATCATGGCTAAGCCTCCGATTGTTTCCCCCGGCGTCCCCGCGGGCCGGACCGGAAAGGAGGTCTACGGTCGCCGGAGCCGTGGGAGTTGACAAAATCTGCATGTGTTCAGACTGGACCGTCACAGGTTTCCCTGCGGTTACCGTGTCCCTTAACCCTCGCCTTATGAGGCGGATTAGGTCCCCGTTCAACTGCGCCGACGCCGGGGTTGAACAGCGCGCGGCGGGCCCCGCCAGGGCATCGTGGCACCGTTACGGCTTATGGCCGCTGTGCACGCCCTGTGCACGCTTTCACTGCTTTCTACTTCGCGGGTACGGTCGCTGACCGCAGTCCCGGCCGGAAAGGAAGATTTCGTGGCCATGATGGGGGGCCCGCGCATGGGCCCGACGCCACTGGGCGTCGACAGCTCGATCACCAAACAGAGAATCAAGCCCGGCACCGTGCGCCGCATCGTTCCGTATGCCCTGCGCTACCGCTGGTCGTTGGCGGTGATCATGCTGACGACGGCCCTGAGCGCGACCATCACGGCATCCAGCCCGCTGCTGCTCAAGGTGATCATCGACGACGGCATCGCCCAGCGCCGCGAGGGGCTGGTGATCGCGCTGGCGCTGACCATCGCCGGGCTCGCGCTGGTCGATGTGACCCTGGTCTTCGTGCAGACCTGGTTCTCCGGACGGGTCGGTCAGGGCATCGTCTACGACCTGCGCTGCCGGGTGTTCGGGCATGTCCAGCGGCAGCCGCTGGCGTTCTTCACCCGGGCGCAGACCGGTGCCCTGGTCAGCAGGCTCAACACCGATGTGGTGGGCGCCCAGCAGGCGATCACCACCCTGCTGTCGCAGGCGGTGTCGATGCTGCTGACGCTGGTTCTCGTCCTCGGCATGATGTTCTATCTGTCGTGGCAGATCACCCTCGCCGCGCTGGTGATGGTGCCGTTCTTCCTGCTGCCCGCGAAGCTGGTGGGCCGCAGGCTCCAGCGGCTCACCCGGCAGGGCATGGGCCTGAACGCCGACATGGGCTCGATGATGAACGAGCGGTTCAATGTGTCCGGCGCGATGCTGGCGAAGCTGTACGGCCGCCCGGAGGACGAGGCGGACCGGTTCTCCGGCAAGGCGGCGCAGGTGCGGGACGTGGCGATCACCACGGCCGTGTGGGGCCGCATGCTGTTCATCATCATGACGCTGATCACCGGCGTGACCACCGCCATGGTCTACGGTCTCGGCGGTCTGCTCACCATCGACGGCACCGTGCAGATCGGCACCCTGGTGGCCATGGTGACCCTGCTGATGCGGCTGTACGGGCCGCTGAACCAGCTGTCGAACATGCAGGTCAATGTGATGATCGCGCTGGTCAGCTTCGACCGGGTCTTCGAGGTCCTGGACCTCAAGCCGCTGGTCGACGAGAAGCCCACCGCGCGGCCGCTGCCCACCGCCCCCGACCGCCCCACCCCGGACATCGAGTTCGACTCGGTGACGTTCCGCTACCCGTCCGGCGACGAGGTGTCGCTGGCCTCCCTGGAGACGATCGCGCTGCCCAGCCCCGAGCGGCGGGACAACGCCGTCGTCCTGGACGAGGTGAGCTTCCTCGCGCCGTCCGGGAAACTGACGGCGCTGGTCGGCCCGTCGGGCGCCGGGAAGACCACGGTCACCCAGCTCGTGCCACGGCTGTACGACCCCACCTCCGGGACGGTCCGCATCAGCGGCCAGGACGTCCGGGACCTGACCATGCGGTCCCTGAACGACACCGTCGGCATCGTCACCCAGGACGCGTATCTCTTCCACGACACGATCCGGGCGAATCTGCTGTACGCGCGGCCGGGCGCCGAGGAGGCCGAGCTGATCGAGGCGTGCGAGGCGGCCCGGATCTGGCCGACGATCTCCTCGCTCCCCAACGGCCTCGACACCATCGTCGGCGACCGGGGCTACCGGCTGTCCGGGGGTGAGAAACAGCGGGTGGCGCTCGCCCGGCTGCTGCTGAAGTCACCGCCCGTGGTGATCCTGGACGAGGCGACCGCGCATCTGGACTCCGAGTCGGAGGCGGCGATCCAGCGGGCCCTGAAGACCGCCCTGTCGGGCCGTACGTCGCTGGTCATCGCGCACCGGCTGTCCACGATCCTGGAGGCCGACCAGATCCTGGTCCTGGACAACGGCCGCATCAGTGAGCGCGGCACCCACGGCGAACTCCTCGCCGCCGAGGGTCTCTACTCCGAGCTGTACCGCACCCAGTTCGCCGTGCAGGGCGTCGGCGCCGGGGCCGGGGCCGTGTCGGGCCCCGTCCCGGGCGCGCGGAACGGCGGACGCCCGAAGCGCCCCGAACACCACCACCGTCCCCGACCGAGAACCCCCGAGAGCGAAGGACTCTGACGTGCCGAATCCTTTCGAAGACCCGGAAGCGAACTATCTCGTCCTGGTCAATGACGAGGGCCAGCACTCGCTGTGGCCCGTGTTCGTGGCCGTGCCCGACGGCTGGACCGCCGTGTTCGGTGAGGCCGGGCGGCAGGACTGCCTCGACTACATCGAGAAGTCCTGGACCGACATGCGGCCCAAGAGCCTGATCGAGGCCATGAAGGAGAAATGACCGTGGACACCGCGGAGTCGGAAGCGGAAGCGGAAGCGGGCGCGGCAGCGGGCGTGGGAGCCGACGCCTGGCGGCCGTACGAGATCGGTCCGGACACGGCCGGTACCACCGACCTGACCGGCTGGCTCGACCGGACGGGCCCCCGGGCGCTGACCGAGTTGCTCACCGAGCGCAAGGCGCTCGTCTTCAGGGACTTCGGTGTCGCACCGGACGCCGTGGACCCGCTGTTCGCCCGGCTGGTGCCGGACCGGCTGCCCTATGTGCACGGCAACTCGCCGCGCACCAAGGTCGGCGGCAATCTCTACACCTCGACGGAGTACCCCCAGCAGTACACGATCTCCATGCACAACGAACTCAGCTACGCCCACCGCTGGCCCACCCGGATCGCGTTCTACTGCGAGCGGGCCCCGGAGAGCGGCGGCGCGACCCCGGTGCTGGACGGGGAGCTGTGGCTCGGCTCACTGGACGCGGAGGTCCGCGACGCGTTCGCGGGCGGTGTCCGCTACGTCCAGAACCTGCACGACGGGCTGGGCTTCGGGAAGAGCTGGCAGGACACCTTCGAGACCGACGACCGGGCGGCGGTGGAGGCGTTCCTGCGGGACGCGCGCGCCGAGTGGGAGTGGACGGAGGACGGCCTGCGGGTCGTCCAGCTCCGCCCGGCGACCGCCGAGCACCCGGTGACCGGCGCCGAGGTGTGGTTCAACCAGGCCGACCAGTGGCATCCGGCGGGCCTCGGCGACCAGGCGTCGGCGGAGCTGTACGACATCCTGGCGCCGGAGGAGTTCCCGCAGTACGTGACCTACGCCGACGGCACGGCGATCCCCGACGCGCACATCGAGCAGATCCTCCACCGGGGCCTGGCCGGCGCGGTGGACGTCGACTGGCGGGCCGGTGACGTCCTCCTCATCGACAACGTCCTCCTGGCCCACGGCCGCCGCCCGTTCACCGGGAACAGGCGGGTACTGGTGGCGATGTCGGACGTATAGCCCGACCGGCTCCGGATGTCCGGGCGCGCCCCCTCTGACGGGGCCGCGCCCGGCCTTTTTGCGCGCCCGGGGGGGACTGGCCCAGTGTGGGGCCGGGGGCGGCGCCTGGTCTTCTGCGGGCCCCGGGGGGGCAGGTGCGGCTCTCTGCGCGCCCCGGGGGCGCCTGGCCCTCTGTGGGCCCCGGGGGCAGCGCCCGGCCTTCTTACACCGAGGGAGCCGCGCTTGGTCTTCGGCGCGTCCGGAGGGCCACACCCGGCCTTCTGCGCGCCTGCGAGGGCCGAACCGGGTCGTGGCGGCGCCCGGTCCGCTACCCGCCCCGGAGGCCGCGCCCGGCTTCTCTGCCGCACCTGGAGGGCCACGCCCGGCCCTTGAGCGCTCGCGGAGAACCGCGCCCCGGCACCGGCGTGCGCCGAACAGGACTGCGCGCAGAGCGCCACTTGAGTCATCGGGCGGTCAGCCGAAAGTCGGCCGGGCCCCTCAAGCCGGGCAGCGCCGCTGCAAGTCGGGCCAGATAGGCGCAGGCCCGGCAAGGAAGCCACGAGCCAGCCCCGCAGCCGGAAGCCCGGCAGGTCGGATGTCAAACCCAAGCCCCGCAGCGCCGCCTCAAGCCCCGCAAGACAACCGCACTGTCAGCAACGCAACCGATAGCCGGCCGGAGTATCCCGGCCGGCTATCGAAGCCGCAGCCTCAACCGCGTCCGCCCCCGCCCCCGCGCGGAGCGCCAAGCGCTCACCCACGCATCGGCCGCAACCGCGGACGCGCCTCAACCCCGTTCGCCGCATCCGTCCCGTCCGCGATACCCGCGTTGTCCGCCATCCAGGTCGCCAGGTCGGCCGGGGTGGGGCGGTCGAAGAGGATCTGGATGGGGAGTTCCTCGCCGAGGGTCACCCGGACGCGGCTGACGAGTTTGGTGGCCAGCAGGGAGTGGCCGCCGAGGACGAAGAAGTCGTCGTGGACGCCGACCGCGGGCAGGGCGAGGATCTCGGCGAAGGCGGCGCACAGGGCCTCTTCGCGGGCGTCCGCCGGACGGCGGCCCGCGCCCGCGGCGGCGGCCCGGTCGGGGGCCGGGAGGGCGGCCCGGTCCAGCTTGCCGTTGGCGGTCAGGGGCAGCGCGTCCAGGACGACGACGGCGGACGGCACCATGTGCGGCGGCAGTTCCTGCCGGGCCCGGCGGCGTACCGCCTCGGCGAGGGCGGTGCCGTCGGTGCGGTCGGCGGGGGTGACGTAGGCGACGAGGTGGCGGTCGCCGGGGACGTCCTCGCGGACGACGACCGCGGCGGCGGCCACGTCGGGATGGGCGGCGAGCACCGTGCGCACCTCCCCCGGCTCGACCCGGAAGCCGCGGATCTTGACCTGGTCGTCGGCGCGGCCGAGGTACTCCAGGACGCCGTCGGGGCGCCGCAGGCCCCGGTCGCCGGTGCGGTACATGCGGGTGCCGTCGCCGAAGGGGCTGGCGACGAACCGTTCGGCTGTGGTGCCGGGGCGGCCGACGTAGCCGCGGGCGAGTTGTTCGCCCGCCACGTACAGCTCCCCGGGGGCGCCCGCCGGGACCGGCTGGAGGGCGTCGTCGAGGACGTGGAGGGCGGTGTTGGCGACGGGGGTGCCGAGGGGGACGCCGGTGGGGGTGACGGTGGTGGTGTCCAGGGGGCCGGTGGTGACACCGATGGTGGTCTCGGTGGGGCCGTAGTGGTTGAACACCGCCCGGCCGTCGGCCGCCTGGAGGAGCTGGGTGACCCAGTCGGGGGGCGCGGCCTCGCCGCCGAGGACCAGGGTGCGGTGCGGGAGGAGCCAGCGCAGATCGCCGGTGGCGCCGAGCGCGGCGAGGTGGGAGGGGACCATCTTGACGTGGTCGATGCGGTGCCGGGCCAGATAGCCGGTGACGGCGAGCGGGTCGGCGACGTCGGCCGCGTCCAGGAGGTGGAGTTCGCCGCCGGTGGTGAGGGCGGCGAACAGGACGGTGTTGCCGAGGTCGGTGGTGAGGGGCTGGAGGAGGGCGTAGCGGGCGCCGGGGTCGCCGAGGCCGATGCGGGGCGGGACGTGGGTGACGTAGTTGGCGAGGGCGGCGTGGGTGACGGCGACGCCCTTGGGGCGTCCGGTGGAGCCGGAGGTGTAGATGACGTAGGCGAGGGCGCCGGGGTGGGTGGCGGGTTCGGGCGGGGTGTCGGGCTGGGCGGCGAGGGTGGCGGCCACGGTGGGGTCGTCGAGGGCGATGGTGGTCAGGCCGCCCATGACGGGCATGTCGTCGAGGAGGTCGGTGGTGCCGATCAGGGCGACGGCGCGGCTGTCGGTGAGCATGTGGCCGAGCCGGGGCGCGGGGTAGGCGGGGTCGAGCGGGAGGTAGGCCGCTCCGGCCTGCCAGACGCCGAGGATCGCGGCGATCGCGTCGGCGCCGCGCGGCAGGCACAGGGCGACGACGCTCTCGGGGCCGACACCGAGGCCGCGCAGTTGGTGGGCCAGGCGCCGGGCGCGCAGCTCCAGTTCGCGGTAGGAGGTGGCGGTGGAGCCGTGGACGACGGCGGTGGCGTCGGGGGTGCGGGCGGCCTGGGCGGCGAGGAGTTGCGGGACGGTCAGTGCGGCGGTCGGCGCCTCGGTGCGGTTGCCCTCGGCGGCGAGGCGCAGCCGCTCGGCCGGGTCGAGGACGGCGACGGCGGTGAACGGGGTGTGCGGGGCGTCGGTGAGGACGGTGACGAGACGGTCCAGGCAGATGTGGAGGAGGTCCTGGATGCGGGCGGGTTCGGCGGGGGCGACGGCGTCGACGGTCACGGAGAACCCGGCGGCGGTGTCCCGGACGATCAGGGTGACGGGGTAGTTGGTGCGTTCCTCGGAGTGGCGCACGGTGACGCCGTCGAGGCCGGTGCCGGTCTCGGTGAGGGGCAGGCCGTGCTGGTAGTTGAGGATGGAGGTGAACAGGGGTCCGCCGGGCGGTACGGCGCTGGCCCGCTGGGCGAGGGCGAGCGGGGCGTGCTCGTGCTCCAGGAGTTCGGCGAGGCGTCCGCGCAGCCGGGTCAGGGCGGCGGCGGTGGGGTCGGCGTCGACGCGCAGCCGCAGCGGCAGGGTGTTGAGGAACAGCCCGGCCGCCCGGTCGGCGCCGACCCCGGCGTTCATGCGGCCGGTCAGGACGGTGCCGAACACCACGTCGTCCCGGCCGGACACGGCGGCCAGCACCCGGGCCCAGGCGAGGTGGAAGAGGGTGGCGGGGCTGACGCCGAACCCTCGGGCGGTCGCGCGGAGCCGGGCGGCGAGATCCTCGTCGACGGCGCGGTCGGCGCGGGTGACGGTGGCGCCGTCGCCGCGTACGTCGAGCAGGCCGAACACGGCGGTGGGCTCGGTGACATCGCCGAGCAGGGCGGCGAAGTAGCGCTCGTGTTCCTCGGCGGGGGTGCCGAAGCGGGCCTGGGCGACGAGGTCGCGGTAGGGCAGCGGGGCGGGCAGGTGCTCGCCGCGGCCGGTGAGGAAGGCGCGGACCTCGTCGAGGAGGAGTCCGACGGTGGTGTGGTCGCCCATCATGTGGTGGACGCGCAGCAGGACGAGGCGGGGGCCGTCACCGGGGTCGGTGAGGACGTGGACGCGCAGCAGCGGGGCGCGGTCGAGTTCCATCCAGGTGCCGCCCGCGGCGAGGAGCTGCGCGACGGGGTCGCGCGCGGGGTCGCGGGTGAGGTGGGTGACGGGGACGGGGGCGCGGCGCCAGACGACCTGGACGGGCTCGCGCAGTCCGGCGGAGAGGATCGCCGTGCGGTACACGTCGTGCCGGTCCACGACCTGCTGGACCGCGGTGAGGAAGGCGTCGAGCCGTGCGGACGAGTCCAGTTCCAGGACCACGGAGCGCATATAGACGTCGGTGTCGCCGTCGGCGCGGGCGAGGTGGTGGAAGAGCATGCCTTCCTGGAGCGGCGCCAGCGGGTAGATGTCGGCCACATTGGCGGCGCCGCCGTCGACGCGGGCGCAGATCAGGTCGATCTCGTCCTGGTCGAGCGCGGTGAGCGGCAGCATGGCGGGGGTGAGCCGGGTCGCGCCGTCGGGGATGAGGTTGGGGGCGACCTCGACGGGTTCGGGTCCGGCGACGGTGGCGAGACCGGCCGGGGTCGGGGTGAGGAACAGGGCGCGGACGGACACGGACAGGCCCCGGGTGCGCAGATCCTCCACGAGGGCGACGGCCACCAGCGAGTTCCCGCCGAGCGCGAAGAAGTCCTCCTCGGGGCCCACCACATCGAGCCCGAGGACCCGCGCGTACGCCGCGCAGAGGATCTCCTCCTGTACGGTCCCGGGGGCGCGTCCGGCGGCGCCGCTCGCGGCCCGCTCGGGTTCGGGGAGGGCGGCGCGGTCGAGTTTGCCGCTGGGGGTGAGGGGGAGTTCGGGCAGGACGACGAAGGTGGCGGGGACCATGTGCTCGGGCAGCCGCTGGGACAGCTGGTGCCGGACCCGTTCGCCGAGTCCTTCGATGCCGTCGAGGTCGTCCGGGTCGTCGGGGACTAGGTAGGCGACCAGTCGTGTCCCGCCGGTGAGGTCGTCGCGGGCGGTGACGGCGGCGGCGGTGACGGCGGGGTGGACGGCGAGGGCGGTCTCGATCTCGCCGGGTTCGACCCGGAAGCCGCGGATCTTGAGCTGGTCGTCGGCCCGGCCGGCGAACTCCAGCCGTCCGTCGCCGCCCCAGCGGGCCCGGTCGCCGGTGCGGTACATGCGCTCGCCGGTACCGAAGGGGCAGGCCACGAAGCGTTCCCCGGTCGGTCCCGGCCGGTTCACATACCCGCGGGCGAGACCGGCGCCCGCGAGGTACAGCTCGCCGGGGACGCCCGCGGGCACCGGTTGCAGCCAGGTGTCCAGGACATAGGCGCGGACGCCGTCGAGGGGGGTGCCGATGGGGACGCGTCCGCTCGCGGTGTCCTGGGCGGTGAGGCGGGTGGTGGTGGCGCCGATGGTGGCCTCGGTGGGCCCGTAGTGGTTGTGGATCGCGCGGTCCCCGGCCGCCGTGAGCAGATCGGCGACCCAGGCGGGTGCGGCGGCCTCACCGCCGAGCACCAGGGAGCGGGCGGGCAGGACGGCGGCGGGCCCGGCCTGCGCGCAGAGCGCCGCCAGATGCGAGGGGACGGCCTTGAGGTGGTCGATGCGGTGGTCGGCGAGATGGGCGGCCATGGCGACCGGGTCGAGCACGGCGTCCCCGTCCAGGACGTACAGGGTGCCGCCGGTGGTGAGGGAGGCGAACAGCAGGGTGTTGCCGAGATCGGTGACCTGCGGCTGGAGCAGGGCGTGGCGGGTGCCCTCGCCGCCGAGGCCGAGCCGCCGGGGCGCGGCGGCGGCGTAGTGGGCGAGGGCGCCCTGGGTGACGGCGACGCCCTTGGGGGTGCCGGTGGAGCCGGAGGTGTAGACGACGTAGGCGAGCTGGCCGGGCCGGAGTGCCGGCCACTGTCCCGGGGCGGGGGCCGGGGCGGTCATCTCGTCCAGGGTGACGATGCGCACCTGTCCGGCCGGCTGGTCCTCGACCAGTTCCTCGGTGGTGAGGAGGATGACCGCGCGGCTGTCGCGGAGCATGAACGAGGTGCGTTCGACGGGCTGGTGGGTGTCGAGCGGCAGATAGGCGGCTCCGGCCCGCCAGACGCCGAGCAGCGCGGTGATGGTCTCGGCGCCCGGGGGCAGGCAGAGGGCGACCACCGACTCGGGGCCGATCCCGGCCGCGGTCAGCTGCCGGGCGACCGCCTCGGCCCGCTCGCGCAGCGCCGCGTACGACAGGGCGGTGCCGTCCTGGTGGACGGCGACGGCGTCGGGGGTGCGGTCGGTCTGGGCCCAGAACCGTTCCAGGACGGTCGCCGCGGGGGCCGCCGTCGCCGCCGCGCCGCCGCTCCAGTCGGTGAGGACGCGGGCGCGTTCGGTGTCGTCGAGGAGTCCGGCCTCGCTGAGGCGGAGCCGGGGGGTGTCGGTGACCGTGCGCAGCAGCCGCAGCAGCCGTTCGGCGAGGCCGTGGGCGAAGGCGGGGTCGAAGAGGTCGGCGGAGGCGGTGACGGAGCCGGTGAGTCCGGCGGGGCGGGCGTCGGCGTCGAAGTTCTCGTTGACCATGACATCGAGGTCGAACTTCACGCCGGGGCGGGCGCCCTCGACCGGCGCCACCTCGATGCCGGGCAGGTCGAGTGCCACATCGGCGGTGTTCTGCATGGTGAGGACGGTCTGGAAGAGCGGGTTGCGGGCGACGGAGCGGGCCGGGGCGAGTTCCTCCACCAGCCGCTCGAAGGGCACGTCCTGGTGGGCGAAGGCGCCCAGTGTCACCTCCCGGACCCGGTGCAGCACCTCGCGGAACTCGGGGTCGCCGGACAGGTCGGTGCGGATGACGACGGTGTTGACGAAGCAGCCGACGAGTTCGTCCAGGGCCTCGTCGGCGCGTCCGGCGACTGCCGAGCCGATGGGGATGTCGGTGCCCGCCCCGAGGCGGGACAGCAGCACGGCGAGCGCGGCGTGCAGCACCATGAAGACGGTCACGCCCTCGGCGCGGGCCAGTTCGGTGATCCGGGCGTGCAGGTCGGCGGGGGCGTCGAGGGGGACGTCGTGGCCGTGGTGTCCGGCGACGGCGGGGCGGGGCCGGTCGAAGGGCAGGGCGAGTTCCTCGGGGATGCCGTCCAGGGCCCGGCGCCAGTAGGCGACCTGGGTGGTCATCAGGCCGTCCGGGTCGTCGTCGGCGCCGAGGAGTTCGCGCTGCCAGAGG
Source organism: Streptomyces sp. NPDC004610 (assembly GCF_040609715.1). Lineage (NCBI taxonomy): Bacteria > Bacillati > Actinomycetota > Actinomycetes > Kitasatosporales > Streptomycetaceae > Streptomyces > Streptomyces sp. NPDC004610. Next base: position 300,762 of record NZ_JBEXLA010000003.1, on the reverse strand, counting down.
GTGTAGTCGGCGTACTGCACGGGCAGGGGCCGCCAGTCGGCGGGGCGGCCCTGGCTGCGGGCGGTGTACGCGGTGGACAGGTCGCGGGTGAGGGGGCCCATGGACCAGCCGTCGGCGGTGATGTGGTGGACGACGACGACCAGGACGTGGTCCTCGGCGCCGAGGGCGAACAGCCACGCCCTGATGGGTGGTTCCGTCGTCAGGTCGAAGGCGTGCCCGGCGGCGCGGGCGATGGCGTCGGGGAGGTCCTCGGGTGTGGTGAGTTCGATCGCCGGCTGTCCGCTGAGGGTGTCGGCGCCGACGAGGTGCTGGTGGTGCCGGCCGTCGGCTATGGGGAACCGGGTGCGCAGGGCCTCGTGCCGGGCGAGGACATCGCGGTACGCGGCGCTGAGGGCGTCGCGGTCCAGGGCGCCGGTCAGGCGCAGCACGATGGGGGCGTTGTAGGTGGTGCCGCGGCCTTCGAGTCGCTCCAGGAAGAGCAGTCTGCGCTGGGCGAAGGAGGGCGGGACGAGGTCGGGGCGGGTCTGCGGGACGAGGGCGGGGCGGCGCGCGGGGGTGCCGGTGGCGGTGGCGGCGGTCTCGGCGAGGTGCGCGGCGAGTCCGGCGGGGGTCGGGACCCGGAACAGGTCGCGCATCTCCAGTTCGGCGCCGAGGGCGGCGCGGACGCGGGAGATCAGCCGGGTGGCGAGGAGCGAGTGGCCGCCGAGTTCGAAGAACCCCTCGTCGGGGCCGACCGCTTCCAGGCCGAGGATCTCGGCGAAGACCCCGCAGAGGATCTCCTCCTGCGGGGTGGCGGCGCGGCCGGTGCCGGTGGTGCGGCCGGGGGCGGGGAGCGCCCGCCGGTCGATCTTCCCGCTGTGGGTGAGCGGGAACTCGGGCAGCACGACGAACGCGCCGGGCACCATGGGCGCGGGGAGGCGGCCGGTGAGGAACTCGCGGAGCCGGCCGGGCAGATCGCCGCCGGAGCCGGGCTCGTGGCCGTCGCGGGCGTCGGTGACATAGGCGACCAGCAGACGGTCACCGGAGGCGGAGCCGGAGTCCGAGTCGGTGCCGGAGTCCGAGTCCGTGCCGGGGTCGGGGTCGCGGGCCACGACCACGGCCTGGGCGACATCGGGGTGGCCGCCGAGCGCGGCCTCGATCTCGGCGGGCTCGACCCGGTACCCGCGGATCTTGAGCTGTCCGTCGGCGCGGCCCACGAACACCAGGTCCCCGCCGCCGGTCCGGCGCACCCGGTCGCCGGTGCGGTAGAGCCTGCCGCCGGTGCCGTCCGGGTCGGCGACGAACCGCTCCGCGGTCAGCGCGCTGTTGCCGGTGTAGCCGCGGGCGAGGCCGGGACCGGCGACATACAGTTCGCCGGTGGCTCCGGCGGGCACGGGCTCCAGGAAGTCGTCCAGGACCAGGACGCGGGCGCGGGCGACGGGGGTGCCGATGTCGGGCGCGGCGCCGGGCACCAGGGGGGCGGACATGGTGGCGCAGATCGTCGTCTCGGTCGGGCCGTAGGCGTTGACCAGGTCGCGTCCGGCCGCCCAGCGTTCCACCAGGTCGGGGGTGAGGGCCTCGCCCGCCGACACCAGGGTGCGCAGGGAGGGGAGGTCGCCGGGGTCGAGGGCGGCGAGGACGGCGGGCGGCAGGGTGGCATGGGTGACGCCGTGCCGGGACACCACCGAGGCGAGGCCGCCGCCGGGGAGGAGGTCGTCGGCGGGGGCGGTGACCAGGGCGGCGCCGGTGCCCAGGGACATCAGCAGTTCCCAGGTCGCCGCGTCGAAGCCGATCGACGCGAACTGGAGGACCCGGCTGCCGGGGCCGACGCCGAGCCGGGCGGCCTGGGTGGTGACCAGGGCGGCCACGCCCGCCTGGGTGAGGGCGACGCCCTTGGGGCGTCCGGTCGACCCGGAGGTGTAGATGACATAGGCGAGCTGGCCGGGACGGGGCCGGTGCGGCGGCCGGGTGGAGGGCTGGGCGTCGATCGCCGCGCGCACCCGGGGATCGTCGACGGCGAGGGCCAGCAGTCCCTGCGCGGGCAGGTCGTCGAGCAGGTCCTCGCTGGTCAGCAGGGCCACGGCACCGCTGTCGGAGAGCATGTAGGCGACGCGTTCGAGGGGTTGGCGGGGGTCGATCGGCAGATATCCGGCGCCGGTCTTCGCCACGGCGAGCAGGGTGGTGACGAGATCGACGCCCCGGTTCAGCACGACGGCGACGACGGACTCGCGGCGCACCCCGAGCCCGGTCAGCTGGTGGGCGAGCCGGTTGGCCCGCGCGTCGAGTTCGGCGTACGTGAGGAGTTGTCCGTCGGCGATCAGGGCGGGCGCGTCGGGTGCCAGGTCGGCCTGGACGTGGAACAGCTCGGGGGCGGTCAGCGCCGGGACCGGGAGGGTGTCGGCGCAGGGCGCGGGGTGCTCGCCGGTGTCGTAGAGGCGGACGCCGCCGATGGGGGCGTCGGGGGCGGCGGTGGCCAGCCAGTCGAGGACCCGGCGGAAGCGGCGCAGCAGATCGCCGGCGGCGCCGGGCTCGTGGCGCTCGCCGTTGACATCGACGTCGATACGGACGGTGGCGTCGGTGACCTGGTCGTAGACGTTGATCTGCCGGTCCTCGGTGGGGCCGTGGGTGAGGTTGTGGACGGTGGTGGCGGCGGTGCCGAAGCGGGGCGGGTAGCCGTAGCCGAGGATGTTGACATTGAGGTCGAACAGGGCCGCGGCGCCGCCGGGGTTGAGTTCGCGGGCCACGTCCTCGTAGCGGTAGCGCTGGTGGCGCAGGCCCTCGCCGATCGCGGCGGCGGTGCGGCGGACGATCTCGGCGACGGTGAGGTCGGGGGTGAGCCGCAGCCGGATTGCCATGACGTTGGAGGTCATGCCGACGACGCGCTGTTCGCGGCGCCCGATCCGGCCGAGGACGGGGACGCCGAGGACGATGTCCCGGGCGCCGCTGACGCGGTGCTGGTAGACGGCCGCGGCGGCGACGACCACGGCGGCGAACCCGGTCTTCAGCTCGCGGGCGGCGGCCCGGACCCGTTCGGCGTCGTCGGCGGGCAGGTCGGCGCTGGCGCGGACCGGGGTCCCGGCGCGCGGGGCGCCGCCCTCGGCGCGCTCCTCCACACCGGCCAGCGCCTTCGTCCAGTACGCGCGGTCGCGGGCGTGGGCGGGCGAGGCGCGGTAGGCCCGCTCGGAGTCCACCAGGACCGAGGCGGGGTCGGTCGGGTCCGGGTGGTGCTCGCGGCCCGCCAGGAGAGCGGCGTACGCCTCGGCGACCCGGGCGGTGGACAGGGACGCGCCGTGCCCGTCCGTGATGAGGTGGTGGGCGCGGTGGTACCAGAGCACCCGGCCGTCTCCGACGACGAGGACGGCGATGGCGCACAGCGGGCCGGCCAGCACATCGACCGGGCGGCTGAACTCCGCGCGCATCCACGCCTCGGCCGCGGCCCTCGGGTCGGGTTCGGTGCGGACGTCGACGAGTTGCACCGGGACCTCGGCGTCCCGGTCGACGTACTGCCGGGGTTCGCCGTCGGCCAGGACGAAGCGGAGCCGGTAGGCGTCGACCCCGGCGAGCGCCAGCCGCAGTGCCCGCACCAGCAGATCCGGGTCCACCCCGCCGTCGATGTCCAGGTACTCGGCGACATTGAGGACGACATCGTCGCGCGCGACCTGCTGCGCGTACCAGATGCCGAGCTGGGCGGCGTTCAGGTGCCACGGCGCGGTGGCCTCGGTGGAGGTCATCGTCCCTCACCCGCCGACCGGAACCGAGACCCGCTTTCCGACACGTCGATTGGAATCGGCACGGGCCGTCCTCCCGGGAAGGTGAATGCTGGCGAATGGTGCCGGGCACTGCGTGGGATTCGGCCACGGCCGTCCGCGTGCCCGGCAGGGAAGGTCGCGGCAGGTCGCTGGACTTCCCTGAACAGTCGGTCGAGGTGGAAAAGGGGGGCGTGGCCCGCCGGGTACTGAACCTTCCGCGCCATCTTCGCCAGGGCCGGTAGGGGCGTCAACAGACAGCCACTGCCTGCGCGTTCAGGTGTTCAACCGCGGCGGTGCCACGGTTAAACAGCGGTCGGCTAGGAATACGGACAGGTATGCACGCAGACTTTCCGGTCTTGGGGCCGCCGCTGCCGCCGGCGGCGGACGGAATCGACCGGGGAGTGGATTTCTGGTGATGAACGGAACCGCCGGGGAAACCGCGGAGCGTGTTCCACCGGACCGTCCGGCGCTGCCGGGGGAGATCGCGGAACTGACCGATCCCGGCCATCGCGAGGACCCGTATCCCTATCTGGAACGCCTGCGTGAGCGCTCCCCCTACAAGCCGTTCGACGGGCTGGTCATCGTGGGGCGGCACACCCAGGTCTCGACGCTGCTGCGCGATCCGACGATGAGTTCGGCCCGGGACCGTGCCACGCTGGCACCGACCCCACGGGGGCCGCGCACCCTCAACTTCATCCATCTCGACCCGCCGGACCACACCCGCTACCGCCGACTGGTGGCGGGCGCCTTCGCGCGCCGGCAGATCGCCGGGCTCGAACCCCGGATCCGCGAGATAGCCGGCGAACTCATCGAGGCGGGCGCGGAGTCCGGGTCGTTCGACGTGGTGGGGGGCCTCGCCTATCCCCTGCCGCTCCAGGTGATCTGCGAACTGCTGGGCGTCCCCTTCGAGGACCGGCAGCAGCTCCAGGACTGGACGGGCATCCTGTCCGAGGAACTGGAACCGCCGCTCGGCGGGGCCCCGCAGCGGCCCGCGCGGGAGGCGACCCGGGCACGGGCCGGGTTCGTGGTGTACTTCCGCGCGCTGATCGAGGAGCGGCGCTCCCACCCCCGCGACGATCTGATCTCGCATCTCCTCCAGGTCGAGGAGCACGGCGAGCGGCTGGACGACGCCGATGTGCTGGCGACCTGTGTGCTGCTGCTCAACGCGGGCTACGAGACCACCGTCAACCTGATCGGCAACGCGGTGCTCGCGCTGCTGCGCCACCCCGACCAGTACGCCCGGCTGCGCGCCGACCCGGTGGGAACCGCCCCGGCGGTCGTCGAGGAGGTCCTGCGCTACGACGCCCCGGTGCAGATGACCACCCGGGTCGCCCGCGAGGCCGGAAGCATCGGTGGGACGGAACTGCGGCCCGGGGACACCGTGCTGCTGTTGCTGGGGGCCGCCAACCGGGACCCCGAGGTCTATCCGGACCCGGCCGTCTTCGACATCGGCCGCACCCCCGCCGCACCCCATCTGACGTTCTCGGCGGGCCCGCACTTCTGCCTCGGGGCGGGACTGGCCCGGCTGGAGGCGGCCATCGCCCTGGAACTCTTCGCCACCCGGCTGGACGCGCCACGGCTGCGCCCCGGCGAACTCGTCTACCGGCCCAATCTCAATCTGCGGGGACCGGCCCGGCTCCCGATCGACCTGGACGCCGTCCGCCCCGGCCGGGTGCCCGGCGCCCGGACGGCCGCCCCCGCCGAAGGACGTTCCCATGACGTATGACCTGACCGACGCCCCGGACATGGTGACACTGTTCCGCCAGCAGGTGGCGGCCCAACCCGACGCCGAGGCCCTCGCGTATCTCGCCGACCCCTCCGACCTCGACGGCGGGGTACGGCGCTGGTCGTACGCCCGGCTCGACCGGGAGGCCCGGCTCCGCGCCGTCTGGCTGCACGACCGGCTGCCCCCCGGCTCCCGGGTGCTGCTGCTGCACCCGACCGGGCTGGAGTTCGCGGCGGCCCTGTTCGGCTGTCTGTACGCCGGGATGATCGCGGTACCGGCACCGCTGCCGGGCGGCCACCGCCATCACCGCAGACGCCTCGCGGCCATCGCCCGGGACTCGGGAGCGGCGGCCGTGCTGACCACGGCGGACCAGCTCACCGAGGTGGGCGAGTGGGCGGCGGAGCTGCCGGGCGAGCCGGTGCGGGTGATCGCCGGGGATCTGCTGGAGACCGACGCCGGGGACCTTCTCGCCGCCGCCGAGCCCGGGGCGTGGCAGCCGGTGCCGGTGGACCGGTCGACGATCGCCGTGCTCCAGTACACCTCGGGGTCGACCGGCGACCCCAAGGGCGTGGTGCTCCAGCACGAGCACATTCTCTTCAACGCCGCCGTCGGCTCACCCCCGCTGGACTTCAGCGGGCAGGTCGGCGGCTGGCTGCCGCTCTACCACGACATGGGGCTGTTCACCCAGATCGTCTGGCCGCTGCTGCTGGGCGGCCGGTCGGTGCTGATGGCGCCCACGGCGTTCATCCGGCGCCCGGCGCAGTGGCTGCGGATGATCGATGTCTTCGGCGTCGAGCTGTCCTTCGCGCCGAACTTCGCGTTCGACCTGTGCACCCGCAAGGTCCGGGACCGGGATCTCGCCGGGCTGGACCTGTCCCGCTGGCGGGTGGCCGGCTGCGGCTCGGAACCCATCGACGCGCGGGTCCTGACCGCGTTCGCCGAACGGTTCGCCCCCGCCGGGCTCAACCCGCACGCGGTGACGGCCTGCTATGGCATGGCGGAGACCTCGGTGTATGTGTCGGTGGACTACCCGGGGCCGCTCCGGACCCTCCAGGTGGACCTGGAGGCGCTGGCCCAGGGCGAGTTCACCCCGGCTGCCGAGGGCCGGGCCACCCGGGAGATCGTCGCCTGCGGTCGCCCGGACGCCTCGTACGACACCCTGATCGTCGATCCGGAGAGCCGGGAGGTCCTGCCGGACGGGCGGCTGGGGGAGATCTGGCTGCGGGGGCGGAGCGTGTCGTGCGGCTACTGGGGGCGCGACGACAACGCGGACCTCTTCGACGCGGCGACGGCGGACGGCGGGCGCGGCTTTCTGCGCACCGGGGACCTCGGGGTGTTCAGCGGCGGGGAGCTGTATGTCCACGGGCGGCTCAAGGACCTGATCATCGTGCACGGCCGCAATGTGTACCCGCAGGACATCGAGTACGAACTGCGCGCCCAGCACCCGGAGCTGGGCCGCACCGGGGTGGTCTTCGCCGGTGCGGGCACCGACCCCGGCGACCATGACTCGTCCGTGGTCGTCACCCACGAGGTGGTCGGCATCCCGGCCGACCGGCTGCCCGCGCTCGCCGCCGAGATCCGGCACACGGTGGGCCGCGAGTTCGGCATCGCCGTCGCCACCGTCGCCCTGGTGAAGCCCGGCACGGTCCTGCGGACCACCAGCGGCAAGGTCCGCCGCTCCGCGATGCGCGACCTGTTCCGCGAGGGCCGTCTGGTCTCCCTGCACCAGGACCCGCGCTGACGCCCGCCCCTCCAGCCAGCCAGCCACGAGGAGACATCCGCATGCACCCTCCGACCACCGACGACGGCACCGAGGCCGAGCTGCGCACCTGGCTCCGCGTCTACCTCGCCGAGGAACTGAAACTCACGCCCGACGAGATCGACCCCGAACAGCCCATGTCCGTCTACGGACTGGACTCGGTCCGGGCCATCACCCTCATCACGGAGGCCGAGGACCACATCGGCTGCGAACTCGACCCCAACGCCCTGTGGGAGTACCCCACCGTGGCCGCCTTCGCCGGTCTGCTCGCCGAGCACGCGACCCGGCTGCGTACGGCGGCGTCGTAGACCTCAGGAAGCGGTGCGGCCGGTCGCCGCGTCCGCGCAGTACAGCCGGTGCCGTCCGCCGCCCGACGCGAGGAAGAGCACCCGGTCGGCACCGAGCGGCACCGGCGCGCCCACCTCCCCGTCGCCCCCGCGCCACACCACCCGGCCGTCACGGACCGCGGCGATCTCCCGCCCGTCACCGGCGAACAGATACTCCGCCCCGGCGGCGAGGTCCCAGGGCATGAGGGACCGGCCGTCCGGCCCCCGCACGGTCTGCCGCGGCGGACGCCCCCGCGCCCCGGCCCGGACGGCGTGCAGCACGGGATGCCCGAGGACCCGCCTCCCCGGCGGCCGGGACCGGGTGACGGCGTACACCCAGCCGTCCGCGCCGACCGCGGTGCGCTGGAGAAGGACCCGCCGCCACGGGGAGAGCGACACATCGAGCAGCGGCCCGGCCGCCCGGCCGGACCCGTCCCGGGCGAAGAGCCGGATCCGGGCCCGGAGCACGTCCTCGAACAGGATCCCGCCGCCGTCCACCAGCTCGGGGCTGCCGTGGACGCGCCTCAGCGCCCCCTCGGGGAACCGGACCCTGGACAGCTCCTCCCCCGTGTCCGAGGCCCGCACCGACAGCTCCCCCTGCTCCCACACATGGAAGACGGCTTGGTCGACGGGCCCCTCCGGGTCGAGGAGTTGGCCGTACGCACCCCGCCAGAGTCCGTCGCCGGTACGGGTGTCCAGCGCGCGGGGGGCATCGGCGCCGACGATCACCCGGTCCCCGCGCACCAGGACACCCCAGAGATGGCGGAAGGCCCGCTCCCACAACCGCTCCCCCGACCTCGCGTCCACAGCGGCGAGGACGCTCCCCGCCTTGGCGGAGTGGCTCCACAGCAGCACGACCGCCCCGGCGCCGAGCACAGCGGTCCGCGGGTCCCGGTCCCGCAGCGTCCACCGCACCGATCCACTCGCCCGGTCCAGCGCCGTGAACCCACCGGGCGGCCCCGCCTCCCGCAGCGGGATCACGACCACCCCGTCCGCCCCCACCGCCTCTGCCGGCACCGGCCCGCCGAGCGGATCGCTGCACCACAGGATCCGGCCGCCCCCGGCGTCGACGGCGGCGACCCGGCCGCCCTCCACCGGCACGTACACCCCGGACCCCACCACCCCCGGCGGCCCCACCTCCCCCGCCCTCAGGGTCCACAGCCGCCCGTCGTCCACGTCGACCGTCAGGGGCAGGCTGTCATCGGGCATGGCGGGAAGGGCTCCTCGGGCGGGACGGTCGGGGGGCGGGAAACAGTTGGGCTGCTGGGGGCGGCGGCAGGGTGAGGCGGTCGCGTCACGGCCCCGTCAGCGGGGCCAGCCAGGGATGTCCCGGATGGATACGTTCCAGCCACACGCCGAGCGTGTCGCGCCGGGCCCGGCCCAGCAGGGGCAGGATCCCGTCGAAGTCCGCCTGGTCCTTGGGCCGGTGCGCCTTCGCCTTGAACAGCAGCACCAGTTCCGGGATCAGATAGGGGATGCCGTCGGCGGTCCGCTCGATGATCGTGCCGTACGGCAGCCGCAGGCTCTCGTCCCGTCGGCAGATCCAGGTGCCGCCCTCGTGGGGCTCGCGGAAGACATCGAAGAGGTACCGGCCGCTCGACGAGTCCCGCAGCCAGGTCTGGTACGTGGCCGCGAGTTCCCCGGCCCCCGCCCCCGCCCAGACCCGCCCCGAGCCCACGGCGTCCCACACATACCCGGGGAACCGGTCCCGGATCTCCGCGAACCCGGACGCCGGTACCGCGATCTCCAGATCCCCGTGCGGGCGCGACTCCTCGCCGCGGAACAGGTCCAGCGCCCACCCGGCGGCGACGTACCAGGGCACCCCGGTCCCGCCCAGCCGTTCGGCGACCTGCTCCGGCCGCCAGGCGTCCGCCCACCGGGCGTCGAGTTCATCGGCGTCGGGGACGGTGCCGCCGGGCGGCAGGGGATCGGTCATCGGGACAATGTAGGCGCGGGGCGGAGGCGCGGGGGCAAGGGGGTCGGACTTCCCGGCGCCCGCACAGTGAGACGGGTCGGTCTCCCCGGCACCCCCGCACGGTGAGAGCGGTCAGTATCCCCGGCGCCCCCCGCACAGTGAGCGGGGCCGGTCTCCCGGCGCCCCCTACGTGAGCGCCGCCGTCACATACCTCTTGCCGTCGGCGTTCTCCACCAGGATCTCCTTGACCCGGTCCGCAGGGACGGCCGCCGAGCCGTCCAGGTTGGCGCCCTTCTCGGCGCTGCCGACGTGCCAGCTTCCGGCGACCTCGCGGGTGCCGTCGTCGGAGACGACGATCAGGCGGCACAGTTCCCCGGCGGGGATGCCGCTGACGGCGGCGTTGACCCGGACCCAGTCGCTGGCCGGGGTCACCCGGACCGCCATCCGGGCGCCGGTCCCCGGGTCGGTGACGGAGGCGACCCTCACCCCGGGGACGGGGGCGCTGGCGGTGACGGTGGGGCGGGGGAGCGGATCGCCGGCCTCGTTCGTCCCGCCGGCGCCGCCGAGGAGGAAGCCCGCGCCGAGCAGGGACGCCGCCGTGACCACCGCCGCGGCCACGAGAACGCTCCGGCGCCGGATGTCCGAGCGGGTGCGCTCCTCGTTCACCGCGCGCAGGGTCCGCTGGAGCATCAGATCACCGCCCTCCGGCGGCCCGTCGAGAAACGCCTCGGGCGGGACCTCGCCCAGCGCCCCTTTCAGCTCCTTCAGTGCTTCCAGTTCCACCCGGCACTCCTCGCACTCGGCGACATGGCCGTCGACCTCGCGGATCTCCCCCTCGTCCAGGGCGCCGAGTACATAAGCGCCGAGCAACGCGCCGTCATGCTGGCTGTCATGCTGCTGGGTGCTCATGCCGCCGCCTCCTTCAACACCATCAGCCGGGCTCCCCCGGGACTGTCTCCCCCGTACAGCTCTCTCAGTTGTTTCAACGCATAGTGTGACCGGGATTTGACCGTACCGGCCGGTATTCCGAGGACCTCGGCGGCCTCGCTGACGGTGCGGCCCTGGAAGTAGATCTCCATCAGGACGTCCCGGTGGTCCGGGCTGAGCCGGTCGAGGGCCTCCATGACCACCATCGAGTCGACCACGGTCTCGGCGAGGTCGTGCTCCTCGGGGACCTGCGTGGCGGTCTCGGGGACCTCGGGCGGGCGGGCCGCCCTGGCGCGGATGCGGTCGGTGATGATGTTGCGGGCCACGGTGAGCAGCCAGCCCCGTACCGATCCCTTGCCGTTGGTCAGTTTCTCCTGGTTGCGCCAGGCGCGGATCAGGGTCTCCTGGACGATGTCCTCCGCGGCGGCCCGGTCGCCGGTGAGGCGTTGGGCGTAGGCCAGCAGGGCTCTGCCGTGTTCCTCGTAGAGCGCCCGGACCACCACCTCGTCACTCGTCTTCTGCCGGGCGCGCGACCACAGTGCCGCCATCCACTCACTCCGTCCTTGGCCGGTCCGATGTGCTGCACACGGACGGGAGGCCCCGGCGGTTCAACGGAGCCCGCGCGGGCCGCCGTTCAGCAGGATCCGCCGTCGTTGAGGCACTGGGCGATCCGCTCCCGGCGGGCGTCCGTCATGACATTGATGAACATGGCGTGATCGGTCTTCGGATGCCGTTTCTGCTCCGGGAAGGAGTCCACCGCGTAGGGGACCCCGGGGGGTACGTCGTAGGCGAGGGTGAGGCGCAGGCGGGGGACGGGGAAGGTGGCCGGGGGGCAGACGCCGTTCGCGGCGGGGAAGACGATGTGGGTGCGGTGGTTGTCGCTGTCGGGGGTCAGTCCGTTCCAGCAGCTGGGGAACTCCAGGGTGCGGGTGGTCCGTTCGCCGTCCGGGCAGCGGGGGTAGAGCGTGGTGTGGCGGCCGGGGCTGCCCGAACAGCCCCACTGGGCGCGGACCTCGGCGTCGGTGGTGGTGGCGGCGACCGGGTCGCCGGTGATCATGCGCAGCCCGGCGGGCTGGGGGACGACCTTGCCGACCGGGTTGCCCAGGAACTCGACGCGTGCCTCGGTGGCGGTGATGATCCGGCCGGTGTTGCCGTGGAGTCCGCCGCCGTGGGCGTCGGCGTCGGCGCCGGGGGCGTCCAGGCGGCGCAGCACCGGCCAGTAGTAGGCGGAGCGGTCGCCGTCGGCGCAGGTGGTGCCGGCGGCGGCGAGGGAGGCGTCGGTGGAGCGGGCGTCGGTGCTGGTGTTGCCGATGTAGTCATGGGTGTGGTGGGCGCCGCCGACCAGGCCGGGGGAGATCACCACGTTGTCGGTGTTGCGGTGGCCGCGTTCGTTGCGCCCGCAGTCGACGGTGACCCGGCCGGTGGACGCGTCGGGGCCGAGGGCGGGCCCGGGGACGGCCGGGGGCAGTTCGGCGGCGGCGATGTACTGGTCGCCGGGTGGTGTGCCGGAGGCGTCCGCCGGACGGCCGGCGACGATCGCCACGGCGACGATCGCCAGGACGACGAGGGGCACGGCCGCCGCGAAGGCGACCGCGCTCCTCGTCGGCTTCTTCCGCTGACCGGGATGACTGGTACGGCTCTGGAACCCCACCCGTACAGGGTTCCAGCTTCTGAACGGCGGTTCAACAACCTCTGAACAGCGTGCCAATCATTGCCCGTTGAACCCTTCCGCCGTCCGGGCCGTGTGCGGCGTACGCCGAACACCACACAGCGGATCGGCACGACAGGGCGGGAGGAACCGTGGCCGAGATCTTCGTACCCGGTGAGGAGGTGGAGCGGGTGGGGACGCTGCTGGGCCGGGTGATGGGCCTGATCGACACCCAGAACTCCGGCTTCGACGCCCGTGCGGTGGGTGCCCCGATGGTCAATGCGGGGCTGGAGTTCGACCGCTCCTGGGACGACGGGCGGGTGCGGCTGAAGAAGAACTGCACGGCCCTCAAGGACGCCTGCGATGTGGTGCTGAGGTCGTTCAAGGAGCTGGACACCGATATGGGCAACCAGCTCACCGCCGCGCAGAACGGTGGCGGCGGGAACACTCCCGGGGCCCCGGCCCCGCCCCCGGAGGAGACCTTCTCCGCCGAGGCGACCGCCGCGTCGGTGATCGCATGACGGCGACCGCCGCCCGGGAGGACGGCGGCCCGCGCGCCGGGCGCGGCGAACCCGACTCGTTCACCCTGTCCGTGCCGGACACCTGGACCCTGTACGACCTGCACGGCGACGGGCTCGCCGAGGCGCGGGTCCGGGTGCTGCGCGAGGCCCGCGACCAGGGCGAACGGGACCGGATCAGCCGGATGTTCCGCACCGCCCGGCGGATCATGGTGTCGGCACGGCAGCGCGGCGCGCTGTACGCGGCGGGCACGACGACCCTGTACGAGGACGGGCTGCTGATGGCCGGGGTGATGATCTTCCGGGTGACTCCGCCGCCGGGGCAGGACTTCTCGGCGCGGGAGCTGGCCGCGCAGTACTCCGCCGCCGGGGGGCGCGGGCGCGGCACGAACCGCCGGTTCACCGTGCACGAGCTGCCGCACGCGGGCCCGGCGGGGCGGCTGACCGGCCTGGAGACGGCCGGCCCGACCGGTGACCTCTCGTACCGGCTGCTGGCGGTGAACACGGTGGTGCCGGTGCCCGATTCGCGCAGTTCGGTCGTCATCAGCTGCTTCAGCCCGAATCTGCCGCTGGCCGGGGAGCTGTACCGGGTCTTCGACGCGATCACCTCGACGTTCCGGTTCACCTGGGTGCGGGAGGGGCCGGTGTCCTAGGGGGCGGTGTCGTCCCGGGGGTGGCCTGGGGGCCGGTGTCCGGCCGTGCAGGAATGGCTGCACCTACGGGCCGGTCCAGGACGCCTCGCCTCCGGACTCTTTACGCCGGTCCTACCTTCGGAGAACTTCGTCATTCAGATGACGCTCCGGATTCAGCCAGAGTTCATCTGACGACTTCTTGGGTGATTTCTTTGGCGACTTCTGGAGTCACTCCTTGAGCGGCTCCGGGCCTGCCTCAAGGAGTGACTCAAGGCGGGACTCCGGGGGTGACTCAAGGCGGGACTCCGGGGGTGACTCCGGGAGTGAGTGACTCCTTGGTGCGGATGTGGCGCGCGAGCGCCGGGAAGGCAGGGCGGGATGACCAGTGACACACGGACCCCACCCGCGCTCCCGGAACCCGCGGCGCCGACGGAGCCGACGGAGCCGACGAGGCTACGGGAGCCGGAGGAGCCACGGAGGCAGGCGGAGCCGCGCGAGCAGACGGAGCCGCGAGGGCCGCTCCAGCCCCTGGACCCGTCCGTCATCCGCGCCGCCGTCGGCCCGGCCGTGCTGCGCGGCGCCCGGCACGCCTGGCAGCCGGAGGATCTCGACTGGGACCGGCTGGAGCCGGACCGGCTCACCGCACTGGACCGGTCGGCCGTCCGGTTCATCACCTTCGTCGAGGATCACATCCCCGGGTATCTCGACTGGCTGCTGACCCGGTTCCCCGCGACGGGCGCCGAGCGGGACATCGTCGCCTTCCGCGCGCACCGCGAGTACTTCCGCTTCTTCGTGACCTGGGCCCACGAGGAGGAGCGGCACGCCTCCGCGCTCACCCGCTACCAGGTGGCCTCCGGTATCGCCGCCCATGAGGACGACCTGCTCGCCGAACTCGCCCACGAGTGCGCGAAGCCCTTCGAACTGCCCTACGACCACCCGCTTCAGGCGTTCACCTACACCCTCATCCAGGAGAAGGCCACCCAGCTTTTCTACCAGCGGTTCCTGGCCACGGTCCGGGAACCGGTGCTGCGGGAACTGCTGCGGCTGATGGCCCGCGACGAGGCCCGGCATTTCGCCCTCTACAGCAAGCTCGTCACCGGGTACATCGCGCGCGACGGCGCGGGGACGGCGCCGTACCTCAAGGATGTCGTCGCCACCTTCCGGATGCCGCTGGCGACGACACTCACCGGATACCGGCGCTGGTCGTACCGACTGGCGCACACCCTGGACTACGACCACCGGGAGGCGTACGCCGCTCTCGCCCGGCTCATCGGCGACTTCGTGGACCGGCCGGGAGCGGCCGAGGGCGATGACGTGCTGGAGCTGATCGACGCGCTCGGGCGGCTGCCGTGAGGGCGGCTGCCGTGAGGGCGGCTGCCGTGAGGGCGGCTGCCGTGAGCGCCGGGGCGGCGGGCACCGCCGTGACACCCCCGGCGGACGCGCCCGTGCTGCTGATGCTGGCGGACTGGGCCGGGCTCGATCCGGAACCCGCGCACGCCGCTCCCGCCGAACGCGCCCTGACGACCGGCCTCCCGCCCTGGCGGCGCCGGGAACTGCTCATCGGGCGGCTCACCGCCCGCGCCGCGCTGACCCTGGGCCACGGCGACCGCGCCGCCCGCGCGGAGCTGATGCGGGACAGCGCCTCCAGGGCACCCCGGCTGCGCGGGCTGCCCCGCACCACCGTCTCCCTCTCCCACACCGGCGACCGGGTCGCCGTCGCCGTCGCCCCGGCGAGCCACCGGATCGGGGTGGACGTGGAACGCTCCGGCCGCTGCGATCCCGCGCTGCTCCGCCGGGTCCTCGCCCCCGGCGAGACGCTGACCCCGGGCCAGGACCCCACCGTCCACTGGGCGCTCAAGGAGGCCGCGTACAAGGCCGTCCTCGGCCGGTGGGCCGGACTGCGCGCCTACCGGGTGCGCTGGTCGCCGCCGCACAGCCCGCGCATCGCCCTGCCGACCGGCCCTCCACTGACGGGACGGGTGTGGTGCTGGGGCGGGACGGTGGTGGCGGTGGTGGTGGGACCCGGCCCGTGCGCCGGTGACGCCGGTGACGCCGGTGACGCCCGGCATACCGGGGCGCCGACCGAGGGCCCGGCGCCCCCGCCGAAGCCGGTGGTCGCCCCCACGCTCCTCGACCCCCGCCCCTGGAGCACCCGAGCGCCCACCCCTGCCGACCTCACCCCTCTCACCCCATTCACCCCTCTCACCCTCTCCACCCCACCGATCGGACACCCCGCATGAGTCCTGCCGCCCCCTCCCCCGCCCTGACCTCCGCCCTCACCGCCGTCCGCACCTGCCTCGCCGACGAGTTGGACATCCCCGCCGCCCGTATCGCCCCGTCCGACCAGCTCGACCTGCTCGAACGCGCCGACTCCGTACGGCTGATGGAGGTCGTCGCGCGGCTGGAGAACCAGTACGACGTGGAGTTCGACGACGACCGGGTGCGCGCCGCGGACACCGTGGCCGACCTCGCCGCCCTGGTCGTCGACACGCTGGAGACGGAGGGCCGGTGACCGCTCCGGTGACCAACCGGCACTACGACCGGCCGCCCGAACTGTTCGAGCTGTTCCTCGACCGCCGGATGAAGTACACCAGCGGCCTCTACACCGAGGGGGTCGAGACGCTGGACGAGGCCCAGGAGGCCAAGCTGGGCTTCATCGCCCGGCTGCTCGGGCTGCGCGGCGGCGAACGGGTGCTGGACATCGGCTCCGGCTGGGGCAGCATGGTGCTGTTCCTCGCCGCCGACCTGGGGTGCCAGGTGACCGCGGTGACCCCCTCGCCCCGCCAGGCGGCGTTCATCCGGGGGCGTGCCGAGGCCGCCGGGGTGGCCGGGCGGGTCACGGTCGAAGTGACACCGTTCCAGCGGGCCGTGCTGCCGGAGGGGGTCTTCGACGCGGTGACCGCCGTCGGTGTGCTGGAACACCTCCCCGACCACACCCAGGCCCTCACCAGCATCCGCCGGCTGCTGAAGCACCGGGGCCGGCTCTACGCGTCCTCGTCCTGCTACCGCAGCGCCGCCGACAAGGCGGAGTACGAGCCGCGCCCGGCGAGCGAGCACGCCGTCGAGGTGTTCGGATACACGGTGATGCCCACCCTGTCGGGGCTCGTCGCGTCCTTCGAGGACGCCCGGTTGACGCTCTCCTCCGTCACCGACCTGACCGCCGACTACCGCCGGACCATCACCGCCTGGCAGCAGCGGATCGCCGCCCGGCGGGAGCGGATGGAGCTGATCGAGCCGGGCTTCGCGGACGAGATCAGCCGCTACCTCACCACCGCGAACGCCAGCTGGGGCTACACCGCCAAGCACTACGCCCTGAGCGCGGTCAAGGGACGCCGGGGTGAACTGCTGCTCCCCGAGGAGCCGGAGACGGGTGAACCGGCCGACGCGGGGGCGGTCGGCGGGGTGGCCGAAGGGCCCCCGGGATGACCTCGCAGACCGGCGGAGGGCACAAGCTCGCCCCTGCCACCGTCGCCGTCATCGGCTCCGGCATCGCCGGACTCACCGCCGCCCATGTGCTGGCCGGGGAGCGCCGGGTCACCCTGTACGAGGCCGACGACCGGCTGGGCGGACACGCCCACACCCATCTGGTGGGGGCGGCGGACACCCCCGTCGACTCCGGTTTCCTCGTGCACAACCCGGCCGCCTATCCCCTCCTCGTCCGCCTGTTCACCGAGCTGGGTGTCCGTACCCGTCCCTGCGAGATGTCCCTCTCGGTCGGCTGCGCGGGCTGCGGGCTGCGCTATGTCAGCGGCAGCACCCTGCGGACCGTCCCGGAGCGTCCCACCGGTCTCGACCGGGTCACCTGGCACCGGACCCTGACCGAGAAGGCCCGGTTCACCGCGGCGGCCCACCGGGCGCTCGCGGAGCCGGTGACGACGCTCACCCTCGGCGAGTTCATCGAGAAGGAGGGCCACGGCGACCACTTCGTACGGCATCTGGTCCTTCCCCTGGTCTGCGCCGTCTGGTCGTGCGGGCCGCGCGCCGCGCTGCGCTACCCGGCGGTCTATCTGTTCCGGTTCCTGGCCCAGCACGGTCTGCTCGACGGCGGCCCGGCGACGCGCTGGCGCACGGTGGTGGGCGGCTCCGCCGACTATGTGCGCCGGATCGCCGCCCGGATCCCCGAGATCCGCACCGGGAGCGCGGTCACCGCGCTGACCCGGACCGCCCGGGGCGTGGAGGTGACCGACGCCCACGGCCGCGGCGCGCGCTTCGATCAGGCCGTGCTCGCCACCCACCCCGCCCAGGCGCTGGCCCTGCTCACCGACGCGACCGGCCCGGAGCGGGAGGTGCTGGGGGCCATCGGCTATGTCTCCAGCGAGGTACTGCTGCACACCGACGGCCGGCTGCTGCCGGACGACGAGCGCGACCGGGCCTCCTGGAACCACCACCAACTCCGCTGCGCCGCCGACGACGACGAGGTGAGCACCAGCTACCACCTCAACCGGCTCCACGGGCTCCCCGCCGACCCCGACTACGTGGTGACCCTCAACGCGGCCGTCCCCCCGGCACCCGGGCGCGTACTGGCCCGGATGCGCTATGAACACCCCCTCTACACCCCCGGCATGCTCGACGCCCAGCGACGGCTTCCCGCGCTGTCCACGCCCGTCCTCGCCTACGCGGGCGCCTACCACGGCTGGGGGTTCCACGAGGACGGCTGCCACTCGGGCGTCGCCGCGGCCCGGACGCTGGGGGTGGACTGGTGAGATACCGCTGCACGGTGGTCCACCACCGGCTCGAAGGCGGCCGGTACTCCTTCCGGTACCGGCTGCGGATGTGGCTCACCGACCTCGACGCACCGGACCGGCGCGGACGCCCGGCCCGGCTGCTGCGCGGCGTGCGTGCGGCGGACCACCTCGGCGACCCGGCGGGCACCCTGCGCGGCAACATCGACCGGTTCCTGCGCCACCACGGCATCGATCTCGCGGGGGGCCGTGTCCTGATGCTCTCCCAGGCCAGCGGGCTCGGGTACGTGTTCGACCCGGTGACCGTGTACTGGTGCCACGACCCCGGCGGCCGGGTGGTGTGCGTGGTCCTGGAGGTCCGCAACACCTTCGGCGACCGGCACTGCTATCTCGTCCGGCCGGACGAGCCCGGCGGCCGGGCCGGGGCGCGCTTGCGCAAGGAGTTGTACGTGTCCCCGTTCTTCCCCCGGGACGGCCACTACGCCGCGCTCGCGCACCTGGGCGAGAGCACCGTACGGCTGCGGCTGAGCCTGTACCGGGGGGCGGACCGGCCCGCCCTGGTCGCCACCCTGACCGGGGTACGGGAGCCGGCCGGTGTCTGGCGGGACGCGCTGGCCACCCTCACCAATCCGGCGGCGGCCCGCTGGACGACCGTACGCGTCCACTACCAGGCGCTGCGGCTGCGCCGCCGGGGCCTGCCCCTGCACCGGCGCCGCACCCACCCCCCGCAGCCCGGGGTCCGGCCACCCGGTCCCCCGTCCCGCGCACCCGAACCCGGACACGGACCCGGACATGGAGGTGGCGCCCGATGAGCGCCGAACCCGCGGCATCCGCCCTGACCGCCGCGACCCTCACCGAGGCACTGCGGCACACCGCCCGGCGGCACCCGGCCGCGGCCACTCACTACCCCGGCACCGGCACCGGCACCTCCCTGACCGCCGCCCGGCTCGACACCCGCGCCGACCGGTACGCGGCCGACCTGCGCCGCGACGGGATCGGCCCCGGCGATCTGGTGGGCCTGGTGCACGGCACGGGCCCCGAGTTCCTGGTCTGCCTGTTCGGCGTGCTGCGCACGGGCGCGGCGGCGACGGTCCTTCCGGTGCCGAACCGCTCCTCGGACACCGCGCGGGTGGTGGAGCGGATCGGGCGGATCGTGGCGGCGTCCGGAATCCGGCAGCTGATCGTGGACAGCGCGTCGCAGGACCTGGCGACCGCGCTGGCGTCGGCGCGGCCGGGCCCGACCGTACTGCGCCCCCGCCCGGAGGAGCCGCACCCGCCCGCCGCCGAGCCGCCCGGGGCGGGGCCCGGCCCCGACGACCTCGCCATCGTGCAGTTCACCTCCGGCACGACCGGCCGCCCCCGAGGGGTGATGCTCAGCCACCGGGCCGTTCTCGCGGGTCTGCGGGCCATCGTCGGCTCCGCGGAGATGACCCCCGACGACATCCTCGTGCAGTGGATTCCGACCTACCACGACATGGGACTGTTCGGCCTGCTCAGCCAGCTCCTGAACGGGGCCACCTCGTACGTCCTCGACCCGCTGGCGTTCCTGCGCGACCCGCTGGGGCTGCTGAGGCTGCTCAGCGAACACGGCGGCACCCTCACCACCGGGCCGGACTTCGGGTACGCGATGCTCGCCGGGGTGGCCGCGCGGCGCGGCACCGAGGGTCTCGCCCTCGGCCGGATGCGGCTGGCGTTCAACGGGTCCGAACCGATCCGGGCGGGCGGTCTGAGGCGGTTCCAGGAGAGCCTGGGTCCGGCCGGGTTCCGGCCGCAGGCCATGTTCCCGGTGTACGGCCTGGCCGAGGCCACGCTGGCGGTCGCCTTCCCGGCCCCCGGCACGACACCCCGCGTCGTCCACGCCGACCGGGACGCCCTCGCGGAGGGCGCGACGGTACGCCCGCTGCCGCCGGAGCATCCCCGCGCGAAGGCCCTGGTGTCGGTCGGACGGGCGGTGCGGGGCATGGAGATACGGATCGCTGGGGTGGGGGGCGACGACGGTGCCGAGGGTGGGGTCGGCTCGGGGGGTGGGCTCGGCTCGGGAGGTGGTCCCGGCTCGGGAGGTGGTCCCGGCTCGGAGGGTGGGCTCGGCCCGGAGGGTGGTCCCGGCTCGGGAGGTGGTCCCGGCCCGGAGGACGGCCCCGGCCCGGGAGGTGGGCTCGGCTCGGAGGGTGGGCTCGGCCCGGAGGGCGGGCTCGACCCGAGGGGTGGTCCCGGCTCGGGAGGTGGTCCCGGCCCGGAGGACGGCCCCGGCCCGGGGGGCGGTCCCGGCTCGGGGGGTGGTCCCGGCTCGGGGGGTGGTCCCGGCTCGGGGGGTGGGCTCGGCCCGGAGGGCGGGCTCGACCCGGGGGGCGGTCCCGGCTCGGGAGGTGGTCCCGGCCCGGAGGACGGCCCCGGCCCGGGGGGTGGTCCCGGCCCAGACGGCGGGCTCGGCCCGGAGGGCGGGCTCGACCCGGGGGGCGGTCCCGGCTCGGGAGGTGGTCCCGGCCCGGAGGACGGCCCCGGCCCGGGAGGCGGTCCCGGCCCAGACGGCGGGCTCGGCCCGCAGGCGACCGTCGGTGAGATTCAGCTCCGCGGTGTCGCCGTGACCAGCGGCTACTACCGCGACCCGGAGGCCACCGACGCCCTCTTCCAGGGGGACTGGCTGCGCACCGGAGATCTCGGGTTCGTCCTCGACGGTGAACTCTTCATCACCGGGCGCCGCACCGAGATGGTGATCGTCCATGGCCGCAACTACTTCCCGGAGGACGCCGAGGACGCCGCCGCGGACGCCCCCGGCGTGCACCGCCGCCGCTGCGCCGCCTTCCGCCGGGAACGGGACGACTCCGAGTCCATGGGGATCGCCGTGGAGACCGCGCTGCCCGCCGAGCGCCATCCCGAGCTGCGCCGGGAGGTGTACCGGCGGGTGCGCGAGGCGCTGGGCCTCACCGCGATCGACGTGCACCCCGTACCGCCCGGCTGGATCACCCGCACCACCAGCGGCAAACCACAGCGGCTGCTGGCCCGCAGACGCCTCGAAGACACTCCCCCTCCTTCCCCCGCCCCCTCCCTGCCCGGCTCTGTGAGGACCTGATGGCCACGCCCCCCGACAGCCCGCCCACCAATGTGCACTACGACCAGCCCCCGGAGATCTTCGAGGCGTTCCTCGACCGCCGGATGAAGTACACCAGCGGCATCTTCACGCGGGGCGACGAGTCGCTCGACACCGCTCAGTTGACCAAACTCCGCACGGTCACCGGCCTGCTCGGGCTGACCGGCGGCGAACGGGTCCTCGACATCGGCTCCGGCTGGGGCAGCATGGTCTGCCATCTCGCGGGCCTGGGCTGCCAGGTCACCGGGGTCACCCCGGCCCCCGCCCAGGCCGCCTACATCAGGGCGCGGGCGGCGCGGGAAGGCGTGGCGGACCGGGTGACCATCGCCGAGTCCTCCATCTATGACGCGGACCTGGGTGACGCCCGCTTCGACGCGGTGACCGTCGTCGGGGTGGCCGAGGCGCTGCCCGACCTGGACGGGGTGCTGCGCATCATCGCCCGGCGGCTGCGGCCGGGCGGCCGGGTCTATCTGTCCGCCGCGTGCTTCCGCAGCCGGGAGGTCTTCACCGAGTACACGGACCGTCCGGCGAGCCGCCATGTCGCCGAGACCATCTTCGGCTGGGGGATCCTGCGCCCGCTGTCGGAACTCGTCGCCGGATGCGAAGAGGCCCGGCTCAGTGTCATCGGCTGCCACGATCTCACCGAGCACTACCGGCGCACGATCGACCACTGGATCGGCCGGGTGGCGGCGGCCCGGGACAGGATCGACGCCCTGCGGCCCGGCTACAGCGACGAACTGCTGCGCTATCTCCGCACCTCGAACGCCGGGTGGGGCCACACCACCCGCTACTACGGCCTGGTGGCGGCCCGCTCGCGCGACGGGCTGGCGGTCCAGGTGGGCTGAGCGGGCCGACTCCGGCGGGCGGCTCTTCGGCCGGGCGGGGTTCAGTCCCGGCGACAGCCCCTCCGCCGGGCAGGGGTCAGTCCCGGGCGGGGACGCGCAGGGTGATCCAGCGGCTGTCGCCGAGGTGGGCGTGGGCGCGGCCGGGTTCGGTGTCGGTGTTGAGGAGGCCGACCGGGACGCGCTCGCCGAGGAGGTCGCCGTCGCCCCATTTGCGGGGGGCGAGCAGGGCGCCGCAGCGGTTGCGGCGGACGTGGGTGTGCCAGCCGGGCAGCACGCTGGACAGGCCCTCGTGGTCGCCCGCGACGAGCAGGCCCCAGCCGTCCCCGGCGGTGCCCCGGGAGAGGGCGCCGAAGTCGCCGTCGAGGTCGCTGTCGAGGAGGAGTTCGGCGTCGTCCACGACGACCGCCCCGGCGGGGCTGTCCACCTCGCCGAGCGCGGCCCGGAACGCGGCCACCGGGACCTGCGCGTCGGTGAACACCCGCACGACCCCCGGCGTTCCGGCGAGGTCGCGCAGGGGTGAGGAGCGCGGGGCGATCACCACGATCCGGGTGCCCTGGGCGAGCAGGGAGCGGGCGCCGGTCAGCAGGACCGTGCTGCGTCCCGAGCGGGGCGGCCCGGCGATCAGACAGGATGGGACGCGGGACAGGTCGGGGCCGACGGCGGCCATGTCGTCGCCGCCGACGCCGAGCATCGTCCACAGCGGGGAGACCCCGGCGGGTCGGCGGGCCCAGGCGTCCGCGAAGGTGAGGGTGTCGGGCAGGTCGTCGACCCGGAACGGGCGCAGGGCCTCGGGGACATCGGCGTCGCGCGGCCCGGTGCGGTCGGCGAGGGCGCGCAGTGCGGCGGCCTGGGCGGCGCCGGAGGGGTCGGGGCCGATCAGGGCGATCTGGGCGGTGTGCCCGCCGCCGGTCTCGATGACCCGGCCGGGCGGCATGTGCTCGGGGACGGTACGGGGGTTGAGGCCGAGCAGGGAGTAGTCGCCCCGGTCGTTGAGGCGGGTGACGAGTTTGTGCTCGGTGCTGCTCGCGAACCGGGTCTGGGTGAGCAGCCGGTCGCCGGACGCCACCACATGGACGCCCGCGCCGGGGCCCTCGCGCAGCAGCAGGGTCAGTTTCTCCATCACGCTGCCCTGGTCGTAGTTGTTGTAGTCGCGTTCGAACGCCTCGAAGCGGTCGATGAACAGGACGAGATGGGCGGGGCGCTGCCCGGCGGGGAGGCGGCGGCGCAGTTCGGTGAGGTCGGCGGCGCCCTCGCGGCCGATGAGGGTGCGGCGGCGGCCGGTCTCGGTGGCGAGCCGGGACAGCAGCCGCACCACCCGGTCGGTCTGGGTGCGGTCCACGACGGCGCCGGTGTGGGGCAGCGGGGCGAGTGCCTGGAGGGCGCCGGTGCCGCAGTCCAGGCCGTAGAGGTGGACATCGGCGGTGCTGTGCGCGGTGGCGAGGGCGGCGCCGAGGGTGCGCAGGGTCTGGGAGCGTCCGGCGCGGGGGGCGCCGATGAGGAAGAGGTGGCCCTGGGTGTCGAGGTCGAGGAGGAGGGGGCGGCGGAGCTGTTCCTCGGGGAGGTCGATCAGGCCGTAGGCCACGGGGGGCAGGGGCGCGGACTCGGGGGCGGGCTCGGGCTCGGGGGCGGGGAGGTCGGCCAGGGTGAGCTGGTCGGGCAGGGGCGGCAGCCAGGGGCGGCGCGGGGCGGTGAGGCCGGGCAGGGTGGCGGCGGCCTCGCGGACGGCGGTGACCAGGACCGACAGATCGGTGACGGGCTGCACGGTCCGTTCGGTGCCGGGCTCGCGCGGGGGCGGCGGCGGATCGCCGAGGGCGTCCCAGTGGATCTCGGTGAACAGCGGTTCCCGGCGCTCCTGTTGCGGTGCGGCCTCCTCGGTGCGCCGCCCGCCGATACGGCCGGTCTGGAACGGCAGCAGCGCGGCATGGCCGAGGCGGGCGTAGGCGCGGCCGGGGGTGCGGGGGGAGAGGGTGCCGGCGTCGGGGGCGTCGATGATGTCGCGGCTCTCCCCGGTGTCGGTGGTGCGCAGCGCGATCCGCAGATTGGTGTTGGCGCGGATGTCGGCGGTGACGGCGCCCGAGGGCCGCTGGGTGGCGAGGATCAGATGCAGTCCGAGGGAGCGGCCCCGCTGGGCGATGTTCACCAGCCCCTTCACGAAGTCGGGCAGGTCCCGGACCATCGACGCGAACTCGTCGATGACCAGCACCAGCCGGGGCAGTGGGGCCAGGTCCGGATCGCGGGTGCGGCGGTCGGCGTGGTCGTCGATGTCCTTGGCCCCGGCGGCGGCCAGCAGATGTTCGCGGCGCTTGAGTTCGGCGCCGAGGGAGACCAGGGCGCGTTCCACGAGATGGGTGTCGAGGTCGGTGACCAGGCCCACGGTGTGCGGCAGGTCGGCGCACTCGGCGAAGGCACTGCCGCCCTTGTAGTCGACCAGGACGAAGGTGAGTTCGTCGGGCCGGTTGGCGACGGCGAGGGAGGCCACCAGGGTCTGGAGCAGTTCGGACTTGCCGGAGCCGGTGGTGCCCGCGATCAGGGCGTGCGGTCCGTCGGCGGCGAGATCGACGGCGAACGGCCCGTCCACGCCCTCCCCGATGACGGCCCGGGTGGTGCGTCCGCCCCCGGCCCAGCCCGCCGCCACGGCCCCGGCGCTGGGCGGTTCCAGGGCGAGGACGTCCAGCAGCCGGGCGGAGCCGGGCAGCAGGGTCTCCTCGCTGTCGTCGCCGACATCGCGGACCGGGGCCATGGCACGGGCCACCCCGAGCGCCCAGGCGGCGCCGGGGGCGTCGGTGAGGGCCTCCTCCACGGGGTCGGCGGCGTCCTGTTCGAGGCGGAGCAGGCCGTGCGGTCCGGCGATGGCGACGGCCCGGCACTCCTCGGGCAGCAGCCGGGCCTCGTCGTCCACGCAGACGAAGTACACGCCCACGGCGGGGCCCTCGCGCAGCAGCGGGATCACCCCGGGCAGGGCGCGCAGCCGCCGGGCGCCGTCCAGGACCACCAGGATGTCGGGTTCCCCGGCCGCGCCGCCGCGCGCGGACCGGTTCCCGCCCTCGGTACGGGCCTGGACGAGCGCGGCGAGTTCGGCGATCCGGCGGCCGGTGGACTCGGCGGTGGTGCCGAGGCCGAGGCGCCCGTCGCACGGGGCGGTGTGCGGCAGCCAGTGCACCCAGGCCCAGCGGTCGGCGTCGCGGGTCTTGTCACGGCTGCCGGACAGCACGCAGATCCGCAGGTCGGCGGGGCTGTGCAGGGCGGCGCACTGGGCGACGATCCACCGGGTCAGCGGTACGGCCGGGGCTCCCCCGGCGATCCCGAGGACCCCGGCGGTGCGCAGCGGCACGGTGACGGGGACGGCGTGGGTGGTGCGGGTGATGCGCTGGCGGTGCTCGGGTTCGGCGGGGTCCTGGAGTTCCAGGAACGCGGGCCGGTCCCCGGCGCCGAGGCGCAGCGTCAGGAAGTCGCCGTCGCGCCAGCGGCGTTCCCACAGTCGCTGGCGCGGGCCGGTGGTGATGAGGGTGACGGCGGCGGGGTCGGGGCAGGAGGTGCGGCGCAGCCGCTGTTCGGCGAGGACGGCGGCGGCGACATCCTCGTCCAGTTCCGCCTTGCGCCGCTCGTACTCCTCCAGTTGCTCCTGGTGGTCGTCCTTGCCGCGCCGTTTGTAGGAGAGCTGGCCGACCAGGGCGATGACCGGGGAGAGCAGTCCGAAGACCAGATAGCGGGCGTTGTTGAAGACCAGCACTCCGGTGAAGGACATCAGCAGCGGGGCGAAGATGATGGCGAGCTGGAGGGGGTGCCGGGGCGGCTTTCCGGGGGGCTGGGGCAGCCGGAAGCGGTTGTCGACGGGCGGCGGGAGCAGCCGGGGCGGGCGGTTGTAGTCGAGGGTGCCGTCCTCGGCGGGCTGGACGGCGGCGTCGGGGCGGGTGGGCACGGCGAGTTCCAGCAGCACGGGTCCGGCGGTGAGGACGCCGCCGACCGGGAGGGGGGTCCAGTCGGCGGCGGGTCGGGCGTCCAGCAGAACGCCGTCCGGGGCGAGCGCGCGGGCCTCGGCGGTGCCGTCCGCGGCGATCCGCAGTCCGGCGGCGACGGACGGCATACCGGCGGCGGTGAGGCGTACGGCGCAGGACTCGGCGGCGCCCACGGTGTACTCGCCGGGCGGCAGCCGGAACACGGCACCGGCGCCCTCCCCGCCCACGGCCCGCAGTTCGAGCACGCCCTCGGGTTCCACGGGCGGCAGCGCGAGGGGGACGCCCAGACTGAGCAACTCCCCTGCCCGCAGGCCCAGTTGCCCCACGGGCCGGTCGGCGGGGAGGGCGTCGGGGCCCAGGTAGAGGGCGAGGGCTGGGGCGGGGGCGCGGGTGCCGAGGCGGTCGCCGAGCGCGGAGGCGATCTCACCGGTGGGGGTGGCGGGGTCGGCGTCGATCAGGAAGTCCGCGCTCTCGCCCTGCGAGGGGTCGATCGCGGTGACGGTGAGACGCATGGCGCTCCTCGGGCGTACGGGGTGGACGGTGCCAGGTGCTTCGGCGGGTGGTCTCCCGGGGACAGCGGGGGAGGTACCGCCCCCGGGAGACATTCAGGGGGCGGGTCAGCCCGCGGTGAGGTTGTTGCCCATGGTGCGGTCGAGTTCGCCGAAGCCGTCGCCCACGCCCTTGACGTACTGGGCGATGCCCCGCAGGCCCTCCATGGTCTGCTCACAGCTCGTGTTGAACTGCTGGTAGAAGGGGATGAACTTCTGCTCCGAGGTCTCGGTGCGGTAGCCGGTGGCGACCAGGTTGTCCAGTTCGCGGTTGATCTCCTCCAGCAGGGCCAGCGCCTGCTGGTACTGGTTCATGTTCTTCTGGGAGGTCTGCGCGGTGATCAGGTCGTCGACGAAGTACTGGGCCATGGGGGATCTCCTCCGTGCGAGGTGGGTGGCGGGTGATGGGTGGCGGGTGATGGCGCGCGTGCGCACCTGGAACACGTAGGTGCCGGGGAAGCGGTTCACACGGGCGCGGAATCCGGCTGCGGCTCCGGTTCGGTGGGCGGGGCCGGGGGCGGGGGCGGGTTGAGGTTCGCGGTGTCGGCGTTGTTGTTGAGGCTGCCGAGGACCTTGGTGGGGATGGCCGCGAGGGGGGTCTCCAGGCCGTTCGTCTTGAAGCCGTACTGGTTCTCCAGCTTCTTGCCGTACAGGCCGGTGCCGAGGCCGTTGAACAGCCGGACGAGGGCGTTCTCCAGGGCGTCCGGGGAGTTCGCGTTCTGCTGTTCGACCTGGTAGAGGACCGTGAACATATTGCTGACGGTGCCCTTGAGGAGGCTCGTCACGGCCTCGTAGCTGTAGTCCCGCCATTCACTGACCGGCAGCGGGCCGTTGGCGTAGGCGTCGTAGGCGTGGGACGGCGAGTGCTGTTCGTTGAAGGAGCCGCCGGGGTCGAGTTCGGTGGTGGTGCCGTTGCCGTCCTTGACCTTGATGGCGCCGCTGTCACCGACCTCCACGGTGAAGGTGTCGCCGTCCGGTCCATGGGTGGTCACGGTGCCCTTCACTCCGTCGCTGCCGAGGGTGAGGGTGGTGGTCTGCTGGTCGTTGGTGCTCTGGAAGGTGGCGCCGCCGTCCGGGGTGTGGGTGACGGTGACTCCGCCCGCCGGGTCGGCGACGGTGGCGGTGCCGCTGTTGTTGCCGAAGGTGACCGTGGTGCCGTTACCGCCGGGTGGCGGGGTGAAGACGGCGGGGGTGCCGGGGTCGACGGTGACACCGCCCGGAGCACCGCCGGTCAGGGTGGCGGCGGGCGGGCTGCCGGAGGTCACCCCGGCGCCGTTGCTGAAGGTGCCGAACGGGGGCGGGAGGGCGCCACCGGGTCCGGCGGGCCCCTCCGGCTGGAGGACACCGGGGCCGGTGAGGGTGCCGTCCTGATGGACGGTGACCGTGTCCTGGGGGTCGAGCGAGCCGGGCACCGACAGCTCGAACGAGCCGTCCCCGTTGGCCTTGACGACGATGCCGTCCGCCGTGGTCGTGGCCCCGCCGCCGCCCAGGGGGATCTCCACGGTGGGCGCGCCACCGGGGTTGTGGGTGGGACCCACCGTGAACACCGGAGGCACCTTGGGCGCGCCCGCGTTGCCCGGATGGGCGGGGCCGTCCAGGACCGTGGACTTCTGACCTGGCGTCAGGGCGCTGTCCACGTACGGGTCCTGGGTCTTGCCGATGGTGATGTCACCGGTGTCGACGGTGGAGGGCCCGCCGAAGGCGTTGCTGTGCCCGATGCTCCCGGCGCCGCCGAAGGCCGGGACGCTCACGGCGCCCTTGCCGTCGCCGGTGACCGTGCTGACCACGGTGTCGCCGGGGGCGGTGCCGACCGGGTTGCCGCCGGTGTCCACGGTCTGCCCGTTCACCGTGTTCCCGGACGGCCCCAGTCCGACGGGACCGCCGGGGGCGAAAGTACCGGCGGCGGGCCCGTGCTGGACGTCGAAGACACCGTCCAGGCCGCCCCGGGGGCCGGGGTGGTGGGTGACGGTGGAGCCGGGGTCGGCGACGGGGTCGCTGCCGGGGCTGGTGATGGTGATGCCGTCCGCGCCGTTGGAGAGGGTGTTGCCGCCGCCGGTGAGGGTGGGGAAGCCGAGGGGGCCGGTCTGCGGCGGGGTGGTGACCTGGCCGCCGGTGTGGTCGGCGGTGATGGTGGCTCCGTGCGGCAGATTGGTCACGGTGACCGTGCTGTCGCCGCCGGCCACGGTGTGGGTGATGCCGGTGGGCTGGTGGACGGTCGTGGTGGTGGTGCCGTCCGGGCCGGTGGTGAAGGTGGTGACGGTGCCGTGCCCGGCGAAGGTGGTGACATCACCGTCCGTGGTGATCGTGCCGCCCCCGCCATTGGTGACGGTGTACGGGCCGGAGGTGGTGCCGCCGCCCTCGGGGTGACCGAGGGGGCCGACGGTTGCGGAGTTCCCGCCGGGGCCCTGCACGGTCAGGGTGCCGTCCGGCGCGGACTTCACGGCGGTGGGGGTCACCCCCTCCTCCACCTTGGGCACGAACACCGCGCCGCCGTCGCCGGGTGTGCTCAGCACGATGTCGGGGGTGATGACCCCCTTGGGCGCTACGGAGGTCGGCTCCCCGGTGCCGGGGGTGAGGGTGACGGCCGGGATGCCGCCGGGGATGGTGCCGGGGGCGATGACCGTGTCGTTGCTCTGCACGCTGCCGTCCTGGCCGACCCCGAAGTTCCCGTCGTTGCCGTGGACGACGGTGCCCTCCGGGGTGTGCACGACCGTGGTGTTCGGTCCGGCCGGGGCCTCGGTGACGAGGTCGGGGCCCTCGGCGGTGGCGGAGGCGGCCGGATTGCCGCCCACGGCGGTGTCGGCGCCCGTGCCGGACAGGGTGGAGGTGGTGCCGTCCGAGGTGGTGACCGTGGCGGGGGTGTCGGCGCCGGGCGGGGAGACGGTCAGGACCGGGTTCCCGGCCTGGGCGCCGACCGGGGTGACGGTGGCGGGTGCCCCGGGCCCGGTGGTGGCCTGGGTGGGACCCTGGACGACGGTGCTGCCGCCCTGCGGCACGGTGGTGACGGTGCCGCCGCCGGGGCCGGTGACGGTGGTGGTGACGCCGGTGGTGGTCTGGGTGCTGGTGAAGGGGCCGTTGACGAGGGTCGTCGTCCCGGCCGGGCCCAGGGTGACGGTGGTGTGCTGGCCGCCGACGGTGAGGATGTGGCCGCCGCCCGCGCCGACCCCGATGTCCACCGGCCCGAAGGTCACCGGGAATCCGGCGGTCGGCTGGGCCGGGTAGGGGACGTCCTGGTTCTCGTGGTTCTTCACGGTGAGCGGCCCGTTCGGGGGCACGGTGATGTCCAGCCCGTCATGGGTCACCACCGTGCCGCCGTCCGGCCCCGGGGCGTGCACCACGGCCGGGTCGGCGGGCGGACCGGCGGTGACCGCGCCGTCGCCGCCCCGGATGATGTCCCCGGCGTCGAAGGTGCCGTCCGTGCCGAGGGTGACGGGGGGTCCGGCGCCGGGCCCGGGGCGCACCACCTGGCCCTCCGGTCCGAAACCGACGGTCCCGGCCGGGCCGCTCAGGGTGCCGGTGCCGCCGCCGGTCGTGGTGATGCCGGAGACGGTGACCGTACCCGTGGGATCGACGGTCACGGGGGTCGCGGTGCCCGGGGTGACGGTCAGGGTGGTGGCGGCGCCGTTGAACTGGACGGTCGTCGGGTTGACCGTCTGGGTGTCCACCGTGAACCCGGTGCCGTCCAGGGTGACCGACGGCCCGCCCGGGGTGGACACCTTGGCGGTGCCGTCGCCGGTGAGGACGGTGGTGGTCGTGGTGTCCTGGACGGTGGCGGCGACCGGCGGTTCGACGGCGCCGGGGGCCTTACCGGGCGGCGGGAGGATCACCTGCTGGCCGTTGCCGCCGTCGGTGAAGGTGACCGTGCCCGTCCCGTCGACGGCGATCTGATTGCCGTCGAAGGTGACCTGGCCCGGCGCGTTGGCATCGGCGCTCAGGGTGTGACCGGGGCCCGCGTCCAGGGTGATCTGGCCGGTCGCCGGGTCGTGGGTGGCCAGCGGTGGGCCGTCCGGCCCGCCCTGCTGCGGGTCGAACAGGGTGGTCACCTCGTTCTGGTTGCTGACGACGACGGTGTCGGTGGTGACGGTGTTGGACACCCCGTCCCCGGCCGCGTTGAGCCCCCCGTCGCCGGTCGTGACGCCGTTGCCTTCGAGGGTGAACTCGGTGGGACCGGGGGTGGGGGTGCCGTCCGGCGGGGCGGGGTTGGGAGCCTGGGCGGGCTGGTCGGGGACGGGGTTCGGCGGGGGGACGAGGTCGAGGTCGGCGGGGTGGATGTCGATGGCGTCGGGGTCGTTGACGGGGGTGGGGGGTGCCGGGGCGGGGGTGTTGTCGCCGTCGGCGTCGCCGGGGTTGATGTTCCCGGCGTTGATGTTTCCGGCATCTGGGTTCCCGGCGTTGATGTTTCCGCCGTCGGCGTTCCCGGCGTTGACGTCCCCTGGATTCCCGTCACCCCCCTCCCCCACAACCGGCTGCGGCGCGGGCCGTGGCCCCGTGATGACGGCCGAGTCACCCGTCGCGATGATCTCCCCGAAAGGACCGGACGTGGTGAAGCCGCCGTCCGGGGTGAGGGTGGTGCTCAGCTCGTTCTGGACACTGACCGGGGTGGTGACGGTGGTCGTCGTACCGTCCGAGACCACCGTGTCGCCCTGCGGGGAGGAGATGGTGTTGATCCCGCCCGTGGTCGTGGAGGTGAAGCCGTCCGGGGTGGTGGTGGTCGTGGTGGTGACGACCGGTGGGGCCTCCGCCGGGTCCGCGGGCGGCTTGGGCGCCCCCGGGTCGGTCTTGCTCTCCGTGGACAGCCCGTCGGGGGTCGTCACCACGGTGTTCACCTCCCCGGTGGCGGGGGTGGCGCTGGTGCTGCTCCCCAGCCCGTGGAAGGAGACCTTCTGGGGCAGGCCGGGGCCGTTGACGAAGAAGAAGTTGGTCAGTCCGAAGGAGCCGTCCGGGGCGAAGCCGAAGCTGCCCTTGGAGAAGACCTTGTCGATGTTGCTCTTGAACTTGCCTTCGACGGTGAAGGCGTTCTTGATGTTGTTGGCCAGGGCGGTGCTGCCGAACCCGGCGATGCCGCCGCCGATCGCGCCGCCGATGGCCCCGCCGATCGCGGCCCCCTTCATATCGAACGGTTTCTTCTCGATCGCGGCGGTGATGGCGGCGGCCACGAACCCCAGGGTGAACTCGGTGGCCGTCTCGATGGCGATCTTGACGGAGGTCGCGCCCAGCGGGCTGACCTTCAGCCCGGCGATGCCCTTGCCGAGGGGCCCGAAGAACTTCCGGAACGCCGTACTGCCCTGGAGGATCAGCGCGACGGCCTTGCCGATCAGCCCATTGCCCTTGCCCAGCTTGGACAGGAACGCGGCAGCCGCGGCCAGCTTCGCGGCACCGGCGCCGAACTTGCCCAGCGCGCCCAGGAACGCGGCACCGGGCAGCAGGGTGAAGATGCCGATGAGGAGTTCCCCGATGTCGATCTTCCCGGTGCCCAGCATCCGGATCAGACTCACCGCGAGCAGCACCGCGCCCAGCAGCAGCCCCAGCGCCGGGATGAACACCGCGATGATGCCGACGACGATCCCGGCGATGATCTCGATCAACGGGTTGTCGGACAGAAACTCACCGAGCTGTTCCAGCACGTCCCGGGCGGGGATGGCCGCCTCGGCGGCGTCCAGCAGGATCCCCGAGGCGTCGGTGGACGCCGTCTCCCGTACATCGCGGGCGTCCTGCGCGAGCCGGGTGGCCGCCGCCAGTTCCTGCTGGGCGGCGTCGACGCGGGCCCGCTCCTCGTCATTGGCGGTGACCTGCTCCGGGGTGGCCTCCGCCGGGAGCGCCCCGACCCGGCTCCTGGCCAGCGCCTCCACCGCGAGCCCCCGGTCGATGGCCTCGTCCAGCATGGACTGGGCCCGCTCCAGCTCCCGCGCGTAGTGGTTGTAGGCGTCGGCGGCCATGGTGAAGGAGACCTGGGCGTGCTGGAGCATCACCGGGACCTCCCGCACCCGCTCCTTGAGCGCGGTCATGGACTCACCGGTGCCCTGGGCGATGGCGCCGTCCCCGCGCAGCAGGTCCAGCCCTTCGGCGGCCTGCTCGCCGATGTGCCGGTAGGTCCCGGACAGCGTCAGGATGCTGTCCGGGTCGCCGGGGGTGGGGTCCTCCCCGAAGCCCAGGATCTCCCAGCCCGTGGTGTGTCGTCGCGGCATCTGTACGGCCTCCCGGTGTCCGATCTGCTCACCGCGCCAGGCACGTACGGGCACCGGCTTCCGGTTCAGCGGGACACCGGACGACCCGTGGTTGAACCGCTGCGGCGGTCCCGTCCGTGTGCTCCCCGACGCGCGCCGACGGCGCGCGGGCGCGGCGGGCCGGTGCGGGCCGCGCGGCCGTACGGAATCCCATGGCGTACGGCCGCACGGAACCGGCCCGCCGCGCGCAGGACGTGCGGAGGAGGCACAGAACAGATGCGCGACGACCCGAGACGGACGACGCACCTGACGAGGACCTGGGGCGGAACGGGGACAGGGCGACCCGCCCGGTCCGGGCTGATGCTGCTGGCCGCCGCCACCGTGGTCCTGCTGCTGCCGGCGGAGCGCGCCGCCGCGGCGAGCGCCCCACCGGAACGGGCGGGCGGCGAGCTGCGGATGGGCAGTCCGCTGCGGACGGGCGCTGAGCTGCGGGCGGACGGTGTTCTGCGGACGGACGGCGTGCTTCGGACGGTCGGCGTGCTGCGGGCAGACGGTGTTCTGCGGACGGTCGGCGTGCCGGGAGCAGACGGTGTCCTGCGGACGGACAGTGAGCTGCGGACGGCCGACGTGCTGCGGGCAGACGGTGTTCTGCGGACGGTCGGCGTGCCGGGAGCAGACGGTGTCCTGCGGACGGACAGTGAGCTGCGGACGGACGGCGTGCTGCGGGCAGACGGTGTTCTGCGGACGGTCGGCGTGCCGGGAGCAGACGGTGTCCTGCGGACGGACAGTGAGCTGCGGACGGACGGCGTGCTGCG
>NZ_JBEXLA010000003.1:264472-267390 GCF_040609715.1 Streptomyces sp. NPDC004610 | reverse complement strand
CTGCGGGCAGACAGCGCGCTACGGACGGACAGTGCGCTGCGGGCAGACGGCCTGCCGCGGACGAGCAGCGCGCTGCGGACGGCGGAGTTGACCAAGTTCTATGTGGTCAGGACTCCGGAGGAGAACGGCGGCGCGGTGGACGGCCTCCAGGACATCGCGGGGCGGGTGCTCGGCGACCCGGACCGCTTCCAGGAGATCCTGGTGCTGAACACGGGCCGGGTGCTGCCGGGCGGTGATGTGTTCGTCAGCGCGGAGCAGTTGGTGCCGGGATTCGCGCTACGGCTGCCGACCGACGCGGAGGGCCCCGGGGTGCAGTTCGGGGAACTGCCCGAGGAGGCGCCGGGCGCGGCACAGCAGTCGGCGCCGCCGCAGCCGCCCTCGGCGACGCGTTCCGGTGGCCCCTTCGGCGCGGGCGGGAAAGTGCCGGTCGGGCTGGTGGCCGGCGGGGCGGCCGGAGTCGCGGCGCTGACCGTCGCGGTGCTGGCCCGCCGTCCGCTGACGCGCTGGCTCCGGGCGCTGGGGCGGGGTGTCGCCCGGGTGGCGCGGGTACTGCGGCCGAGGCTGCCGCGCCCGCTGGCGGTGGCGCTGCGGAGGCGGCGCCGGGCCCGGCTGGCGCGACGGCTCGCGGCGGACACCCGTACGCCCGTCCTGGTGCGGTCCGCGCTGGACGAGTTGGTCGGCGCGGGCGGGCCGGGGGCGCCGACGCGGGTGTTCACGGTCCGGGCGGACGGCGAGCAACTGCTGGCGTCGGTGTCGGGCGGCACCCGGGCACCGGCACCGTGGACGGCGCACGCCCCGCATGACTGGCGGCGCGCGGGCCTGCCCTCCACACCGGGCTACGAGCCGCGCCGGGAGGGGAACGGCGGGTCGGCGACGCGGGCCGGGGATCTGGAGGTGCGGGGCGCGATGGCCGAGTACCGGCCGTCCACGGCATCGGACGACGACCCGGACGCCGGGGAGGCGCCGCAGCTGACGCTCCCGCATCTGGCGCGGGTCGGGGTGGACGCCCGGGACGCGCAGGTGATGGTCGGGCTGGGGCAGCTCAACGGCGCCCTCAGTGTCCGGGGCGATCTGCGGGTGGCCCGGGACACCTTGACCGCGCTCGCGCACGGTCTGCTGGAACTGCCCTGGCAGAACACGGTGGTGGTCGCGGTGGACCCGGACCCCGACACCCTGCCGGGACTGCACGGCCTGGTACGGGTCCGGTCCCTGGCCGAGGTGGAGGACCAGGCGCCCGCGCGGGTCTTCGAGGCGGCCGAGGCACTGGGACTCGGACTCGTCCGCGCG
The DNA here is from genome assembly GCF_040609715.1 of Streptomyces sp. NPDC004610. Lineage (NCBI taxonomy): Bacteria > Bacillati > Actinomycetota > Actinomycetes > Kitasatosporales > Streptomycetaceae > Streptomyces > Streptomyces sp. NPDC004610. The sequence continues at coordinate 266,103 of NZ_JBEXLA010000003.1, read as the reverse complement.
CCCTCGGGCCCGGACCGGATCACCGGCTTCCTGCTGATGATGCGCCCGCCCCGGGACTCCGCCGAGGCCCACGCCCTAGCCGGACTCGCCGCGCCGCACGGCGGCTGGAGCGTGCTGTCGGTGGGCGATGTCCCGGGCGCGCACTGGCGCTGGCACGCCGAACCAGAGGGCACGGTGGATCTGGGCGTCCTGGGACTGCGGGTGACGGTACCGGCTGCGCTGGCGCTGTCGGCGGACCGGGTGTGACGACCCTTCCAACTCCCTCCCCCCACTCGGCAATTGACTCCCGCATCCCGTGAACCATCCCGGGCGGGGACCCGTGTTGAGGGCGGGACCGGCCACGGAATCAGCGGGTGCGGACGACGACGGCACCTGCCCCGACCCCGTCCCGGCGGCCGGCGGCCTCCTCCCCGGCCGCCGGGACGGCACCACGGGCGACACCAGAGATCCCCGAGCAACCTGAGCAACCCGAGCAACCCGAGAAGCACCTCAGAAATACCTCAGGAACATCTCAGCAACACCTCAGCAACACCTCCGAACCCCCTGCGAGATATCGAAGAGATGAGGACAGTCATGCGGAACTGGCGGAGCGCGGTGTGGACGGCGACCGGTACGACGGCGGCGCTGGTGCTGCTGACCGCCTGCGGTGGTGAGCAGGGCGGCGGCGGCGCGTCCCCGCAGGGCGCGGGGCAGTCGCCGGTCGTGGCGGCCGAGACGGGCGGGAGCCAGGACACCGGTGCCCGGCCCAGCACGGCGGGCAGGCTGAGTGTGTGGGAGAGCGAGAAGCTGGGGCCGGTGGTGACGGACAGCGCGGGCTTCACGCTGTACCGCTTCGACAACGACACCGCCGCCCCGCCCAAGTCGAACTGCGACGGCGACTGCGCCACGGCCTGGCCCCCGGTACCGGCGGCGGACGCGCAGGCCGCGGCGGGAATGGACCCGAAGCTGGTGGGCAAGGTGACCCGCGCGGACGGCTCCCAGCAGCTCACTCTGGACGGCTGGCCGCTCTACCGGTTCGCGAAGGACACCCAGCCCAAGCAGACCAATGGGCAGGGAGTGGGCGGCACCTGGTTCGCGGCCGGTCCGGACGGCGGGAAGGCACAACTGGTGGACACCGGGGAGGCTGAACTGCCGCCGCTGTCGGTGCGGGAGGACGCCGAGCTGGGCGAGATCGTCCAGGACGGCAAGGGGCGGACCCTGTACCGCTTCACCAAGGACAGCGCGTGGCCGATGAAGTCGGCGTGCACGGGTGCCTGCCTGGAGAAGTGGAAGCCCGCCGCCATGCTGGACAAGGCGGAGCTGGGGCGGATCGAGGGCGTCGACCCCAAGAAGGTCATCGAGTTCGAGCGACCGGACGGCACCTCCCAGCTCACCATCGACTGCTGGCCGCTGTACTGGTTCACCGGGGACGAGGAGCCGGGTGACACGGCGGGGCAGGGTGTCGGCGGAACCTGGTTCGCGGTCCGGGCGGACGGCAAGCTGGCGAAGTAGCGCGGCGGAGGCGGGTTGCCGACAAAACCGTCAGAGCCGACAGCGGAAGGGCGGTTCCCCCCGGGGCGACCCCCCAACGCCCGGAGGGCAATGGGGGGGCCACAACCCCACCCCCCCCCCAGGCCACCAAGCCAACGACC